>NZ_JAUBUY010000028.1:0-52925 GCF_036705565.1 Microcoleus sp. AT8-B5
AACCGAAACAATCATAGATGCTTTGCACACTCAAATTCAGTCACCCGTAAAAAAAAACCAAGAACTTATCGAAACCTCAGGGTAAGAGCATCTTAATCAGGCTTGACACAAGCACTTGAGAATCTGCATCATATAGTCATCATTCATCGCCGCTCGTTTCTTTTTTTGTCGCAAACTACGTCGGAGAGTCGTTTCTTGATTGATGGCATTAAGTGCCATTCGTCTTAGAAGAGCCAAGTTTTGAGGGCTGTTTAACGACAGAATGCGACATTGGTCTTCATTAAAAGTGACATCTAAAGTCCAATGAACTTGGTTTTCAATCCCCCAATGTTGACGAATTACACGACCATTAAGCTGAGCATCCACTGGTAAAGAACTTAGGTAAAACTGTACCTCTTGAGTCGTTTTGTTCCAAAGATGACGGACTCGTTCTACACAAACAATAGTCTGAATGTCAGTCCATTGTTCTTGTTTATAAAGTCCTCCTAATGCCGCCACTGGCACCGCCCAAACTTTTCTAATTTCGACGCGATGATGTCCCTTTTCTGTGCGGGAATCCTGACTCACTTCAATTCCCTCAAACTGTTGAGATTTCGCCATATCAAACCAGGTTTTAACTTGATTATAAAGAGTTGGATGATTACTTTTTAAGGTGACTACATAATCGGCTTTTTTCTGACGAATCAACCGAAGAATCTCGGTTTGTGTCCCCATCGCATCAATCGTAATAATGGCTCCGGTGATGTCAATTAATTCCAACAATGCCGGGAGCGCTGTGATTTCATTTGAATGGTCTTCAACTTTGACTTGTCCCAAAACTAACCGATGTTCACTCGCCCATGCCGTCACTAAATGTAAGTTTTTTACCCCTTTTTGTCGGTCATAAGACCCTCTCAGACTTTTGCCATCAATCGGGATCACTTCTTGAGCAACTGACCCGATTAATTGTTTCATCCACTGAGCTAATTTTTGCTCTAAAATTTTTGGCTCTAGCTTTTCAAAGACCCGACGGAATGTATCGTCACTTGGGATGCCATTGGGTAACTTTAAAAACTTTTGTAACCAGGTAAACTTACTGATTCCATAATTTTCCATGTCTTCCCACCCATCCGCTCCGGCTATCACAGCTAATAAGGCAATGACGAGAATATCTTTGAGTAAGTGGTGTTTGGTTCGCTCCACTCTTGGATCTGGTACGTCATCAAAATAATTTGAAAAGCCAGCTTGTAAATCTTCCATAGAGATGGGTTTTGGCTTGTTGAACTCTTGGGATTTTGCCGTTGGCTTGGAAGGAGCGAATCCTTTACTCATGCCCATAAACTTTTCCTTACCTTGATGACTTAGCTTTTGAGGCATTATAGAACCGTTAATGACGAGCGGGCTACCTGTGTATTTTGTTTGTTTTGTCAAGTACAATTTATACCAAATTAGATGAGCTTACCCTGATCGAAACCTAGCCAGAAAAGAATACTTGACAGTAGCAAAGAAACGAAGATCATCACTAAAAGAACGAAGAAAAGCGATTAAGAAACAACTTCAATATATTAAAAGAAATTTAGCTCATATCGAGGAAATGGGTGAGCTAACGTGGCTGAATAAATATTATTATAAAATGCTATTAGTAGTCACAGAAGTCTACCGTCAACAGTTATGGATGTATGAAAATAAAACACATAGTATTGAGGACAGTTGGGGTAAGTTTAACACAACCCCACATCCGCCCCATCGTCAGAGGGAAAGCCGGGAAATCCGTTGAGTTTGGGGCAAAGCTGTCAGCCAGTTGTCGTAACGGATACGTGTTTTTAGACCGAATTAGTTGGGATAATTTTAACGAGTCTGTAGACTTAAAGAAACAAGTAGAAGAATTTAAACGGTTCACGGGATTCTATCCTGAATCAATTCATGTAGATCGAATTTATCGAACCAGAGAAAATCGAGCGTGGTGCAAAGAAAGAGGGATTAGAATGAGTGGCCCCCCCTCTAGGAAGGCCCCCGACAAATATCAGCAAGTCAACGAAAAAACAGGCTCAGTCAGACGAGAGAATTCGTAACTCAATTGAGGGAAAATTTGGAGAAGCCAAAAGAAGATTCAGCCTCGGTAGAGTGATGGCTAAACTTGGTAATACTTCTGAAACAAGCATCGCAATAACTTTTCTGGTGATGAATCTTTCTGCCCTGCTACGGCAGGCTTTTTGGCTTTTTTTCGGTCTATTTCACAACAAAAACCTTTTGTCATGTTTTTTGGCTTAAATCATTGGTAAAAGCTATGTTTCGCCATCACAAGATTGACACAACTTATATTGCCGATGCCAGCTCAAATTCACTCATCTTTCTAAATGCTGTTTTCTGACTTTTTCAGCAAGCCCTAAGTAGCTATCCAATCCTCTCGAAAAAGACAAGGTGGAAAAAGAAATCCGGTACTTTCCTATGGACAAGCTTCTCTAAAAGTACGGTTAGAGGCAGGGCTGTTTCAGGCTCCGTAGGGGCAAACCCTCGTGAAGAGTCCCGATATTTGAAACATCGATTTCATCGTCCGTGGGGGGGCGGGCACGGGGAGTAGGGGTCGCACAGCCCCTACTACAAAATCGCGATTTTCCTGAGAATGAAACCGCCCTGCGGTGAGAGGGGGATGCGGGATTATTTTTTTCCGAATCAAGAGAGTTAATGGCTACTTGTTGACATATTCATCTCAAACTCAAAACAACAAAGCCTGAGAGCAAATGCTCTCAGGCTTTTCTAGCGGGATTTTTAACTGCTTGTTGCATCTGGCGTGCTAGCTCAAGCAGAGGATTTGGTTTCTTCAGCTACTTGTTCGTTGTTGGGTAACTCCAGGCAATAACCAGCCCCGTATACGGTTTTGATGTACCGAGGATGGCGGGGATCGGGTTCCATCTTGGTTCTCAGGTGTCTGATGTGTACACGAATAGTTTCGATGTCGTCGTCGGGGTCGTAACCCCACACTTCTTTGAGAATTTCGCTGGGAGAGACTGTCTGACCGTGGCGCTGAAGCAAGCAGTGCAGCAACTCAAACTCTAGGTGGGTCAGTTTGACTGTCTGAGCGTACCAAACAGCTTCAAACCTTTCGGGGACAAGGGTCAGCGGGCCGTAATTCAGAATTTCGGAGTGTTTGGCAGCTTGGGGAATGCGGTCTGTGCGCCTTAGTAGAGCTCGCACTCGGGCTAGCATCTCTTCTAGTTCAAAGGGTTTTGTCAGGTAGTCGTCGGCGCCGGAGTTGAAGCCTTCTACTTTGTCTTGAGTTTGACTTAAGGCTGTCAACATCAAGACGGGAATGTCTGAGGTGCGCTCGTCACGCCGCAAACGCTGACATACGGTGAATCCGTCTACTCTAGGCAGCATGAGGTCTAGGATGATCAGGTCGGGGAGCAGTTGTATTGCTAGTGCCTGACCTTTGATGCCGTCTTCTGCCTGGGTGACTTCATAGCCAGCCATTTCTAGGTTGACGGCTACAAGTTCGGCGATCGCCGCGTCATCATCAATAACAAGTATCCGGGGCATCATTATTTATCTCACCGCTAACCGAATGGCAGATCCTACAGCCTTCTGGGGGTTCCAGGTAACTTTAACGAACAATTTTTTAATTTTAAGCTTCATTAAGGATTATAAGGTTGATTAAGAACTTTCGGAGCTCTGTAAATATTCTTGTACTTATTATAAGCGATAACAGCGCATATCAGAAAACTGTTTACTCCAAATCTGGCTGGGGGCAGATTTGGGGTGGGGAAGAACAGCCTTAACTTTTGCAGGGTGCGCCTAGGTCCTCACAGGCTCGCCCTAGCGGTAGTCCGCGTCTTGCATTACCCTGTTAACCGTTAACTGTAAATTTTTTAAGTTGGTTAATTTTGCTTATAAAATTTTTGTGTTTTTTGAGTGGGTATGGCTGGCTTTTTGGGGGGATTTACGGTATTATTAAATAATAATAATACAAGTAAGCTGTGGAGCATTTAAACCACTAACGATGTCAGTAGGGTGCGTCAGATATCGCTCGCTTCCACCGACAAGGGAAACGCGGAGGACGCTCCGCACCATACAATACTATTTTAAATACTCCACAGCTTATTTATAGAAATAATAAAAACTATTACCATTATTAAATAATGACATATAAAAGTCAAATAATCAATCCCGCAACCTGAAAAATTTTGGTCATTTTTTTGCCTGTTGGGCTAATTTTTTTCTCTGCTTGGAATCAGCAAAACAACCGATAACAAATGCTTGCATACCTACTGAGGGCGAGTTTCCGATCGAGCTGGCGGAGTATTTTGGTTGGGAACAGTCGGCTTAGAACTTAATTTTTGGAAATAAAGACTGCCGATGGTGGTTAAGAATATTGTGTAAGCCGCCGCTTGGACGAGATAAAGTCGCTCTCTGTATCCAAACAGTGCTTTGAGAATCACTCCTGGAAATTGTCGATCGGGCAAAATTTCTGCTGCATTCCACACCATCGGGCCTAAAATACAAGAGTGGACTGGTGCGAGGCGATCGTAATAAACACAAATCGCTGCATACTTGCTATTCATCTGCGACAAAATCCCAGCGGCTTGGTCAAAATGCTTGAGTGCAGATACTGCCAAACCTGCCACGATTAACAACAACAAAATCCCCATAAACTTGAAAAACAGGCGGATATCAATTTTGACACCCCACTTGAACAGTAGCGCGCCAATGATTGCCGCCCCAGTCAAACCGCCCAAAGCACCCAAAGCGGGACTCAAACCTTGTTGAAATTGAGCGCTGACAAATATAACTGTTTCAAAACCTTCGCGCAGTACCGCAATAAAAATTAAGCCAAATACGCCCCAGCCGGCATTGCTATTTTCTGTCAAAGCTGCTGTAACTGCTCCTTCAACTTCTGCTTTGAGAAAGCGAGCTTGCTGAGTCATCCAAATTAGCATCCAGCTTAGCATTGCGATCGCCACAATTCCCAATACGCCCTCTAATAGCTGTTTAATGACTGGTGCGTAAGGCTGCTCAGATGTTGATAGTGCTGCGAGCAATCCATTGAATATAACACCCACAATACCGCTAGAAGCAATGCCGACTGCGACACCTGCATAAACCCAAGAATTGAGGTTACTTTGCTCAGCTTTTTTAAGACAAGCTAGTACAATTCCGACTACTAAGGCGGCTTCTACGCCTTCGCGCAGGGTAACTATAAAAGTTGGTATGGCTTCACTAAAATTCATTTTTTATAATTAGGGGGCATGGTCATGGGGCATGGGTCATTGGTCATTGGTCATTGGAAATAACCAATAACCAATAACCCATAACCAATCACAATTAACTAATGATTAAATCAACTATAATCCCGGAGCATTTTTTTCAGTTCTACTTGGTGTAATTCTTCTTGCCCAATTAGATTTCGGGCATATTCTTCCAAATAAACGCTGGAGTTGGTCACGACTTCAAGTAAAGACTTATACTTTTTGAGGGCTTTTTTCTCGTGATTTAAACTTTCTTCTAACAAGTCTTTCACCGAGTGTTTGTAGGTTTCTTCGATGGGAGCAATTTTCTGACTGGGGTGTCCCTCTAAACCGGTGAGAATTTCTCCTGCTTGTTGGGCGTGGAGTAGAGATTCCGTTGCTTGTGCTTTAAAAAACTGCACGATGGGAATCCGGTTTGGCCCTGTCACCATTAGTGAATAGTGGGTATAGCGCACGACACCTGCAAGTTCCCATTCCATGATGGTGCATAGCAGTTCCTGGGTTTTTTTCTCGTCAAGTTCTTTCATTTGTTGTTTTAGAGGTAGAATGCCTTAGAGGGCGCTGTTTATAATAGCACATTTAAGTTAAAAAGGAAAAGTAAGGTGCTGATGGCGCAGCTTACCGGAGAGATGTTGTATGTGAGCTAGGGGTTAACTTCTAAGGTTCCTGTAGGTTCAAACACTACAGTAAATTTAGCGACTGGTGCTGCACTGTTACTGCTGCTAGTTTCGGAAGATTTGAGGAGATTTGGCAAAGGAGTTTCTTTGGTGTAATCCTTGGCTGGTTGATTGAGTGGCTGGAAATTGCCGTAGCTTGCGGGGCGGAACGCCATCGCCCCATCTTGACTTGTACTGACTCGATAGACTAGATTTTGATTGAACGTAGGGCTAATTTGCCAACTTCGATCGATGCGATCGTACAGTTTCAGAGTTAACTCATCTAGTTTTACGCCGTAATTTCTGCTGTCTGATTTGTTCCATCTACCGCCTAAACTTTCTGCTGGGCTGCTGATACAGGTACAGCTTGGAGAGTATTATCTGTAGCCCTACTTGCCATAGCCGTTTCAGTAGACATATTAGTGAAAGGTACAACCTCTGGAGACTTGTCAGACAAATTTTTGGGGTTGTCAACAGCTAAACTGGAATTATTTGCAGCCGGAAGCGGACTGTTACTCGCAATAGCTCGTTAGGCCACCCCTTAGCAACAGCATTAGCGGGATTTTGCCCCTCCATTGTCAAAGACTTGACATGAAAACCGCGAAACATTTATTTTTGGCTAACGCGCGGGAGCATCTGAATGAAAGCAGCCCAGCTAAAAATTGGAGTTTTGAGGCTCTCTTGCTGGGGGGCAGGAGGCAGGAGGCAGGAGGCAGGAGGCAGGAGGGAAGAGGAAGAAGAAGTGTTTTTACAAATATGAGATGTTCCCTAACGCGCCACATTGCGATGGGAAAAGTCAATCGATTTTAGATTTGAGATGTGAGATTTTAGATTAAAGCATTAACCCAGCCCAAAAACGGATACGCTGCCACGTACAGGAGTGGTGGAAAGATCAAAATTTTAGACCCTAGTTCAAGCTCCCAGATTTATCTGTGGGGTAAATCTAAAATCTAAAATCTAAAATCTAAAATCGACTGACTTGCGCGAGATAAATACGTTCGGCAAGTTTCATCGGATACAGGTTTTTTATTTCTGGACGGATGAATTCAGGACTTGTATCCTGGATGATTTCGGTCAAAAATTTAATGTAAGTTATTCTCAAGAGTGGGAATAAAACCAATTAGGGATTTTCAGTTTTTTCTTGATATTTTTTTTTAATTATTGCTTGAGCTTGATGGTAAATACATTTTGCAGGTTAATCTGTAAACAAACATTGATCCTTTTTATCAAAAAGCTTGAATGTGGGGGTCTTCGGTACAATATCCGAATAATTCTTCAGGATTATTTAATGTTGCATTTTCATCCTCAAAACTTTGGCTGTGAAGCCCGAATCTATGTCAAATAAGCGATCGCCCGCCGCAAATCCCCCGATCGCTCGATCGCATTAATGCCCCCAGAGGGGGTTTTAAATTTTAGTAAAAAATAGTTGACTAAAGAGTTGGAACTTCTCTCGTTAGGATACATCAATGCACATACCTGATGGTTTTCTTTCACCGCCAGTAGCCATTGCCACCGGCATAGCAAGCGCAGCAGCAATCGCAGTTGCCCTAAATCGAACCAGCGCCAGTCTTGGACTCCGACAAGCCCCAATTATGGGCTTAACTACAGCTTTCGTGTTTGCAGCCCAGATGATCAACTTTCCGGTAGCTGGTGGCACTAGCGGCCACTTGTTGGGAGGGGCGCTCGCTTCCGTCGTTTTGGGGAGCCCTTGGGCGGCAACTTTAGCGATGAGCACAGTTTTTATAATTCAAAGCGTCTTGTTTGCCGACGGGGGCATCACCGCCTTGGGAGCTAATATTTTTAACATGGGGCTAGTTGGCATTTGGGTGGGCTGGTGGCTGTTGCAGCCATTGCAGCAACTTTTGGGAGGTTCTAGAAATCGTTTGCCCCTAGCTGCGGGTATTGCCGCTGGCCTCAGCGTCGTGGCTGCTTCGATTAGTGTGGCGATCCAATTGGCAATTTCTGGTACTGTAGGGCTCAATATCGCATTGCCAGCAATGGTAGGGGTACATATTTTAATTGGGATTGGCGAAGGGGTAATTACAGGCGGCGTGTTAACTTATCTCGTCAAAGTGCGGCCGGATTTACTGCCGGGAGAACAGCCACAATTGCAGAAATGGATAGTGCCAGTAATCGGAGTTTTATTAATTTCCGGGGTGCTTTCACTATTTGCTTCAAGTTGGCCTGACGGGTTAGAAGCGGTAGCCGAAAAATACGGCTTTAAAGATAAAGAAGCTGTGGCGATCGAAAATCCCACTCCTTTAGCAGATTACACAGTTAAAGGATTAGAAGAACAGCCTATTGGTACTAGCATTGCTGGACTTTTAGGGTCTGCCTTCAGCTTCGGCGCGGCTTTTGGGATTGCTCAGTTGGTGGTAAAACCTAAAGATGTCTAAACTCTCCATACCTTTTCGATTGCGAGTGTCTCTCACAATTGTGATTGGCATGGGTTTTCTGAAGACAGGCGCTTGGCTGTGGCTGGGAATTTATGGGGCGATCGCACTTTTTTGGTCGTTTTGGCTCAGGGCTCCGGTGCGAACCCTAGCGCAACTGTTGGGAGCAGAATTGATTTTTCTGTCCTTATTAGTGCTGCCCCAAGGTTGGGAACGCGCCAGTTTTTTGTTGCTGCGTTCCCTAATTTGCCTGCTAATTATGAACAGTTTTCTGCTAACTTTGCCACCCCACAGTTTCGGAATCGCCCTCAAAGGATTACCCCTACCAGCAGGTTTGCAAGAAATTGTACTTTTAACAGGACAATACTTAGAAATCCTGCTGTCCGAAGTCAACCGCATGAAAATATCAGCCCAACTCCGGGGCTTGTCGGGTACCGGAGGATGGCTGCGCTACGCCAGTGCTTCCATGATCGGAGCGCTTTATTTGCGAAGTCTCGATCGGGCAGAAAGAGTACACGCAGCAATGCTAATTCGCGGGTATCAAGGAGCTGTACCTGCCGAATCAAAATCAACACCAAAAGAGCGACTCTGGCTGACAGTAGCAATTGTAATGGCAGCCGGATTAACAATAGCTTCTTATGGTAAGTGGTAATTTAGAAGGGGCAATTGGTAATTGGTAATTGATTAATTCATTCCTCTACCTTTTGCCTTCTCCCTTCCCCTCTCTGCGCCCTCTGTGCTCTCTGCGGTTACATACTCTTAATCCTAAAATCGAGGCAAATAAAACTTGAGTAGACTAAAATCTGTGCCAACAATCGAAGTAGAAAACTTAGTATTTGGCTATCCCGATCAAAAGCCAATATTGCGGGGAATTTCTTTTAGTTTGCAACCAGGAGAAAGAGTGGCTCTACTCGGCCTGACAGGTGCTGGTAAAAGCACTTTACTCGAAAACTTGATCGGATTAAAAATCCCTCAAGCGGGCGAGATTAGAGTGCAGGGAAAAAAGTTGGAAGAGGCGACGTTATCGCAGGCGCGCAGGCAGATTGGATTTTGCTTTCAAGATGCTAACGACCAGCTATTTATGCCGACTATTTTAGAGGATGTCATGTTCGGGCCTCGCAATTACGGAGTGCCGCCGGGAGTGGCGCGCGATCGAGCTTTAGCCCTATTAGACGAATTTGGTTTAGTAGAATTTGCCAACCGTTCGGCCCACGAACTTTCGGGAGGTCAAAGAAGATTAGCAGCCTTGGCAGCAATTTTAGCATTAGAGCCGGCAATTTTAATCTTAGATGAGCCGACGAACGGACTCGATCCCTCGTGGCGGCGTCATTTGGCGTCTGTTTTGTCCCAATTGCCGATCGAGGTAATTTTGATTGCTTCTCACAATTTGAATTGGATCGGTAAAACGACTCAAAGGGCGTTAGTTTTGGCGGATGGTGAGATAAAAATTGACAGAAAAACCCAAGATTTGCTGGCAGACAAATCAACTCTCGAATATTACAATTTGCCACCAGATTGGTAATTAACTATTGGTCATGAGTCATTACATAAAGCAGTGATAACCAACCACAAGCGATGGCAACGATTGGGTGGAATTACAGGCAATATATATCTGTAATTACAGGTCGAATTTGCGGACGGCTTCATTGTACAAATGAATAGCTAAATCGCGTATAATTTGTTCATTTTGAAAATCACTTCCTAACTTCTGTTTGGCAATTTGAACACATTTTCTCATCAAGTCTGACGAACTTTCGATGTGAAGTGCGATCGCCCTTTGCTTTTCTTCAAAGCCGACCTCGATTTCCGCCAGCCTTTTGACCGATTGACAATTCGCCGATTGCTCTAAATTTGCCGCCATTTTTTCCTGCTTTCTCCTTTGGACTTCCTCGGAAAAACCCGCAGCGATGAGCCCCGCAGGTAACGCAAAAATTCCAATTCCCAAAAATGCTAATATTGCTCCTAACAATTTTCCTAAAGGAGTGATTGGATAAATATCACCGTAACCGACAGTAGTTAATGTCACAACTCCCCACCACATTGCATCGGGGATGCTCGCAAAAGTTTCGGGATGCGCCTCGTTTTCAACAAAATACATGACGCTAGAGGCAAATATTAAGAGAATAAAAACTGCAAATGCAGTGGCAATTAACTCTTCTTTTTTAGCGTACAATACTGCTCCCAGAGTTCTGAGCGATTCTGAATAGCGACTCATTTTTAGCAAGCGCAACAGGCGCAAAACACGAATTAAGTTAACGAAGTTAAAACTAGGAAATAACAGCAAGAAGTAAAAAGGTAAGATTGAAATTAAATCAATCAAGCTTAGCGGTGTAAGAGCATATCTCAATCTTCCCCAAAGCGGGTGGCTGTATTTGCGATCGACTGTAGAAACCCATAGCCTCAAAATATATTCTATTGTAAATACTAAGGAGGAAACAATTTCGATGTTTGCCAAAAGCGATGTGTGTTCTGGCGACAAGGTGGGGGAAGTAGAAGCAATAAAAGCTGCGACGTTAATCAGAATCAAACAAGTTATGAAAACATCATCTGCTAAACTGTATAAATTGCTTGACTCTGAGGTTTCTAAGATTTCATAAATTATAGTTTTGATTTTTTTAGGCATTGGAGTTTGTCCTAAGAATTTAGCAATTAACGCTCGCGCTTCACTACAGTATAAGCAATGAAATTCCCAAAATTAAGCAGGAGTTGCCCTCAAGCTAAAAAATTGTGTTCTTCAGAGAGGCTCTTGTTACGAAATTCAATATTTCTCATGGAAAGTGGGTTGTTTGGGGCAACGGTATTCTAGTAAAATTTAGAGTTGATCTGGAAAAAATTTCCAACTATTACTGGGTTTGCAGGCAAAAATCATGAAGGTAGCCGTATTCAGCACCAAATCCTACGATCGCACATTTCTGGAAGCAGCGAATGTCGGCGGCAAACACGATTTAGTTTTTTTTGAACCGCGTCTGAACCTGGAAACCAGCGTTTTGGCTGCTGGATTTCCGGCCGTTTGCGCGTTCGTGAACGACTCCTTGGACGCGAAAACGCTGCTTAGCATTGCCGAAAAAGGCGTCCGCTTGCTGGCCCTGAGATCCGCCGGATTTAATCACGTCGATTTAGCAGCAGCGAAGGATTTAAATCTAACTCTCCTCCGAGTTCCGGCTTATTCTCCCTACGCCGTCGCGGAACACGCAGTCGCTCTGATTTTGTCCCTCAACCGCAAAATCCACCGGGCCTACAACCGCGTCCGCGAAGGCAATTTCGCCCTAGACGGCTTGTTGGGTTTTGACCTTCATGGCAAAACGGTGGGAATCGTCGGAACAGGCAGAATTGGCGCAATTACTGCCCAAATTTTGCACGGATTCGGGTGTCGCCTGTTGGGATACGATGTTTACCAAAACCCAGATTGCCTCGCCCTAGGCATGGAATACGTCGCACTCCCGGAACTGTTCGCCACCTCTGATATTGTCAGCCTGCACTGTCCGCTGATACCGGAAACTTACCATTTAATCGGTGCAGAGGCGATCGAGCAAATGAAACCAGGGATGATGCTGATCAATACCAGCCGCGGTCAGTTGATTGACACTAAAGCTGTCACCAAAGCACTGAAGTCTGGTATAATTGGCTACCTAGGCTTAGATGTTTACGAACAAGAGACGGATCTGTTTTTTGAGGATTTGTCAAATCACGTTATTCAAGACGACGTTTTTCAGCGCTTGCTGACTTTCCCCAACGTCCTGATTACCGGACACCAAGCTTTTTTCACCGAGGAAGCTTTGAAAAATATCGCCGAAACCACGATCGGCAATATCACCGACTTTGAACAAGGACGCCCTTGCCCGAATCAAATCGACCTCTCTCAAGTGAAAAAATGAGTCAAAAGACCGATTTGGCAGCGAAGGCAATTGTTTAAAATCAAGTCATATCATTATTTTTGCTTGCAATTTGTGAAACTCTGCCTTAGTCTCATCAATTAGTCCCTGCAGCGCGGATGCTGTGCTAATTGCCGGAGAATTCTACTGGCAGCAATTCACAGCCTGCAATTTTACCTGACAACGGAGTAAGTATCCAATGACACAAGCTAACTTTTCGGACGAGACACAAACCATCACTGAAGTCGTGACAGTAGATCTGGTTGAGGACAAACCGGGGGTCATGACTACAGTGACAACCACAGAAACAACGGCCGGCCAGTTCCAAGATATTAAAGACCAAGTTATTACAATTTTGTCGGAACTTCCAGCCTATCTCTCTAATTTTTTTGCTGACTACCAAAAGCCCCTCATCACAGTTGGTTTAATCCTGGCAGGCGGTATTAGTATTAAGGTAATGCTGGGAGTTTTAGGTGCTCTTAATGATGTCCCTTTGGTAGCTCCAATTTTTGAGTTGATTGGCATGGGATATACGGGTTGGTTTGTTTACCGCTATCTGCTCAAGGCTTCTAATCGCCAAGAGTTGTTAACGGAAATTGATTCTTTAAAAGAACAAGTTGTAGGTAAAGATTCTTAAAGGGGTGTTGAAGGAAGAGGGAAGAAGGAAGTTCGGCAACGGATGTAACGGATGTCAGGAAGAAGGAAGAAAGAGGATTTTTCCCACTCTCCTCTTTCCTAATCTCCCACTCCTCCCTCTCCCCCTCTCCCACTCTCCCAATCTCAATTTGGATGGCAAACTTGTTGCAAAGTGGCGGTAAAGTCGGGGTAGGAAATGGCAGCAGCTTCTGCCCGGTGAATGTTAGTAATACCTGTGGCGTTGAGGGCTGCGATCGCCAAACTCATGGCGATTCTGTGGTCGGTGTAGCTGTCAACATCCGCGCCAGTCAAAGGAGTTCCCCCGGTAATTTCTAAACCGTCGGGTAACTCGGAAATTTGGGCTCCCATGCGGTTGAGTTCGGCAGCAGTCACGGCCAGTCGATCGCTCTCTTTGACTCGCAACTCGGCCGCATCTCGAATTATTGTAGTACCGGAGGCAAAGATCGCCGCTACTGCCAAAATCGGGATTTCGTCAATCAGTCGGGGAATTAAGTCGCCTGCAATGGTGCATCCCCGCAATTGGCCGGAACTACGAACCAAAATATCCGCTACAGGTTCCCCAGCCGCCTCTCGCTGATTTTGCAGTTCAATATCGGCGCCCATCATCTCCAAAGCTTCCAAAATGCCTGTACGAGTTGGGTTGACGCCGACATTTTCGACTACGAGCTCGGAACCTGGGACGATCGCCCCAGCAACTAGCCAAAAAGCCGCCGAACTAATATCCCCCGGTACAATCACATTCTGCCCTTGCAGTTGTGTCGGCCCAGTGACTGTCACGCTACAAGTTTCTGGATCGACGCTCAATTGGGCTCCAAACGCTCGCAGCATCCGTTCGCTGTGATCCCGCGACAGAGCGGGTTCTGTGACTGTAGTTTCTCCCTCCGCCATCAAACCGGCGAGCAAAATGCAAGATTTAACTTGAGCCGAGGCGATCGGAGAATGGTAGTGAATCGGTTTTAACTGCTGTCCCAGTATCCCTAAAGGAGCTAAAGAATTACTTTTTCGCCCCCAAATTTGCGCTCCCATTTGTTGTAGCGGTTTAATGACGCGCGACATGGGGCGCGATCGCAGAGAACTGTCACCCGTTACCGCATAAAAACGCCCCGGATGAGAGGCTAAAATTCCCAACATCAGCCGCATCGTCGTGCCGGAATTACCCGCATCCAAGACTTCCACAGGCTCCTCTAACTCGCCAATTCCGACGCCCGTGACTGTCACCCGTTCCGCATTGAGTTCCGAAACTTTGGCTCCCAGGAGCGAGAAACATTTAGCCGTGCTGCGGGGGTCTTCTCCTAGGAGTAGTCCCTCAATTGTCGTTTCACCTTGGGCGATCGCACCCAACATCAAAGCTCGGTGAGAAATCGACTTATCGCCCGGAACTCGAATCCTCCCCACCAGCGACAAGCCCGATGCCGGTTTTTGAATGCTTAAAGTTTGGCTTTTGTCAAGAAGCGTAGTAGTTATAATGTCAGCTTGCATTGAGATAAACTAGGATTGGATGGCGTTAGCTATCCTACCTTTTTCTCAGTCCTAAGTCAGTCGTCTTTTGTACGGGCTGAGGGTTTTTTCCCAATGTGTCCGGTTAACTTAAAGGCTGATTAAACTCGCCCGGAGACTCCGCTGTCAGTTGTCGGCGACACGGGAGTGCGGACGCAACGGCACGGATTTCACATTAATTTCACAAATATTATCCGTGTATCTGCTTAGATTTCATCTCCAGCTCTGAGTTATCGACCAGATGATTGAATTGTGACTAAACAATTTTAGATTTTCGATTGCGAGTTGTAGATTTTTCATTTTGTTAAGCAAAAGCTCCGGAATTTGGAACCCAGCCAATCTAAAATCTAAAGTCTAAAATCTCAAATCTCAAACTGCCCGATCCACCACAACTCCTAAACTTTTATTTATGCTGACCCATCACCGCAAGCCTGTAAGTTTATCGCTCGTCTCCACAGATTTACCTTTGTGGTCAGTCGTTGAAACCGCTGCTACGCTTTATCAAAAAGACCGCGAGCGCTTTCACTTGTTGTTGCACGAACCAGCAATAATCGATCGCGAATTTTCCGACGGTTCCAACGAATCTGCCGAGCCAGTTACAATCTTACCCCCAACTACAAAACCCCGGTTGCTCTGGCTAGAAGTTTCGCCCTATCGAGTCATTATGACGATGCAAGGAAACGGCAAATACAGTTACCGCCACTGCTGGGAACGAGGAATGTACGGCCTGAGCCGTTATTGGCTTCAGGGCGAATCGCTGGCGACTCCCGAACAGTTGCGACTCCGCAACTTCACTCGCAACTTGACCCTGACAGGAAAGCCGGAACCGGATCACTTGCAGTTAGAATACGAGTTGTGGTCGGAGAAAGTGCAACTCGGTCGCTATATTTTGAATCTAGAAATTCATCACTAAATTGGGTAATTGCAAAGGGGTAGATAGTAGGTGAAGGCGACGCATTCCTCAAATTCCTTCACCCCCCGTGGGTTGTTGGGGTTCGCGTGGCAATCTCAAAATACAAAACTCTTAGCCTTTAGCGATCGCCCTTACAATAATTAATCAGTTTGCTAGTCAAAGCGTCTTGATTTGCGGCTGCTTGATTCGCCTGTTGGCCGGCTCTAATAATATCTGCTTGAGCTGTTTGGATTTGCTCTCGACCTTCTATACTTGTAGAAGCGAGATTTCCAGCCTGAAGGCTTTTGCTTATGTCGCCGAGTGCTTGACTAATTTCCTGGAAGGATTTAACCGATGGCTCCTGAATTTCTTTGAGGGTTGGATCTGTTATTCGCAGAGCTTGAAGTTCATTCGCTATTAGGTTCAAATTTTTAGCTAAATTGTCGGTCGTTGCAGCATCGTTGCTGTCTTTATCAACATCAATGAGAGCGTTGCCTTTGTTGACAATTTCAGTAAATTTAGTACACTGGACAGTTCGACTCTCGCTGCAACTAATCGTCAGCGTACAGCAAGCAACAACTATCAGCAGGATGGCAATCTGTTTGCGAAAAAAGTACATGAACCCTCGGTTGCAAAAAAAGTAGATTCTGGGATTTTGTCGTAGAGTGCGTCACTCGATTTTCGATTTTCGATTTTCGATTTACTTGCGACATTGAATCAAACGAGCTGGAACTTTGGTCTAAAATTAGGGATTGTCCACAAGGCGAGTGTACGCGGCACAGTATCCGTTTTTGGGTGTGTCAGCGGGCCGATCGATATATCGACTGTCGAACAACTTTCGCGGCATTCAAACACGCTCTACTAAGCTAAACTACGTACCTGTTTAGGAACTATGGTCAAAAACAGCAATAACCTAAAGAAGGGAAGCATTTGGGGATATCTTACCCTGCTTTTGCCTATTTCCTTGACGGCGGTTGCCAGTTTCGAGTCGGGAAGGATGTTTTGGGCGATCGCCACCACAGCGGGCGTTGCTTGGGCTTACAAGCTCTATCAGCAGCAGCAAAAAAATAAACTCGCTCATTTAGACTCGGTTTTCTATAAGTTGATCAAGGAAAATCAAGGGCGAGTTACGGCTTTGGATTTGGCGATGAATGCAAAACTGCCCGGAGAAAAGGTTCAAGAGTATCTCGACGAACGAGCCTCTGAGTTTGCCGCAGATTTTGAAGTGACGGAACAAGGCGGAATTTTGTATTATTTTCAAATAGCTCCAACTGTCAATCAAAGCGAAACAGCTAATGCGGCAATAGCTGTTCAAGAGCCTCCCACAAATCGGGAAAAAACACAAGAGAAAAAACCAAATTTATTCCCCATTGCTCAAACCAAGACTCCTCAAAAGCCCAAAATCTCTTTTACCCAGACGGAACTATCCCGCAGGTTCAAAGTTCACGCAAGTACGATCGGCAAGTGGAAACTTAAGCCGGAGTTTGCTCAGTGGAGCCGCGAAAAAGACCCGGAGAATATCGCCTGGGAATATTCTACAGAAAACAAGCGATTTTATCCCAAAGATTGACGTATTGACTAATTGACTGATTTGGGTTATCTTCAGTGAAAGTTGAAGTTTTTTTGAAATTAAAGGCAAAGCAAATGCAGCAGCACCAGAACCGAGAACAGCTCCCGCTAGATCGGATATTTCTGGGAAATTGTCTGGAACTTCTGAGCAGCTTGCCAGATGAATGCGTTGATTTAGTAGTATCCTCTCCTCCCTACAATTTGGGCAAGGAATACGAAACCAAGCAAGCTCTCAATATTTATTTAGAAGAACAGAGAATTGTGCTCCAAGAGTGCAGCCGAATTCTCAAAAAATCAGGTTCGCTGTTCTGGCAAGTCGGTGCTTTCTCCGATCGGGGTACGCTAATTCCGCTCGATATTCGCTTCTTTCCAATTCTAGAATCCTGCGGGTTAATTCCTCGGAATCGAATTATCTGGGGGAGACAGCACGGTTTGCACGGCAGAAAGAAATTCTCATGCCGCCACGAGACAATTCTTTGGTTTACTAAATCCGATGAATATATATTTAACTTAGACGATATTAGAGTACCGCAAAAGTATCAAAATAAAAAACATTACCGGGGATCTCGCAAAGGCGAACTTTCATGCAATCCTGACGGGAAAAACCCAGGCGACATTTGGATGTTCCGCAACGTCAAACACAACCACGAAGAACAAACTATACATCCCTGTCAATTTCCCGAAGACTTAATAGCTAGAATTGTCTTGACTACAACGGTGAAAGGTAATGTTGTTATCGATCCTTATATGGGTTCGGGTACGGCGGCCGTTGTAGCTAAAAACTGCGATCGGCATTTTATCGGTGCAGAATTGGATCTAAAATATTATCAAGTTGCGCTGCGTCGTTTAAGCGGGGAACCGGACGAGCGCGGCTATTTCCCCAACTTAAAAACTCTGCGGGACTATGTAGAAAAAACCGGACAGCCAATAGAAGGATTTCGGTTTGACGTACAAGTAGGTAAAAAACCAACTGAACGCAGCAAAGCAAAAATATATCCCGAAGAGTATCACTTAGAAGAAATGGAGAAACGCTTGCTCTATGAGGAAGCTGCTTTTGCTGCGGATATTCGGGGAAAAGCTCCACCAGTAGACCTCAAGCTAAATGGCAACGGTAAGAAAACGCTGAATTCTACTAAAATTGGAGAGCAATTAGAACTTGAGCTGTGGAGCTAGTATATCATTTTTCAAATAATCCGAATAGAACTGCGACTGCGGGGCGAGCGTCCTGAAATTATTTGACATTCACACTCTTGCTGAGTTACTATTGTCCTTGATGTTCGAGCGCTGTAAACAGTCAATTTTGCAGGTACTTTTGTATTCCTTTGGTTGAATAAACACACTATTCTGAGCGGTACATTAAATAGAGAGGCCGATAATACTGTTAACTGATTCACAGCTTGCTCGTAGTAAAGGCTGCTATTAGCAGCAGGAAACATTTGTGCTCTTGTAACTATAATAACAACCTTAACGGGCTGTCCTGTCAGAGGCGTCTTAGTGTTGAAAAACAATTGCGATCGCACAGTATTGTTTAATAGAAGTGCATAGTGAGAAAACTGAACTTCTACAATCGCACCAGCAGAGCCAAAGTCAACATCTGTTCCCAAAAATCGATATATCGGCGGAATCTTGATTTTCGCTAGCCATCCAAGTTTGAGCAACTCAGTTTTGATGTATTCATTGGTTGCTACAGTATCGAAAACTGGAGCGCCCAGAAATCCAGCTTGAGCTGAAGGTTTTATGTGCAGTGGCATAGCAGCAAGTACGCTGCTGATTTGGTTCCATTCCGCGCTACAGTAGTTACTGATGACAGTGTTTGCTTCATTGAAATCCGTAAATTCAATTAAAATAGCATAGCCTCTTTTTTCCTATGTCCAAAACAACCTTGCGAGTAGTCGCCCGCCTCGCAGCCTTTCCCGACAAAGTAGCAGAACTTAAATCTCTGCTGCTGAGCATTATAGAACCAACTCGTAAAGAAAAAGGGTGCATCAAATACGAACTCCTGCAAAATCAAGCCGATCCCACAGATTTTACCTATGTTGAAGAGTGGGAAAGTGCTGATTTGCTCGAACTACATCTCGGTTCAACTCACATTCAAGACGCCGTACAGAAATTAGACGGTTTGGCCGTTGGGCCTCCAGATATCCGCCGCTATGAATTGCTAGCTTAATCGGGTTTTTATAGCAATTTGATTAATGTGTGTGAAATAGCTTCTATTCCCCCAAAGTTTGCGGCGAACCCTACCTACATATATAGGTTCTGCGTAAGTCCAATTCTACTCACATCTTGCCCTATTCTCGCTGAACAGGCTTTTCGGCCTGTTCCACAAAGAGTAGATTTTCTCGCTGAACAGGCTGAAAAGCCTGTTCAAAAAAGGATTATTGACAATGGTGCAAAATCTTAGATTCTACTAACTTCGGAAAAATTTATGACATTAGCAACAATAAAACAGTTATTTATTTATCCAATTAAAGGGCTGACACCGCAAGAAATGTCGGAGTTTGCTTTAACAGCAGGACACGGAATTAAGGGCGATCGAGCTTTTGCCTTAATGTTTGCAGATAATCTGGAAGCTGCAAAAAAGCCCGCAGATAATGTGCCTTGGATGAGCAAAAAAAATTTTGCGGTTCAAAACGATTGGCCTCTGTTAGCAGCTTTAGAATGTGATTATCAACCGGAAACTGCCGTTTTAACAGTCAAGCGTCAAGGAGTTGCAGTGTTATCCGCAGAAACAAACACAGCAGCGGGGCGCGATCGCATCGGCAGTTTTTTCACAGAATATTTGGCAGCAATTGAACCCACAAAAGAAGCGAGACACCCGCAGTTTGCACCTTTGCAATTAGTCGGCGACACCAGCGGCGAAACTCGTTATCCCGATCGAGAACCCGTACACATTTCTTTACTCAGTCAAGCCACATTAGACCAATTAACAGAAATTGCTGTTCAAAACATTGACGTGGGCCGATTTCGCCCGAACATTGTGCTAGAAGGTATGGCAGCTTGGTCAGAATTTGAGTTGATCGGAAAACAGTTTCAATTAGGAACAGCGCGCATAGAAGTTACAGCACGAATCGGCCGCTGTGTCAATATAGAAGTGAATCCAGAAACGGGCGATCGGGATATTTCCCTACTCAGTTTACTCCAAAAGGAATTCGGTCACGCACAAACTGGAGTTTTAGCCAAAATTATCAACAGCGGCACAGTTAAAATCGGCGATGTTTTGACTGCTGTAAAATAGTAGGACTTACGGGCGGGCTCTTCGGCCCAACCCCTACTCCCCACAAGAAAACTCATTATTTGTGGAACAGGCATCTTGCCTGTTCATGAGAATATCTTGGCTGTTCCTGAGAATGGTGCAAGATGTGAGATGCACCTCTCAAGGATTGCAGCTTACCTGAATATCTTAACTCATCCTGCTTGCGGCACCCTCACCTTATTACCAATCAAATTCAGAAAACTCGCTCCAAAATGTTGAATCTCCAAAAAATTAGCATAGGAAGGAGTTGACTTGTAAACTCTAAAAGTCCGCATAATTCCTAAAGTCGCCGCACTTTCCAGGGGGCCGATAAAGCTAGTATCTCTATCCAAAAAATGAGACTGCTTAGCCCAGTGTGCCATCTGTTCTGCATTCAAAAAGTAGCAGCCGGAATGAGGATTCAACGCTCGCTCAAAAGCGACTGTTTGTTCCATGATTTTTCCCTTTAACTGCCGCTGCTCCTCCACATTTTGAAACTTAGCAGTAGCTGTTGCTGCTAAATCACCATCAATATATGCTTTAAAAACCGCGCCTTGAGGCGCTATTTCATAGCGATTAGGTTGCAGCAAATTCCCATTTCCTCCGTGATGCGTAAACCACTTTAATTTACTAAAAAACCACGGGTCATGCAGAACTAAATCATCTTCCAAATAACAGAAATAATCGTATTTGTTAAGACAGGCTCGCAAAACTGCTTGACACTCAAACCCCAACAGCAGCGGTTCGCATTTGGTAGCGTGGTGCATAAAACATCTGGGCTGCACTGGCAGTTGAGGCAACAGATGATAACCTTGAGTAGTGCAAACAACAATGTCAATTTCGTGCTGTTGAGATTGATTTGCTGGGATAGTTGCACATTCGCTAATGTCAATCATGGACTGAGATTTGCCGTACAAAGCTTGCAGCGATGTCACGCAAGCTGTTAAAGCGTTTAGTCGTGGTTGCGGATCATTTCGCTGGGAAGCGTGTTTTCCGTCGCCGCTGGGATTGTAAAAGTGAGCAATAGTGAATAGAATTCGCATTGGTGTGGAGTAACAATTAGAAATTAAACAATAAAACAGAACGATCGCACAATAGCCTATAAATCTTACCGCACTTAGTCACCAAATAACTCCGGCAGGCGATCGCGCAACTCAGCATTTAAACGCGGCAACTCGTCCCGCATCTGTAAGTACCAATCTCGGCGCTGTCGGTAGTGCCCGCACAGCAAGCGGTTGTCGCGCACCCATTCGTAAGCATTCGCGGCTATTTTCCTGCGCCGAGAAGTGTCAGATATCAGCGAATTTAGTTTGGTTTCAAACTCTTTTTCATATCTATAAATCAATCCCGTTTCACCTTCGACAATCGAATGTTCGTACACAGTGGGACTTGCCAGCACCGCTACTCCCCGCGCTGCACATTCAATAAATTTTAAGTCAGATTTCGTTTCATTAACCGGGTTGGAAACAAGCGGTAGCAAAGCTATATCGCAACTGTACATAATTTCTTGATACCGTTCGTAACTGCAAAAGGGTTCAAATTCTTTTTGCTGTATTTCCAAGGATTCAAAAAATCGGCGGTCATGGATTACTTTAACTCGAATCCGGTGCTTGTGTGCGACTAAAACTCGATTGAGCGCTGCCATAATCGGCTGCCAATCTTTTTCGCGGTTGAGCGCACCAAAAAAAATTGTGACTGTATCTTCTGCCGGATAAATTCGCGGCGGAGGTAGATAGGCTAATTGATTGGGAAATACGGCAACATTTGGATTGTATTGGCGCAAAATTTTTGCTAGCGGTTCTGTCGAAGTTTGAACGCAGTGACAGCCGCGATAGCTGAGGTAATTATTGTCGGCGTATTCGCGGCGACGGATGGGATTGTCGTCAATTTCAGCTACTATTAAATAGCCTTGTTGCAGGAGTTCTTTGATTTGGGGAATGTACGCGGGATATTGCATGATTGTCCGCTGCCAGATGAAGACTTTTTCTTCTTCCGGCAGCGGCGGAATTAACTCGGCTTTTTTCACGCCGGATACGGCGCGGACACCGGGAATTGTAGCGCTAAATTTGTCCGGTTCCAAAACTCGCACACGATCGCACCCTGTAGGAGCCATAATGATAGTCTGAATCAGCAGTCTGCGCGCAGGTACGGCCGATTTGGTCGATCGCACGATATAATGTTCAGCACCGGTTTCCGTAGCAAAACTGCTCGATGTTAGCTCTAAAGCCTGTACCATTGGATGCAGCAATTGCTGAAACTGGACAAAATTTTCGGTTTTGTGTCCCTTCCCTTGAAATTCATAAACCTGCAATCCGGCTTGAGCAAATAGTGATTTAATACTTTCTAGGGTAAACCAGTGCTGCATCTTGTTGTCGGGATTCTCCCACTGTCCCCGCAACAGATTGACAATTCGCCGCCAGTATTGAACATTAGGGATTCTAGCGAGAATTTGCCCCTCTGGATTCAGCAAAGAATTGTACTGCTTGAGAATATCCCAAGGATTTTTAAAGTAGGGTAGCAAGTCGCCAAAAACCAAACAATCTACGGTTCCTGGGGCGATGTCAAGACTTTCGAGGGCAATTTCTTCAATATCGGCTACCGTCACCCAGTTTAGCCGATCGACCGCTATTTTAGCTTTTTCTCGATCGCATTCAATGCCAATATACTGACAATGGGGATTGATCAGCTTGTACTGTTCGCCCGTCGAGCCCATACCGCAGCCAATTTCAACAATGACTTTAGCATCCGGCGGTAGCAGCTTCAATAAGTCGTGGTTGACGCGATCGATCACTTTCTCTAAAATTCCTGATTAGTTGATCGTAAAATAAAACAGAGCCACCCATGCCGACAGACAACCAGCCGAAGGTTAGCATTGCGATGCCAGTATACAATGGCGATCGGCACATTTGTCAAGCACCCTATTTTCTGTTGCCAACCCTTTCTATTCCCTCTCTTCTCTTCCTCTGCGTTCTCTGCGCCCTCTGCGGTTCATTTAATCTTATTCACCCATCATACAAGCATTCCTATATCTTAGCAAAAATTGAGCAAAATTATAATTCATTCTCAACCCCTACCCTCATTCAGCGCGATAGAAAAACTCAATTAATTCGGCTTTTTCCCAAAAAAAATTAACCCAACAATTTGCTAAATACATTAGAAACTATGAACCCTAATCTAGGAATGAACATCGCCGGCTACATCAGCGGCGAATTTGGCATAGGAGAAGGTGTCCGAGCCAACATCAGAGCCGCAGAAGCAGCCAACATTCCCTTCATTATCAACAATTTTACCCGCAGTCCCCACCGCAAACAAGACACCACCTATCAAAACTTTAGCCAAGACAATCCCCATCCCGTAAACTTAATTCAAGTCAACGCCGATGAAGTTGCAACCTTTATCAAAGATAGAGGTTCCAGCTATTTTGAAAACAAATACAATATCGGATTTTGGGCCTGGGAACTTCCCGAATTTCCCCCAGAATGGCAGCCAGCATTTAATAACTTTCACGAAATATGGACTTACAGCAACTATTGCGCCGAGGCAATTTCCGCAGTCTCGCCAATTCCCGTCATCAAAATCATGCCCAGTATTGCTCTCCCCGCACCTTCCCTGAACAGAGAAGCACTGAATTTACCTAAAGATAAATTTATTTTCTTGTTTGTATTCGACTTTTCCAGCCGCATCGAGCGCAAAAATAGTTTAGCGACAATTCAAGCATTTAAGCAAGCTTTTGGCGAAGATAACAGCGTATTATTGGTCATCAAATCTTCTAATTCAACCCAACATTTAGAACAGCAAAAGTTATTAAAGTCTGCTATCGCCAATTGTTCAAATATCAAACATCTAGACGGGTATTTGTCCAAAAATAAACTAAACGGTTTGCTGTACAATTGCGACTGTTATGTATCCCTGCACCGCTGCGAAGGATTTGGCTTAACAATGGCTGAAGCCATGTTTTACGGCAAACCCGTAATTGCCACCGGCTATTCATCAAATACAGAATTTATGAATGTCGGCAACAGCTATTTAGTCAAGTATAAGTTAATCCCAATTGAGCAAGATTGCGGGCCTTACAAAAAAGGCAATGTTTGGGCCCAAGCGGATGTCGAACACGCTGCGGATTTAATGCGGTACGTCTTCAACAATTACCGGGAAGCTCAACAAATTGGAGCGATAGCCGCTGAGGAAATTAAGACTTTACTCAACCCCCAAGTTACAGGGAATAAAATTAGAAAACGTCTCGAATATATTGCCGAGATTACCGATAACTTTCAAAGCATACCTCTGTTAGGAACAGCCAAAGCGAAGTCTGCCAAAATTAGGGCTAACTTGCCGCCATCACAGCAACAAAGTCAAGCAAAAGGAGAACTGCCAAACGAGCAGCCGAAGGTTAGCATTTGCATTCCGACATACAACGGAGAAGCATTTATTGGGGAAGCAATTCAAAGTGCTTTGGCCCAAACCTACGCTAACATAGAACTGATTATATCCGACGACGGCTCCACAGACCGCACAATTGCGATCGCCCAATCATTCCAATCACAAACCTCAGTCGATTTCCGCATCATACTGCACCGCAACTACGGTTTATCACAAAACTGGAATTTTTGCATCTCTCAAGCAACAGGTCAATATATTAAATTTTTATTTCAAGACGACTTGCTCGCACCAGAATGTATTGAGAAAATGGTCGCACTCGCCCAACAAAACTCAGAAATAGGTATGGTTTTCTCCCCGCGCGGCATCACCATCGCTGACAATGAATCTAACCCGATTTTGCGCGGAGCTTCCCAATCAATTAAAGATTTGCACAAAAGCTGGTCGAATTTAAAATCTATTCAGCCAGGAAAAGAATTACTCGCAGATACTAAATGCTTGAACAACCCGATAAACAAAATTGGCGAACCGAGTACCGTCTTAATTGCCGCGCGAGTCTTTGAAGAAATAGGATTATTTGATTCGGGATTATCTCAGTATGTAGACTTAGATATGTGGTGGCGAATCATGGGCAACTATCATATCGGATTTGTAGACGAAAAACTGTCCTCACTGCGGATTCATCCCGAACAACAAACTTGGAAAAACTTCGCCGCTGGGGAAAATCATAAGGATGTAGTAAGATTTTATAAAAAACTACTAAATAGTCCTGATTACAGTTTCCTGGATCAACAAATCAAACAGACAATCCGCCATAAGTTGGCATTGAGAACCCAGCCGAGTTTATCAGAATTATCACCACTGCTCGATCAATACAATAAATTCCCCTCAAAACAGCCTCTTCTCGCGCTGCGCCCCTACCGCCAACAGCTAGCTGAGTATTGGCTGAATTTGCCAGCGGAAAAATTAGAAATTGCTTACTCGAAAGACATGAGGAAGGCTCATAAATTGCTACTAGATAGCGCCCTAAAAAATGAAACTTTAACTGAGTCAGAACAACGTTTTGTCCAGCAGTTATCCTCGAAACTTGCTGAAGGAGGGGAAATTGCCGAGAAGATGCAATATCTCCTCGCAGCGATGCTGTACCGCGACGCTTATCAGTTGCCGATTGAGTATAAAAATGCAGCGATTCCCCAGTGGTTTTTTGACGATTTTCTGAAATTCCTATTTCAGTCACCGAATTATTTTCAAAGGAGAGGTGGAATTGTCAAGAACGGGCAAGATGCCCGTTCCACACAAGATGAATTTTCTGGTGGAACAGGCATCTTGCCTGTTGGTTCCACAACAGATGAATTTTCTGGTGGAACAGGCATCTTGCCTGTTGGTTCCACACAAGATGAATTTGCTGGTGGAACAGGCATCTTGCCTGTTGGTTCCACACAAGATGAATTTGCTGGTGGAACAGGCATCTTGCCTGTTCCTAAACAAGTAATTGAGAAGGGTGCAAGATATCAGTTTCAACCCAAGTCGGAAGTAGAAAGTTACTCTGAATATTTCCAGCAGTTAATCAAGTACGTCGCTGCTAATATCGCCAGTTTTCCAGATTCAGAAGTTTGGCGTTATTTGGCAGCTTTTATTGCCAAAAGTGTTAGCTTCCAAGCTTTGTATTTGAGCGACGAGGTCAATCTGCTCAATATATTGAGTCAGCGAGCTGATATTCTGGAATTTCATTTGAAAAATATCGGCAGTCAAATAGAATGGAATTTTCCTCAGAGAGAACCTGAAAAAAATAAAATCAGAGTTGGCTTTTTGCTGGATAAAATTAGTGAGGAATCCGAGACTCGTGCTGCAATTGCGAGTTTTGAATATTTAGACAGAAGCAAATTTGAAATTATTGTGTACTATTTCCAGGTACAAGACGAGCGACTGGGGAAATATTGCGAAAATTGCGCTGACAAACTGGTGCAACTGTCAGAAACTTTGCCCAATCAAGTCCGAGAAATTCGATCGCACGATTTAGATATTCTGCTAATCTGCACCAATACTACCGACACTTCTCAACCAAGCGCGCTGCTGTGCCTGCACCGACTAGCGCGGGTGCAAATCGCTACCGGTGCATCAACCCCCGCAACCACCGGCACCCGAAATATCGATTATTTCATTGCTGGAGATTTGACATTGCCCGCAGGTGCTGCTGCAGAGTTTCGCGAAAAATTAATTACTTTAAAAGGGTCGGGAGTTTGTGTAAGCTATACTGTAGGGTCAGCACCTGCCACAGTTGAACCGACTCGCAGGAGTTGGGGAGCCACCGACGAATCTGTAGTGTTCATGTCCGGCGCTCAAGCTTGGACAATTATCCCAGAATTGAGAGAAACTTGGGCAAAAATTATTGCTGCCGTACCGAATTCTATTTTAGTTTTGTATCCCTTTAGTTCCCGCAATGAAAACTATCCGACGGTGCCTTTTTACAACCAAATTCGATCGCTCTTTGCCGAATTTGGGATTGACAAAAAGCGCTTAGTTGTGATTAAGGCGCTGCCATCTCGCGCAGATTGCATAAAATGTCTGGAATTGGCTGATATATATTTAGACTCCTATCCATACAGCAGTGGCTGCTTCTTAGCAGAACCCCTGTTGGTGGGGTTGCCTGTAGTGGTAAGAAAAGGGCAAAAAACTCGATCGCGACAATCAGCCGCAGTCCTCGAAGAACTACTAATTCCGGAACTGGTAGCTGACAGCGAGAACTCTTATTTAGAGCTGAACACAGCACTGGGAACCAGCCCAGAACTGCGCCGGCACTACCGCGAGCGAATCCAGCAAAAAATGGCGGCAAACCCCAAATATCTCGACAGTCGCGCTTGCTCGACCCAACTCGAAGCACTCTTTGAAAGACTATTCCGAGAGTGAAGGAAGAAGGAAGAAGGAAGTTCAGCAACTAAGCAGTGTACGGGATTTAACGGGTAGATGTTGAGGGAAGATTTTCCCACTCTCTCACTCTCGCATCCCGTTACCATTCTGAGCCCCGCGGGGAACCCCTCGCTAGGCAGAGCGTCAAGAAATAGACAGCAATAGCGCTAGCCCACTGACGGTCTGCTATCATCGGGGAATCGAGGGGTTAGTGGTTGTCGCTCTTTTCCTGCCACAGCTAAATTAAAAGGGGAAGCGCAAGTCAGTTGGAGATAAAAAAATGACAGGACTTTTTCAAATAGGCGATAAATTATTGCAAGCTCAAGATATGCCATCGCTCCTGAAGCGGTATCAGTTGATGCCACAATTCTTGCGGGGTGTAATAGTAGACCAAGCGATCGCATCCTTTAGTTGCAGCGACGAAGAACGAAAATCCGCCGTCCTTGACTTTCTGGCACAACACCAACTGACAGCCCCGGAAGCCAAAGAAGCTTGGCTGCGTAGCCAAAACATGACGGAAGAAGAACTTCAAGAGATGGCCGTTAGGCCCTTGCTGATCGAAAAATTTAAGCAAGCAACTTGGAGACCTAAAGTAGATAATTATTTTTTAACCCGCAAAGCCAGCCTAGACCACGTAGTCTATTCCCTGGTACGCACCAAAAATCCAGCACTGGCAAACGAACTTTACTTTCGCATCCTCGAAGGGGAACAAACCTTTGCTGAAGTGGCCCGCGACTATTCCGAAGGGCCGGAGTCCAAGTCAGGCGGCTTGTTGGGCCCCGTACCCCTCAGCCAGCCCCACCCGGCAATCAGCAAACTTTTGTCCGTCAGCCAGCCAAATCAACTCTGGACGCCGCGTCCTCTGGCAGAATGGATGGTAATTATTCGGCTAGAAAAGTTCATGCCGGCCCAGCTTGATGAATCGATGCGGCTGCACTTGATTAACGAACTATTTGAAAGCTGGCTCGCCGAACAGATATCGCAAATAGGCCCGCTACAGCCCCTCTCCTCCGTGTCTTCAATATCATGACAATCCAGCAATTGGGTCAGGGGCCCCCGGATTTATCCGTGGAGACTTGAAAAAGCGTAGCATCCTGACAAAAACCCCCTGGATTCAATCTAAAATCTAAAATCTAAAATCTAAAATTGGATGACTTCTTCCGCTGTTTCCCTCTCCCAAATTCAGGATTTCCTAGCTCAAACACCTCCCTTTGACCGACTGTCAGAGACGGCTCTGACAGCCTTGGTGGCTAAATGCCAACTCCTTGGCTACCGGACGGGGCAACCCCTGTTTGAACGGGAAAAAATGCCGACTCAGGTGGCAATTATCTATCAAGGCCAGGCCCGGCTGCTGGGCTTTGACCAGCGCTCGCAGCGCCACGTAAGTTTACGCTTGGTGCAGTCGAAGGAAATCCTGGGCTGGGCTGGCTTGCTCAGGGGGGTTCCCTGCGAAACCGCGATCGCCTCTACAGATGTGATCGCGATCGTCCTACCTGCCGAAGATTTCCTGAGCGTACTGGAAAAACAGCCGACATTTGGAGAATCCTTTCGCGAACACTGTTCCTTGAGCGAAGTATTTGAACTGTTGAGCCTGGAATTGCAGCGCCAAGCCGACGGCACTTCCAATCTCAAGGAACTCACCCTGCAAGCTTGGCAAGATGCGACAGTTGTCAACGTACCAAACGGCAACAAAAAAACTCAAGACATCGCCAAAGAGCTAGATGCCGATCGAATTTGGCTCGTCAGCAGCGGCGTCTTGGGCGACTTTCCCACCGGCAGCCGCTTCTCTGTGGAAAACGCAGCCAAATCCTTAAAAGTAGAAGGCCGCCTCGGCGCTCGCTTGGTCGGCTTCCGGGAACCCCCCGAAGCCCAACCCGAAACAGACCCATTAAATGGCACGACAGAGACAGGAGGCTCTGGGCAGAATCCGCCCAACGGAACCTCGATCGCGGTTATAGACGCCCCCGATCGTCCCCCAGAACCCAAAACCGACCAACCAAAGGATGCCGGGAGATACCCAGTTTTCCGGGCCAAAGGGCAGATTGAGGCCCCGCTTGCTTGCTTCCAAATGTTGAGCAAGTATTTCGGCCTCAAGTTTCGTCGAGATATCATCCGCAAAGTTCTAGAAAATCAGTTAAAAACCGCTGGTTCTATCAGTATGCAAGCCTGCGGGGCGATCGCCCAAAGCATCGGCCTGACGCCCCAATTGGCGCAAGTGCCCGCAGAAGCCATCAACCGCATCAAAGCTCCCGTAATGATTAAATGGGAAACCAGCTTTGCCATTATTTACAGCATCACCGAGCAAGAATTGGTGATGGCCACGCCCGAAAAAGGGTTAATGCGGAAGCGGATACCTCAGTTTAAAGAAATCTGGGGAGAATCAGGAGAAGTCCTGCTGCTGCAAGCTCCGCAAGTCGAACAAAAAGAGCAGTTCAGCTTCTGGTGGTTTGTGCCGGCGCTGATGGAACACAAGACAGTGTTTTTTGAGGTGTTGCTCGCTTCGTTTTTTGTACAGTTATTTGGTCTTGCCAACCCATTAATCAGCCAAGTAATTATTGATAAAGTATTAGGTCAGCGCAGCATTGACACCTTGGATATTTTGGGTGCATTTCTGTTAGGTGTTGCCCTGTTTGAAGGACTGCTCAACGGTTTGCGTACCTTTTTGTTTATAGATACCTCAAACCGCATTGATGTCAAATTGAGTGCAGAAGTCATCGACCACTTGCTCCGGCTGCCCCAAAATTACTTTGACAATCGGCGCGTCGGAGATCTGGTTTACAAATTCAGCATGATGGGCCAGATTCGGGAATTCATGACGAGTACAGCTCTGACAGTGGTTCTCGATGCGGTATTTTCGGTGGTTTACGTCGCCGTGATGCTCTCCTACAGCGTGCAGCTAACGTTTGTATCTTTGGCAGTGGTACCGGTACTGGGGCTGATGATTGTTCTAATCAATCCGCTGGTGCTGCGCCTGATCAAACAGAGAAATATGCGTTTTTCTGACTCTCAATCTTATTTAGTGGAAGTAGTCAGCGGGATTCAAACTGTTAAGGCTCAAAATATTGAATTGAAATCCCGTTGGGAGTGGTCGAGCCGCTACGCAAAATACATTACAGCCAGTTTTAAAACAATTATCACGGGGACTACGGCCGGTACGATTAGCAGCTTTTTAAACCAGGTGGGTAACTTAGCTCAGTTGTGGGTGGGAGCTTATTTGGTACTGGGAAATGAGATTACTTTGGGTCAGTTGATTGCTTTCCGAATTATTTCCGGGAACGTGACTGGTTCGCTGCTGCGTTTTGTGAGCGTCTGGCAGAGTTTCCAAGAAGTCTCGATGTCGATCGATATGCTCAAGGATGTGGTCGATACGCCGACGGAAACCAGCGATGAAGATCGCAGCAATATCCCGCTGCCGGCAATTCAAGGGCAGGTTACCTATGAGGAGGTTTCCTTCCGATTCCTGGAGAGCGGGGCACTGCAATTGGCTAATGTTAATTTGGAATTTCCCGCTGGCAGTTTTGTGGGAATTGTGGGGGGAAGCGGTTCCGGTAAAAGTACGGCGATGAAGCTGTTGCAGCGTCTTTATCCGCCGCTGTCGGGCCGGATTTTTATTGACGGCTATGACATTTCTAAGGTGGAACTGTACTCGCTCCGCAGCCAACTTGGGGTGGTGTTGCAAGATACTTTGCTGTTTAACTGTACTGTGCAGGAAAATATTGCTCTGAGTAATCCAGATGCGAGTACGGATGAGATTGTGCGAGCTGCGAAATTAGCGGTAGCTCACGATTTTATTATGGGCTTGCCTGCTGGCTACAATACGATAGTCGGAGAGCGTGGTTCCTCGCTTTCTGGGGGTCAAAGACAGCGTTTGGCGATCGCCCGGACGATTTTGCAAAACCCGAAACTGCTGATTTTGGACGAAGCTACAAGCGCCCTCGACTACCATTCCGAACGCCAAGTTTGCAATAACTTAGCAGAAGCTTTCGCCGGCCGCACGGTGTTTTTCATTACTCACCGCCTGACTACCATCCAAAACGCTGATGTAATTATTATGATGGATCAAGGTTCTGTAGTCGAGCGGGGAACTCATAAAGAATTAATGGCTCTTAAAGGGCGTTACTACTGCCTCTTCCAACAACAAGAGTCATCGAATACCTAATCTCTAACAACTCACAACTGATCGCTAACCCTTAACAACTGAGAACTAACAAATGGCTATGAAATCGTTAATACTTTCTGAGCAACCAGTCATTCTCGAAAAACCAGCGATTTGGTCGCACTTGTTTTTGTGGATGATCATGCTGATGACCACTTCTGCTGTAGTTTGGGCTTATTTTGCTAGCGTAGAGCAAGCTGTCCCCGCTGTGGGTCAATTGGAACTCAAAGATGGTGCTAGAGACATCCAAGCACCTGCTACGGGCGCTGTGGTGAGACTTCACGTTGAAAATGGCGATCGCGTGGAAAAAAACCAGCCTCTGCTCACTTTCAACCCTGTTGCGCCCAGTGCCGATTTAACATCGGTTCAGAAAACTAAAGAAGCTCTGGAAAAGGAAAATAAATTTTACGAAGATGTTGTCAACGGCAAAATTCAAGGCCCTGTTCCTTCTAACCTAGAATCAACAATCAGGGACAGACAGAGCCTCACGGCACAAAATCAAGTGCTGCAAGCTTTGATTGACGAACTGTACCTCAATCGGGGAGCCAGCGGAAATTTTGATGCTGCTCAGCAAGGACTTTATGTTAATTATCGATCGGAATTTCTGTCTCGCGTCGCTGCAGCTCAAGGCCAAGTTCAGGAGTTGGAAAAACAACTGAAGCAAGCTCAGGATGCTGAGAAAGCTGCCGGCGATCAAATGATAGTCGCACAGCAACAATTGGGTTTTGCCCAGAACCAATTAAATTATGCCCAGCAGCAGTTAGCTTCTTCGCAAGAGCAAGTAAAATCCGCCCTGGCTCAGAGAGATTTGGCCCAAGAACAGTTAGCGAAATCGCAACAAGTATTGAAGTCGAATCAAAACATTCTAGGCCGACTCGCCCCCCTGGTGGAGGAAGGAGCCATCGCTGAACTGCAAAAAGAACGTCAAGAACAAGATGTTTTCAGAGGCCAAAGCGACGTTCTCAAACAGCAAGATCAAATCAAGCAGCGCGAAGGTGAAATCAACTCTCGCAGGGGCGAAATTAACACGCGCCTCGGTGAAATCAATACGCGCCGAGGCGAAATTAACGCGCGTCAAGGCGACATCCAAAAAATTAGTGCTGACATACAGCGCCAGCAAGGAGAGCAAGCGCGCATTCAGGAGTCCATCGCCCGCGCTCAAGAACAGTTAAAAAATACCAAGGATGCCTGGGCGAGAGAACTTTATACCAAAATTGCTGAAAACGAGAAACAAATTGCCAGCAGCGATTCTCAGCTAAGCCGCTTCAAAGTGGAAAACCTGAAAAAGTTGTCCGAGGTGAACGCTCAGCTAGAAAAGGCTCAAGAAAACCGCGACACTCAAGTTCTGAAAGCTCCGGTATCCGGTGTTATCTTCGATTTGAAGCCTTCTACGAAGGAGAAAGCTAAGTTGGATATGGCGAAAGATCCGATATGCCAATCCATTATTAATTCGGTGGTGAAACCGGGCGAACCGCGCCCAGCACGCTGCGAAGAAGCTTATTACGAAGCACAGCAAACTGAAAAGCTGCTTAAAGTTTTGGATGACGACAACGGTTTGGAAGCAGTTGTTTACCTGGAAAACAGCAATGTGGCTCTGGTATTGGATGCTTTGAGACAGAAGCGGGCCAAATTGGAGCCGTATCACGGCAAGCAATTAGACGGAGAAAAGATTGACTGCGAAACAGGTAAAATTTGCGTTTGTCCAGAGAAGGAAATTAACAGAGAGAAACTGGGTTTGACGAAATACCAATGCGTGCCTGTGGAAGTGAATGTAGAAGCTTTCCCGGCGATGGAGTTTGGTACTGCTGAGGGTGAAGTGATAGAGATTAGCAGCGATGCTGAGCCTCCTACTGAACTGCGGAAATACTATGCTTTCAAAACCAAAATTAAGCTCAAAAATCAGAAGTTTGTTTTGAACAAGGGCAAGGCAAATGAAGTGGAGGTTAACTTGCAGTCGGGAATGGCAGTGAGTTCTAATATTAATATCGGCAAGCGGACTGTTTTGCAGATGTTTATTAACCGATTTACTGGGAAAATGGATACGTTCAAGACTATTAAGTAGCGAACAGTTGACGGTTTACTGTTGACGGTTGACGGTTGACCGTTGACCGTTGACCGTTGACGGTTTACTGTTGATTTTCAGTCGAAAAGCTGATGATATCATGTCCGTTCGAGCGATCGCGATTTTTGTAGGGGCCCGTGAGCCAACAATACTTGCGAATAATTTACACTCTCAAAAACCCGCCCTGACCGGGATATTATGGTTAATCGATCGGACATGATATGACTAGATTTTACAATTCCGATGCTACCGGATTGGATATTAATGAAAAAAATCATATTATTTACTTTATATCTAATTCCTGTCCTCTTATTAATCGGATTTGTATCGAATTTTAACGTTAACGTTCCCGTTGATGACGAGTGGAGGTTAGCTAGCCTTTTTGAAAAAATAGCTGCGGGAAATGTAACTTTTAACGATTTTTGGGCTTTGCACAGCAACCACCGCATACTTTTCCCTAAAATAATTATTGCGGTGCTGGCTTTTGCTTCCCGATGGAATATTAATTATCAGTTGTGTCTCAGCATAGGTTTGGCTGCGATAACTTTTATCGCTATGTACAAGTTATCCTCAATGCAAGTTAAGAATGTTGGGGATGATTTGTGGCATTTAGCTAATATTTTAACTTGTATTTTGCTTTTCTCTCTAGTTCAGCACGAAAACTGGCTGTGGGGATTTCAATTAGCGTGGTTTTTAGTCAATTTGTGTTTTGTCGCTGCGGTTTATGCGCTGGTTTCAAATCACAAATTATTGCCTAATATTAGAATCTTTATTGCTGCTGTATTCTGCTTTGTTGCGAGTTTTTCCCTCGCGCAAGGCTTGCTGTCTTGGTTGGCTGCAATTCCCGCTGTGGCGGCTGTAGAAGGAAATGCGGCGCAGAAAAGAAAAAGACTTATTGTCTGGATGCTGCTGTTTGCGACAACTTGTGCTGTTTACTCAATTGATTATCATCCTAGTCGGAAAGCAAGTATTATTTCATTGTTGAATAAGCCGTTTGTGGTGATTGATTACTTTTTAAGTTTGCTGGGTTCGCCAATTGTGCGATCGCCTGGAATTTCAGCATTAGTTGGATTGCTAATATTTGCAAGTTTCTTATTTTTTGTGTTCCACTTTGGGAGAAAGATTACCGAGCATCGTGAGGCTTTACCTTGGCTGTCAATAGGTGGTTTTTCGGTTTTATCGGCTCTGTTTATTACGGCGGGGAGGGCTGAATTTGGAGCGATTCAGGCGCTCGAATCGTCGAGATATACGACGAATTCGATTTTGCTGTTAATTGCTGTGGTTCAGCTAGGGCAATTGTTTGTCCGAGGTAAATATCAAGAAACAAAAGCAACGTTAAAGCGTAATTATAAATGTATTTATCGGGTAGTGGCAGGGCTGTTAATTGCTACAATTATTGTTAACTCTCAACAGGCGATCGCCCAAACTAGATTAGCAGTTATTTACAAACAAGGCGCTCAAGATTGTTTGCAGTTAATTAACTATCTGGAACCGTCGGATTTTTTTGATAATTCGCCGGAAAGCTGTTTGAGGGTGCTGAGCAAAAAAACTTGGCTGGTGAGAGAAGGCGCTGCAATTATCGACAAAATAGGTTGGATCAAGTTCGCGAAAAATGTAGAGTTTATTTCTAATACGGAGAAAGTTTACGGTTATTTAGACAAACCTCAAACTAGCGATAAATCCTTGACTGTTAAGCAAAATGAGGCTGTCAAGGCTGCTGGTTGGGCGGTTTTGCCAGAAAAATTGCAACAGCCCAATATTGTACTGCTATCTGTCGGGGATAAAAAATCTTTTTTTGCTAACGCTTATGTAAATTTGGACAGTCCCGACATTGCTGAGAGTTTAAAATCTGAGTTATACAATAATGCCAGGTGGGCTGTTGATTTGTCGGATAATAATTTGCCGATCGCCCAAACAGAAATTAAAGCTTGGGTGTATAATCCTGTTGACAACCAGTTTGTCGAGTTGCGCGGAGGATGAGGAGTGAAAATTTCTGTGATTATACCAGCCCACAATGAGGAGGGCTGTTTGTACGGTACTGTGCGGGCGATCGCCCAGACGCTTGATTTAGAAGGCATTCCGCACGAAATTTTGATTGTGAATGACAATAGTGTCGATCGAACTATTGATATTTGCCAGGAGTTGTCAGAGACTTTTCCCACAGTGAGATACATCAACAATCAACCTCCCAACGGTTTCGGATTTGCGGTGCGTCGGGGATTGGTGGAATTTGACGGAGATGCTGCGGCAATTGTGATGGCGGATGCTTCCGACGATCCGATGGATTTGGTAGCAGGATACCGCAAGTTGCAAGAAGGATATGATTGCGTTTTCGGTTCCCGCTTTATCAAAGGTGGTTTTATAGTTGATTATCCCATTCACAAGTTAGTAATTAACCGCTTAGCAAACTGGTTTGTCAAAAGTATTTTCGGCTTGCGGTACAGCGATGTCACCAATGCTTTTAAAATTTACCGCAGAGAAGTAATTGAAGGCGTGCAACCGATTCTGAGCCATCATTTTAATTTGACAGTGGAACTGCCTTTAAAAGCAATTGTTCGGGGTTTTTCTTATACGGTGATTCCTCTGAGGTGGTACAATCGGACTGCTGGTATTTCTAAGCTGAAAATCAAAGAGATGGGCAGTCGATATTTGTTTATTGTCTTGTATGTCTGGCTCGAAAAACATCTGTCTCGCGGCGACTACCACCGGACTAGAAAGATAGCAAAGTTGAAAGTGAATGCCTGATAAAATTTTAATTGTTGGTGGTGCGGGTTTTATCGGCAGTTGTTTGGCAATTGGCCTGAAGAAACTGCACCCGGAATGGCAAATAATTTGTTTAGATAACCTGCGTCGCCGGGGCTCAGAATTGAATCTGCCTCGCCTTAAAAGTTGTGGTATTCAGTTTGTTTACGGGGATATTCGCACAGCGGCAGATTTAGATCCAGTTGCACTCAATGCTGACTGCATTATAGATTGTGCTGCGGAGCCTTCTGTGCTGGCTGGTTTTAGTTCGCCTCAGTACGTTTTGCAGACGAATTTACTGGGCACTGTGAATGTTTTGGAGTTGGCGAGACAAACGGGTGCGAGTTTGCTGTTTTTGTCTACGAGTCGGGTTTATCCGATCGCCAGTGTCAAATCTGTTAAACTGTTAGAGTTGCCCAATAGATTTGCGATCGCCCCTGAGCAAACTTTACCCGGTATATCCGAGTTGGGCATATCAGAAGACTTCCCATTAAAAGGACACCGTTCGCTTTACGGAGCCACTAAATTAGCTTCGGAATTGCTGATTGAGGAATACAGGGAAGCATACAATGTACCCGCAATTATTAACCGCTGCGGGTTAATTACGGGTGCTTGGCAAATGGGTAAAGTAGATCAGGGAGTTTGCGGTTTGTGGGTGGCGGCTCACTATTTTCAAAAGTCGCTGAGTTATATCGGTTTTGGTGGCAGTGGGAAGCAGGTTAGGGATTTGCTGCACGTGGAAGATTTGTTGAGGTTAGTTAATTATCAGTTAGAAAATTTTGCTAAATTTGACGGCGAAGTTTTTAATGTAGGCGGTGGTTTTAGCAACAGTCTTTCTTTGGTTGAGACAACTGATTTGTGCCAAAAGATTACGGGTAAATCGATTTCAATTAATCCTGTTTTGGAGGAACGCGCGGGGGATATTCCGATTTTTATTACTGATTCTTCTAGGGTGATGGAGAAAACAGGATGGCGGCCTGTTATTGGGCCGGAAGCAGCTTTGCAGGATATTTATGATTGGATTGCTGCTAATGAGGTGGTTTTAAGTTCGATTTTGTAGGGATTTTTTTAATGGCAGGTACAGGGGGATAAACGCGGCTAAACGCAGATGAATCTCTCTGCCTGCATATGACTAGGATTGCCTGTCATGAGGCTCTGCCTCTATTGTTTTGTTTCGATGCTTTAACAAACATTTGCCCTCCCAAAAAACGCCACAAAAAAGGCAATTTTAAGTAAATTTTTAACAGCAAGGGCGAGGCCGGTCTGCCTTTCGTCGAAAAGGGTAAAAATCTCGGTATAATTAAGTCGATTTCAAACCCGACAGTTTGTAAAAGCTCTTGTAGCGATAAATGCGTTATCGGTAATTGATGGTCGATAAAATCGTAGTATTCCTTGTATGAATATTTAAAATTAGGCTGAATTACCAACAGAGAACCGCTAGGCTTGAGGGCCTCGAAGCAAAAAGAGATAATTTCTACAAGTTCCTCTTTGTTGCGGAGGTGTTCAAAAAAATTTGAGATAAAAATACTATCGAACTGTTCGGTAAAAGATGTGTAATTTTCTAAATTCAACACATCAATATTAAGCACATTTACATCAGCATTAGCAAATAACTTTGAATCGGGATTAAGATCAATTAAATATTTTTTTTTAGCCCGAATTTGATTGATAAATTCGCAGTAACCGCCGCCTATATCTAAAACCGCTGATTCGGGAGGAACATAATTTTGTAAGAAGTCGTCAATTAAAACTTTCCATAGTGCCACCTTCGCTTGCATTTGTCGCGAATCAAAGCGGTTGGCATACAATTTTTTGAGATATGTGTCAGTTTTCATAGTAAAATAGCCTAGACTGAGTATGAGTTTATCACTTTCACAGCTAACTATGAATGTTATATCTACCGAAATACCGGAAGTTCTGATCGTTGAGCCGAAAATTTTCGGAGACGATCGCGGTTTCTTTTTTGAGAGTTTCAATCACCGAGCTTTTGTCGAAAAAACAGGCGTGACAGCCGAATTTGTTCAAGACAATCATTCCAAATCCTCTAAAAATGTGTTGCGCGGTTTGCACTACCAACTGCAGCAACCTCAAGGAAAATTGCTGCGGGTAGTTGCTGGCGAAATATTTGATGTAGCGGTGGATATTAGACAAAGTTCGCCGACTTTCGGAAAGTGGGTGGGGTGTTTGGTGAGTGCAGAAAATAAACGGCAATTTTGGGTGCCGGCGGGATTTGCACACGGTTTTTTAGTGGTTTCCGAGACGGCTGAAGTTTTGTACAAAACTACAGATTATTACGCACCGGCACACGAGCGGTGTATCCTGTGGAATGACCCCGATTTGGCGATCGACTGGCCGCTAGATGGTGCCAAACCAATCTTATCAGCTAAAGACCAAGCTGGACAAACATTGAAAACAGCTCAAGTGTTTTGATCATGAAAATTTTACTCGCAGGCGGCAGCGGACAGCTAGCTCAAGAATTGCAGCCGATTTTATTATCTTCGGGAGAGGTAATTGCGCTCGATCGCACTCGCCTCGACTTATCCCAACCCGAAAGCATCCGTCAAGCAATGGCTGAAATTAAACCGGATTTAGTCATCAATTCGGGTGCTTACACTGCGGTAGACAAAGCCGAAAGTGAACCAGAATTAGCATATGCAGTCAACGCTATTGCCCCAGGAATTTTTGCCGAAGAATGCGAAAAACAGGGAGCAAGTTTGATTCACTTTTCTACTGATTATGTATTTGACGGCAGCCACGGTTCTGCTTATTTGGAAACAGATTCTACGAATCCACTGGGAACTTACGGCAAGTCGAAATTAGCAGGCGAGGCAGCAATTCTCAAATCGGGAAACCGACATATTATTATTAGAACCGCGTGGGTTTACGGCAACGGTGGCAAAGGTAATTTTGTCAAAACCATGCTGAGGTTGGGAAAGGAAAGGGAAGAAATTCGAGTAGTAGCAGATCAGATCGGAAGTCCTACTTGGACTCGGGATTTAGGTGCGGCGACTTCACAAATTATTCCTCTCCTTGGGCCAGAAACTTTTGGGACTTACCAGTACACTAATAGCGGTGTTTGTAGTTGGTACGATTTTGCGATCGCCATTTTTGAGGAAGCAGCACAACTCGGCTTTCCCCTAAAAGTTCAGCGCGTAATTCCCATCACCACCGCCGAATATCCGACACCGGCAAAACGCCCCGCTTTTTCTGTCCTATCTACGGTAAAAATATCAGCACTTTTGGGCACGTATCCTCCCCACTGGCGGCAAGGGCTCAGACAAATGCTGGCAAGAGAAGTCAGTCGATTTTAGATTTTAGATTTTAGATTTTAGATTTACTTGCAGCATTGAATCTGGGAGTTTGAACTTTAGTCTAAAATTTAGGGATTCAGGACAATAGGACTTATCCACTGGTGGCCAGAAACCGGGTTTTTTACGAAAATCCTTCGCTGTAGCCTAGAGATTAAATAAAAAACCCGGTTTCTTTGTCGGGAGTGCGTCGCTAAACCTGCCCCATTAATTAAAAATACCCCATGTCTGAATCCATGAAAATCAAGCAACAATATATTTTAATTGCCGCCTCAGTTCTCGGCATCCTAATACCAGCTTCATATATTTTGTACTTGATATCGCAAGCGGGAGACTTGTCTAATTTTGATTATTGGTGGATGACATGGAATTTTTATTCAGTAGACGGTTTTTCTACAAATCCTTTTAATTGGATATTTCGGGCCAACGAGCATTTTGTCTTGATTCCGGCCATTATTTATGGCTTGAATATAGCTGTAACGCAAGGTTCAAATATTGGTTTGTGTTTAGTTGCCTGGTTTTTGGCTTGGATTCAGTGCCACGTATTAATTGCTCTGCTGCCGTTAAAAATGAGGCGTTTTCCGCTGCAATTTATCTCGCTACTCCTTTGCATTTCTATTTTTAATTTTACTCCGGCGGCGGCTCACAATTGGATGCGGGGATTCAGTGGCGTTCACTGGATAATTGCTAATTTATTTGTGATTTGTTCGATATTTTGTTTGCAATCCTATGTGACAGATTTATTAAAGAAAAGGGAGGCAGAGCCTGGTAACGAGTTGGTAGGGGCGGTGCCCCCGTGCCCGCCCCCGCATTTACAAAATAAGTGGGTAATTGGCAGCATTGTTTTTGGCGTTTTAGGCTGTATTAGTTACAGCACTCCTTTAGGTTTGTGGCCGATATTGTGTGCTGCTGCTGTTGTGCTGCGGTTTCCTCGGCGAATAACTTATTTGTATTTCATTGCTTCGATTGCAGTGATTGGGATTTATTTTTTAACTTATAAAACTCCATCTCATCACCCTTCTTTAACTAAAATTAACCCGCTCAAAACTCTCGAATATATTCCCATTTATCTCGGCGGAATTTTTAGCGAAAATATTATTGTTGCTTCAATTATTGGTATAATTGGTTTGATTGCAGCGACGGGTTTTGTGGGTTATTGGCTATTTGTAAAAAAGGTAGATCGCCCGGATTGGCTGCCTTGGCTATCAATCCAACTTTACACGCTGCAAACGGCCTTAATGGCCGCGGTTAGCCGATCGGGATTTGGCGTCGAACAAGCCACCGCTTCCCGCTACGCCACACTTCCAGCTTTGTTTTGGATGAGCACAATTGTGCTGACAGTATTGTGGGTGCGCGAGTTGCAGCCAACACCAAGAATCCAAGGGCGTTGGTTGACACCGCTGTTTGCAGTCACCACAGTCGCGATTATTTTAATGTACGGGGTGGGAGGCGAAACTGCAATGGCGATCGCCCACAGAGCAACCTATCAACCGTTAGTAGCATTATCACTGCAACTAGGCATCACCGACGTAACCCTAATTAAAGACCGCGTAGGCAACAAACCCGCCGCTTTTGTCGGCTTAATCGACGCTTTAAAAACTAACAACTTAGTGCCATTTAACCGAGACATCAAAAAACACAATTTCTGTGCAGCATTAGACACAAAAATCGACGCAAATTTACTGTCAGCCCCCAAAGACGGAGTACCCGGATACTTTGATACAGCCACCAGACTGGCACCAACAGCAGCCAGAGTAATTGGCTGGGTAGGAGACCCCGAAAACAATGTAAAATGTATTGCCATTCTCAACCAAGAAAATGTCGTTAGAGGTTTCGCCATGTCAGGATTTCCCCGCCCAGATTTAGTTAAATTATTTGGCCCTTCCTACGAATTCGCAGCTTGGAGAGGATACATTCAAACATCACCAACAGATAAACTATTGACAGCCTATGCCTCCTTTAAAAACCGCAAAGGTTGGGTAGCCTTACGAAACTCCCAAGTTATCAATAAAAACTAAAAAACCTCTCTTTCTCCTCCTCTGCGCCCTCTGCGCCCTCTGCGGTTAATAAAAAAAAATCTCATTAACAACAAAAATGAAATAAAATATCTCTATGCCAAAACAACTCAGCTTCGTAATCCCAGTTCACAACGAAGAAGCCACCCTAAAATTGCTGTTTGACAAAATCAAAATTGTCATGTTGCAAACAGAAATTGACAGTTACGAAGTCATTTTCATAGATGACGGTAGCCGCGATTATTCCTGGCAAGAAATCACAGATTTAGCCAGCAAACATCCCAAACTAATTAAAGCAATTAAAATGCGCCGCAACTTTGGCAAATCCGCCGCGCTTTCAGCAGGATTTCGCAATGCAGCAGGGATAATTATCTTTACTCTCGATGCTGACCTTCAGGATGACCCCGCTGAAATTCCCAAATTTTTACATCATTTAGAATCGGGATTTGATTTAGTTTCCGGTTGGCGAAAACAGCGGAACGACCCGCTTTCTAAAACTTTACCTTCCAAGCTATTTAATGCCGTTGCGTGTTTGCTGACTGGCGTGCAAATGCACGATATGAATTGCGGTTTTAAAGCTTACCGTAGGGAAGTTTTGCAGTCGATTAAATTGTACGGAGAATTGCACCGCTACATTCCAGCTTTAGCAAACAATTTAGGGTTTAAAATTGGCGAAGTAGTCGTGGAACATCATCCGCGAAAGCACGGAAAATCGAATTACGGCTGGGAACGTTATGCGCGGGGTTTTATTGATTTGTTGACGGTGTTAGCCACGACGCAATATTTGCACAAACCGGGTCATTTGTTTGGCGGTTTGGGTTTGTGTTTTGGCTTTGTTGGAACTGTTTCGCTGAGTTATTTGATAGTTATTTGGTTTCTGAATTTGGCGGGGATGAATTTTGGGCCGATCGGCAATCGACCTTTGTTATTTTTTGGGATTTTGTGTACAATTCTGTCGGTGCAGTTGATTTCTTTGGGGATTTTGGCTGAGTTGATGGCGCGGAATGTGGATGCTGATTATGTGGACAAGCAAATTAGCGAAATTATTGATGATTCGGGTTTTGATATTTAACCGCAAGATGGAAACGGCGATTGAAATCGCTTCTACACAAGCAAAGTCTGCCTCCGCAGACTGAAGAAAGATATCATATTTTCAAGAATAGTATTATCTGATTTTATACAGTATCCATTTGCCTTGTTTGTCGGCGATTTCCCCTTGAATATTTGGATGCCAGTCAGTACGAGTCAGGATATAATCGGCATGATAGTTTTTGGCTACTTTGACTAAATCCGCACTGCTGCGGCGGATGAAAAAGTCATTTCCTCCCCAAATCATTTGCGGGTTTAAGGGAACCCCTAAAACAGCTTCCATGCGATTTTGCCATTCTTTGATGCCTTTTTCGGTAAAGGGGAAGTTTTTGAAGTTGACGACAATCGCCCTTTCGGAGAAAAACTGGAAGCTGGTAACTGAGGGTGGAATTAATACGAGTGAATCGGGGCTGCTACTTTGCGAAAATCGCACAGCTAATTTGCTTAAGTCGTCTCTGGGAACGGCATTGATATTAACTCTTGTTTGAAATACATTTAATATAGGTTTGGGCAGAATTCCTGCTATTCCACAAACTAAGGTGGCAGTAGTTATTAAGGCTAAGGTGTGAGTTAGAGTTTGTTTGATAGATGTAGCTAGGGATGTTTTTTCTAAAATGAATGGGAAGGCGAGGATTGAGAAAAAAACTGGGATGCTAATTATTCTATCGCCCATTATTTCCCATGAATCAGTCACCGGATATATCAAGCTGAAAATTACCGTTCCTGCTGCTAAAATCCACAACAATATATTATATCGTTTGGGAAATACGTATTTTTTTGTTTGCCAAACTGATAATCCTAGGAAAATGATACCCCTAAAAGGCAAAGTTAGTACAGCTAACAGCAACAAGCTAATAGCTATGTGTTTTTCTCTGTAAAGTTGCTCGACCGTCAAAGCAACAGCAATAAATATAATTAGTTGAGCAAAAGGTACGGTTCTAGCTAACTGTAGTTTTGCGATAAAAGCCAGCGGGTAAATTTCTACAAATATGTAATTTAGAAACAGTCCCAAAATGGATGTAGTAACAATTATATAAAAATTAACCTTGTCTTCTTTGGACAATAAATCGGAATTTTTGATGCACAGTAAGCCACCAATTATGAAACATATAAAGTTGAACCAATTCCCCAAATACCAATTTGACGGGAGGATGTGGTGGGGGTTGCGGACTTTTGCGTGAATGTAGACAAAATCGGCGTTGTCGATAGTTTGAGTGCTGGTAGTACCTGTTAATAACATCGGTACGTAAACGATACTTGCCATTGCTGCTAAAAGTGCGATCGCCAAAATCAATGTTTTGAAATTCCGCTGTCTTACAGATTCAATAAATAAAACGGGAACCATCATCAATCCCGGCAACAAACCCACTAAGAATTGCAGCAGACAAGCTAGTCCAAAAAAGAAATATCCAGTCAGCCATTTCTGGCGCAAACTAAAGTAAATTCCCCAGATTGCGAAACCCATTGCGAAGATACTGGGTACTGATTTAGTGGAAAATATCAGCGTGTTACCAACATCGGTAAATGAAGCGGCTATACATAAAAAAGCCATCGCTGCTGCTGGCAGTTTGGAATTAGTATAGATATTGAGAATTGCGTAGCAAGCTAGGACAAATGAACCGAAGGCGAGGAATTGATAAATAAAGTGCGCTAGGGGAATGCTTGTTCCTAAGTTGGCGAGAAAATAGATAATATAATAATAGTAATATCTCGGATTAAATTTCACCATTTCCTGAACGTAATAGTCATTTTTGTAGAGTTCAGGATTTAACATAAATTGAATAGGCGGCACTTCTGGGAAATTGCCTCCAATGGGGAAAATATAGCCAGTAGCCATCAGGGAGCCGATGATGACAAAAGTATAGAGAGATAGATTAAAATACCAGTGGGATTTTTGATGTTTTTGCATTGACGGTTCAATTTATCTACTGACAGCCAAATTGTTAATCTCCAGTTGACATTGGTTTGTTAAATCCTGTTGGCTGCTACTCAATACCTCAAGCAGCAGATAAATGGGATTTTTGCCTTCAACTAATAGATTTAAGGCGAGATAACTTTTTTGACTATAAGCCATCTCTGCTGAGTCTACTAATTTACCTTGCTTGTCCCACAAAGTCAAGCGCAGGGCAACTCCCGGACATTGTTGGTTAGGTAAATTGAGTTTGCCGGTAACTTTTACTTTATCTGAAATGGAACCTAAATACAGAAAAGATGTATCGAGTTTCTTGCTGTTTTTAATTGGATGAGTTACAATATTATATAGGTTATCCGATTCTTGACTTACTGAATAATTGGCACTTGTGTAGATTGATTGATGCAAACTAATCCAATCTAACTGCGTGCCTGGTCGATCGACTATTTGTCGCTGCATTGCATCCAGAGTCCTAACTGCCGTTGCTGTATCAGTCGGCCGCATCCTCCGGTAAACGCTGAGTGTCACGCCGTTTTCTAGCTTAAACTGTTCCGGTAGCAATTGGAAATCGCGGGCAATTTCCCAGTTTTGAGTAAAGGCATCGTACACAACTTTAACAACATCTTGTTCGTGCGATCGCAAAACTTGTTCGTCAGTCGCTAACACCTGCTGAAAAGGTACAGCAACCACCGCATATTGTGACTGCAACAACTCCGGTAGCGGGTAAGTATCGCGCGAGTCAATTTGCGGCCTCCCGATTGTATTTAATCTCCACCAACCCTCCGGCGGGTTTAATTTTCGGTTAGCTTGTCTGAGGATATTAGCATTAAAACTGTTAGAAGCACCGGCAATATAAATTGGTTCTTCGTTGGGTGCTAATTTTCGCAGAAACTCTACTAATTTTACAACTTCGTCGTAGTCCGATCGCACTAACGGCGGAAAATTACCCACAAACAGTCTTGGCAAATCTATTTTGAGAGGAATTAACCCGACTCCGGCATTCAAAACCAGGTACAAACCCGCCGCGCCCAGCATGAAATACCGGACTTTTCCCTTGAGTGTCAGCCAAGTTGTCCAGAAAAATGTGGAGAGTCCCAAAAGTGCGATCGGTGTAATATGAATTGTATAGTGCAAGTAGCCATAACGCAACACTAACAGCCATTCAATCAGCGACAAAACCCCAAACAGCGAAACAAAAATAGCCGCCGCCGGAACCAGCATTCGAGTCAGAATTCCCGCCGAAAAACCAATCAGTACCAGCAGCCAAGTTCCCAAACCGTAAAAATCCGCATAACGAGTTAAAATATCATTTACAGGCAAACTCCAAGCGACATACAAATTGCGGTAGTCAACCGTCAGAGCACTGCGAGTAAAATCCCCCGCTACCAACATTAAAATAATCAAGCTAGTTACAGCTATCAAGCCCAATTTTACAGCGGATTCAAACAAATTTTTCCAACCTTTGTTTTGAATACTTTGAAATAGCAATCCTAAATGACTTGTGGGATGGGCTTCTAGCCCGTCCCGGCTAAAAGCCTGAACCATTGTGATAACTGCCTTGGGATTGCTATACTGTACAATAAACTCGATGAAAGCCTGTAAAGTCGCGGCACCAAAAAATGCGATCGCACTATAAGCAAAATGGCGCCGCAACAGAATCGCCGCCGCCAGCAAAAACCCAATCAACGGGATTTTCCACCAAGATTTCAGCGTGACATCCTGCAAATAAACCAAAATTGCCAAGGCTACAAACACACAGCCGCCAGTATCCAGATATCCCCGCAGAGTCGGTATCCAACTCATAGGAATTAATAAACTCAGCAGCACAGTTGACCAAAATACCCGGCGGGGATAAACTGGAATTAGCTTTGCAGAAATTGCCCCCAGCAACAGACGAAACGGCAGCACATAAATCAGGGATACACTGAGAATGTAACTCAGCCGAGACTCGCCAAATAAGAGAATAAACGGCACTAACGGCAGAGAAATTAATAGGTTTTTTTCCTTAGATAGCGATTCTATAACTCCGCGCCATGCTTTATCTGGCGACTCTCGAAATAAATTTGCCGTGTTGACTGTAGCGGTATTGTATCCCGCGTAATCCCACCAATAAAAAGTATGTTCGCTGGATACATAGATTGATGTTACTGCAACTGTGAGGAGAACAAGTAAAAACAGGAAAAACCCATCAATTAGAAATTTTCGAGGCAATTTAAAAGAAACAACATCAAATACTTCCATCACTCTAGCAACCCTCAATCAATTGTATAGTCCTGGACGCACGGGTAGTCAGAAACCGGGTTTTTTTGCCAAAATCTTGCATCAAAACTTTTAATTTCGGTAAAAACCCGGTTTCTTTGGTATGGATGCGCGTCCAAGATTGTTACCTTAAAACACTACCTTGCAAAAAAACGTCCAACTTTTCTGCATATTGCCGATTCGCGATCGCACTTGGATGAAGGTCATGAGGTAAATTATTATTGGCAGGTATTTTCAAATCAACAGAAATATCCACCGTAGAAATTCCCTCCTGACTTAACTCCCCCAACATCTTAGCAGAACCGACATTAATTCCGGCCACAACTAACTTAACACCATTAGCCTCTGCCACCCGGTGAAACTCTTGAATAATTGCCTTAGAAACCTCATGGCTTCTATACAATCCCTCTTCAAATTGATTGTAATTAACCTCCAAAAAATGGCTTAATGCAGAAACCCGCATCAGCGGGAACTCGCGATATTCAAGTTTTGCCATTTTGTAGGTAAAATTATTTTCTCCATTCAGCCTCGCATCGGGCTGAAATAGAATACCGAGTTTATTCCAAGCAGCCATTTGCTTTCTTCTCGCCCTTAACAAAGTATTGCGGCGGTTATGAAATCCCGCATAAGCAATCACCGCAACTTTGGGTTTATTTCCTTGTTTGAGTGCTTCTTTAAATTGAATCAACGAGTGCAGCGTGCCGTAGCCGTTAACGCCAAAATTCACTATTTCATATTTGGGTAATTTCTCTTGCAACAACCAAGCATAAGTTTCGCTGTCATTCAATGACCAACCGTAGGTAAATGAACAGCCAAATATCCAAATTTTATGCTTTTTTGACGAAGAATTGTAAGTAGTGAGGGGATGTGTTATTCTGAGACTATTATTGAGGTGAGTGGCATTAAATGAGTAATTGCCGTTAAGTGTCACTTTGAATTGACCCGGCAAATGCTTGTAGCCAAGTTCTGAGTCTTTGGTAAAAAAGTTACCTTTGGGTTCGACGGCAACATCAACATTTTCTATTTGCCAGGGTTTGTATCCCGCAACTCGCAAGACAATTTCAGCCGTGGTGGTGGATAAAAAAATTGGAAAAATTAGATATGTTATTAATCTGAAAGCAACAGTTTTAGCAAAATCTTTTTCGATCATTAACATAATATGAAACGTCAGCAAAAGTATAATAAACTGCCATGCCAGTATTCTCTAGTTCATGGATCTAATTTAATTAGATTGAGCGCACCAATATCAGCAACGGGCTAGAAGCCCGTTCCACAATAAAATCTACTCTTTGTGGAACAGGCATTTTGCCTGTTCTTAAGAATGGTGCCACATCTCAGTTTAAACTCACATCTTGCACCAATATCAGCAACGGGCTAGAAGCCCGTTCCACAAAAAATAAACTTGATTGTGGAACGGGCATCTTGCCCGTTCTTAAAAAGAGTGCAAAATATTGGTTTCAGCTAATTGAGTGATTCCTAATAACCAGGCTCTTCCTCGTACTCAGGAGTCTTAGTTTTCTCAGGAATATTCACGCGAGGAGCCTGGTAAGGCTTCGGTGCCTCATCATCAGCCCAAGCATCAGCCTCCACATCATCTTCGTACTCCACCACAGGCTGCTTCGGGCGAGAAATCTCGGCGCGAGTGTATTGTGGCTTCGCCTCGTACTCCTCCTCCTCGTAATCGTCCTCCTCGCCGCCCCAATTATCCTCTTCGTAATCCTCGTAATCGTCGATGGGCTGCTGCTGTACCTGCACCGCGCGCATCGGCGGCTGGCGAACCGCAGGCCGATTCCACTCTAAATCCTCATCCCAAGGAACTTCCTCCACAGCAGGCGCAGCTACGCGGCTCCGCATTTCCGGTGCAGGTATCCGCACGCCTGGGCCCAATTGATTTCCCGTAGCCACGGGTTTCGGATAATAACCTGCCTCGTCCTCTTCTCGTTCCCAAGGTGCTTGGCCCAAACCAACGCGCTCCAGCAAACCCACACTAAGCTGCCTGAGCCTTTCCTCGGAACCTTCAAACACAATCAAGCGATTCGGGCCGCTGCTGACAATTTCTTCAATCCCCAACTCGTAAGTGCTGAGAACTTGGTCGGGGATTTGGGGGATTCCCAGGGAAGCGATAATTATAGAAACTAACTTACCGTCTTCGGGGTCGAATCTAAAGCCCCGCACCCTACCCAAAAGTTCGCCGGTTTCGGTAATAACTTCGCTGTTAATCAAAATGCTGTAGACTTCAACATCAACATCATCTTCGATCGCGCTCTCATCTTCCACCAACAGCACGTCGCCGATTTCACTGACATTGCTGAGGAACATAAACCTCGGCATTCCAGCGACCGCAAATATATTATCACGCAGACCGATCGCCACAACTTCCCGCCGATCGATGTCCACCCACAATTGACTAACCACCCCCAAGCGTTTACCTCTGTCGCGGGTGATGACCTGAGTGCCTAGAATATCGGAGCGTTGGCAGATTTGTTCGGATGTCATTCTAACTTTAATCCTGATTTATTAAGTACATATATCACTCAACACGAGCGTTAACATAAACTCCGGGACTACAACTTCAGCCCTATGACTTGAGTATAAGCTCCCCGCGCTTGAGTAACGCCAATTGTACGCTCAGCCGATTGAATCATAGGTCGCCGCAAACTCACAACAATAAACTGGGCTTGTTCAGACTGTCGTTTTATCATTCTAGCTAATCGCTCCACATTTGCCCCATCCAGAAACATATCCACTTCATCAAAAGCGTAGAACGTAGACGGGCGGTAGCGTTGCAGCGCAAAAATAAAACTCAGCGCCGTCAACGACTTTTCGCCTCCAGACATGGAAGCCAGCCGCTGTACGGGTTTGCCCTTCGGGTGAGCCACCAAATTCAAGCCACTGCTGAAGGGGTCTTCCTGGTCATCTAGCTGGAGATAGCCATCGCCTTCGGAAAGTTCCGCAAAGATAGTCTGGAAGTTCTCGTTAACCGCGTCGAAAGCTTCTTTAAAAGCGCGCCGCCTGAGTGTGGTAAAATTTTCGATTCTCAACAGCAGTTCAGTGCGTTCTCCTTCCAATGTCGTCAATTTTTGACTTAATTCTTGAAGGCGTTCTTGAGTGCGGTTGTACTCTTCCAAGGCTAGCATATTGACTGGTTCTAAAGCTTGAATGCGCTTGGCGATCGCCTTTACTTCCTGCTGCAATTCCGTCAAATTGGCTTTCTCGACATTTTCAGGAATTGACGGCACGGGGTCGGGCATTTCCGCCCGCTGCGTTTCCAAGAGAGTGCGGATGGCGGCTAATTGTTCCCGGCGTTCTTGCTGGGTTTCGTGCAGTTTTTGCAACTGCCACTGTAACTGTTGTTTGGCTAAATGCTGTTCTCGCAATTGAGATTCCGCCCGATCGCGCTCTCCCTTTTCCACGCCCAATTTTTCCTCAATTTCCCCCAAAGTCGCCTTAGCTGCGGCAATTTGTCCATCGAGTTCTAACTGCTGCGAAACAATGCGATCGAGCGCATCCGCCCCCGCGTTTTGCTGCACTTGCCATTCCTGCAATTTCTCGCTGCCTTCCTTAATTTTCTCTTCCAAGCGCCCGAATTGATTTTCCAAGTCTACAAGGCGCTGCTGGACGTTTCTCAGAGCCAATTCTCGCTCTTGGAGTTGCGCTTCCAAAGCGCGCAAACTCGATTGCATTTGCTGCCATTCGCTGTGACTGTTCGACTCTTCCAACTGCGCCAAAGTTTGCCGGTACTGCTGCAATTGAGTTTCCTGTGCCGGCAATTCTCGTTCCAGCAACTGCAATCTCGATCGCGAATTAGTTAATTCCTGTGTATTTTTCGCAATTTGCGATCGCACTTGTTCCTGTTGCGCTTGCAAATTCTTAATTTCTGAATCCAACTGTTCCAAGCGCAACTGATGTTCGCGCAAATTTTGTTTCGCTTCCATCAATTCTTGGCTGCGAGTTTTGACTGCAACAGAGGCGCGATCGATCGCAATTTTGCACCGTTCCAATATCCGCTCAATTTCCTCCAACCTTTCTTGCAAAGACGCGATCGTCCTGGCTTCACTAGCAGCCTCACTAGCCTCAACCGTGCCAAAATGTAAGGTAGATCTATTAGTAGAACTTCCCCCAGTCATCGCCCCGCTAGTTTCCAAAATTTCCCCGTCCAAAGTGACAATCCGGTACTGTCCCAAATAGCGGCGAGCATCGCTGAGGTTGCTAAACACAACCGTACTGCCAAAAACGTAAGCAAAAATTTCCTGATACCGCGAATCGCAGTCAATCAAATTAACAGCCGCATCCACAAACCCAGCCGCGCGCCGCAAATTTTCATTCACCGAATACCTGCCGCCCCTAATCTTATTCAAAGGCAAAAACGTCATCCTTCCCGCCCGTTTTTGTTTCAGCAATTCGATCGCAGCAGCAGCCACGCTGTCATCTTCCACCACCATATTTCCCATACGCCCGCCCGCCGCAATTTCCAGCGCCAACTGATAGCGCGGTTCTACCCTACCCAGTTGAGCCACCAAGCCACAAACTCCGCCAATCCCGCTTTGCGCGACAATTTTTGCAGTAAACGTTCCCGTCGCTTCTTGCAGTGCTTGAAACTGCACTTCTAGCTTGTCTAATTTGCGCTGTCTTTCCCGCTGTTCTTCCAACAAACGAGTTTGAGTTTCCTGTTGCAGTTGCAATTCTTGTTCGGCTTCGACTAAAATCTGATTCAGCGATTCTACTTGCAAAGATGCCACGCCTTTGGTTTCCACAAGGCGAGATTGCTGCTCTTTTTTCGCTGCAATTTCCTGTTCCAATACTTGCAGCGATTGGTTTTGTTCTTGAATTTGACTTTGCAGGCGATCGGCTCTTTCGCCAATGGTAGCTTGTTCTGTACGCTGCGGTTCCAAAGTTTGTTGAATTGTTTCGATTTGGCGGTGCAGTTCCGTTTGCTGCTGTACCCAAACTTCTGCCGTCGAGGCGATCGCATTTGCAACTTCCCGACTTTCATCTAAACTTTGCTGGGCTGCGTCCCGCTGTTCCTGAAAACTCCCCTGCTGAGACTTAACATAAGATATTTCTATCTCAATTTGCTCCAAACTTTGCCGGAATTGCCGAACTTCTTCCTCGGTTTGTGCTATATTAGCCGCCATTTGCCCAGCAGTTTTTTCCAAATCCTGTTTGCGGTTTTGCAGTTGTCGCCGTTCCGCTTCCTGAGTCGCAATCGTCGCTTGCAAAGCCAACAATTCCGACTCTCCCAAAGCTTTAACGCGGGCATTCAGCGCGTCTAGTTCGGCGGTTGCTGCTTGAATTTGGGTGCTAATTGTTTGCAGTTGTTCGGTAAGAGATGCCGAAGTGCGATCGCCCGTTTCGATTTGTTCGCGCAGTTTCCATTCTTGCTGCTGCAATTGCCGGAATTTCAGCACAATTTCCCATTGCGACTTTTCTTGAAATTCCGCCCGCAGCTTTTGATATTTTTCCGCTTTTGTGCGATCGGAAGCAAGTCTATCGCGCTGAGACATCAGCTCTTTTTCTACAATCCTGCTGCGTTCTTCCACCTCCTTAACTTCATCCAACTTCTGCCTAGCTAAAGAGATTTTGCGATCGAACTGAGCCACCCCAGCCAATTCGTCAATGATTTCTCTGCGTTCCTTAGAATTCATCGAAATAATGCTGGTAACGTCTCCTTGTAGCACGACGTTATAGCCTTCGGGATAAATTCGTAAGCGGTTGAGTTGTTCGTGAAGTTGAGTCAGCGTGCAAGGTTGGCCGTTAATGTAATAAGTTGAAGTGTAAGTACCTTGGCGAGTTACCCGAAGTTTGCGCGTTACACTCCACTCATCCGATTTTGGATTTTGGATTTTGGATTTTTTATTAGTAGCGAGTAGTTGTCCGTTGTTGTCTTGACTTGCTGCGATTTCAATCTCTTCTACGTCTTCAACAGATAACTCATCCGATTTTGGATTTTGGATTTTGGATTTTCGATTGGCAGATGATTGGCCGTTGTTGTCTTGAGTTTCGGCAATTTCTATCCCTTCGACTTCCTCTGCTTCAACAGATAACTCATCCGATTTTGGATTTTGGATTTTGGATTTTCGATTGGCAGATGATTGGCCGTTGTTGTCT
>NZ_JAUBUY010000028.1:53025-83190 GCF_036705565.1 Microcoleus sp. AT8-B5
TGAGTTTCGGCAATTTCTATCCCTTCGACTTCCTCTGCTTCAACAGATAACTCATCTGCTGCATTTTCCTCCTCATCTTCATCCTGGGCGAACCATTCGTCCCCCACATCTTCCAACGCAAAAGTCGCAGTCACGCTAGCTTCGATCGTACCGCGTTTGTTTTGGGCGCTGTTCACCAAATCCGGCAAACGTTCAGCCCGCATTCCCTTAGAACTCGAAAGTCCGAGACAAAACAGCAAAGCGTCGAGGATGTTGGACTTCCCAGAACCGTTGGGCCCGGAAACCACAGTAAAACCGGGCAGCACGGGAATGGCCGTCGTGCCGCCAAAAGATTTAAAGTTAGTCAGTTCGATCCGTTTAATGTGAACCATATGCTAGGAGTAGCTTTGGCTGCTTCGTGAAACTTATCTAAACTTGTCTAAACTCATTTTTAGACACAATTCGATTTCACTTCCTACGCTGTTGGGTAGACGGCTAATCCCAAGATAAGTAGGCTATTCCCCTCAAGCCGAGGGTTCCCAATTTAAAATATTCAAACTTGCGTTAAAATCCCGCTCCAAAGATATGCCACAAGTAGGACAGTCAAAAGTCCGAACGCTTAGTGGCATATCTTTTTTTGTGCCACAATTTGAGCAAGTTTTCGTACTAGGGAACCACTGGTCTACTAGCACTAAACTAGCTCCATACATAAGGCATTTGTAGTCGAGCTGACGTTTGAATTCGTAAAATCCCAGGTCAGATATTGCTCCAGCTAACTTATGATTCGCCATCATTCCTTGAACATTCAAGTTCTCAATCTTAATTAGCTTGAAAGTTTTAGCTAGGTAAGTTGTTAACTTGTGAAGGAAGTCTAAGCGAATACGAGCGACTCGTGCATGGATCTGACTAATTTTGTTGTAGGTTTTGCGCTGATTTCGAGAGCCTTTTACCTGTTTAGATGCTTGGCGCTGTAAAGTAGCAAGCTTGGTTTTCGCTTGCTTTAGCGGCTTTGGTGCATCAAAACTCTGTTGGGTTGATAGCGTGGCCGCATACTTGATGCCGACATCAATTCCTACAGAACCTTCAGACTGCCCACCGGGCAGGCGCTCTGCATCCACACAAAAGGAAACAAACCAGCGATTACCTTCTTTTGAAACCGTAAAAGTTTGAGAAATAAAACCACATTCTAACGGCTCAAAAAGTCGAAAAGTTCCCAACGTAGGAATCTTGATAGTGCTACCAGCGACTAACAAAAGTTTACCGTTAGATGAATCAACCGTAAAAGATTGACCGTCTCGCCGGCTGGCGAACTTCGGATGACCTGCTTTCCCCGAACGATATCGACTAAAAGCATCTTTTAAGTCAATCAAAGCGTTTTGATAAACTCGGCTAGACAACTGGTTCATCCAAGCAAATTCAGACGTTTTCTTGACGTGATTGGTGAGAACCTTCTTGACTTCGTTGAGTACCTTCGAGTCGGTAAATTTCCCCTCACTGTACATTTGAGTTCGCAGGCTCAACCCAAAATTGAAAACTACGCGCCGGAATCCTGCGTGTTTTGCCATCAACGTCGCTTCCTTGTTATTTAATTTTAGCGCCCGCTTGACAGCAAACATGAAACTTCCTCTCGGTGATTAACTGTGAATAAGTTTAGCAAAGTATTTGGCACTTAAGTTTTACTCTAGGTTGTTGTCACAGGTTAGCACAGGCAATGGGGCGATCGACAATGTGTTAACTTTCTAGCATTGTCGATCGAACAGATATCTTACACCTTTGTCAACAACCCAGCCGGCTTTTACTTCAAAAGATCGTTGACAAAGCTATAACATCTGTGATCCGAGCGACCGCTACAAATGAACGTAAATTTTGATACAGATAATTTCATGAGACTCGATCGACATTATTTATGCGATTAAACCTGAAAGCCTTACCCAGACTGAAGCTTGGCAAATATAATGCCGAGAATCCCTAATGTTACCCCTAGACATATAAAAACTTTCCGGTAAAATCGAACCAAAATTAATAATGTATAAAGTAACGAAGCGAATTATGGAGGGCAAACCCATTACACCAGCTCAGAACTCATCTAACCTGCCAGCTTCACCTGAAAGCGACCAACAAGTATTACAAATTTGGGGTCGCCAGCCCCTTAAAGGACACGTCAAAATCAGCGGCGCCAAAAACTCGGCCTTAGTCGTCATGGCAGGAGCCCTGCTATGCCCAGAGGATTGCCGTCTCCGCAACGTTCCCGGTCTAGTCGATGTCGCCCGCATGGGGCAAATTCTCTCGGCTGTAGGAGTCAAATTACAGCAGCACGGGGACGTTTTAGACATCAACGCCAGCAACCTCATAGACGCTCAAGCCCCCTACGAATTAGTCAGCCAACTGCGGGCGAGCTTCTTTATTATCGGCCCACTGCTAGCGCGTTTGGGATTTGCCAAAGTACCCTTGCCCGGTGGGTGCGCCATCGGTGCCCGACCCGTTGAACTCCACGTTCGCGGTTTGCAAGCCCTCGGTGCCGAAGTCCACATCGACCACGGCACCGTTCACGCTTACGTCAAAGGGCCGAACCGCCGCCTGAAAGGAGCCAAAATTTATTTGGACTACCCCAGCGTTGGCGCAACTGAAACTTTGATGATGGCGGCGACTCTGGCCCAAGGAGAAACCGTGATTGAAAATGCGGCTCAAGAGCCGGAAGTCGCAGATTTGGCGAATTTCTGCTGCGCCATGGGAGCAAAAATTCAAGGCGCTGGCACGAATACGATCGTCATTTCGGGAGTTCCCAAGCTGCACGCGGTAGACTATCCAATTATTCCCGATCGCATTGAAGCCGGAACATTTTTAGTAGCCGGAGCCATCACTCACTCCGAAATCAGTTTGTCGCCGGTAATTCCCGACCACCTGACCGCAGTCATTGCCAAATTGCAGACAATTGGGGCGAAAATTATTGCAGAATCCCCCGACATTTTGCGGATAGTTCCCGGCCAAACTCACTCGGCCACAGACATCGAAACTCTGCCTTACCCTGGTTTCCCCACAGATATGCAAGCTCAGTTTATGGCTTTGCTGACGCTGAGCGAGGGCGACAGCTTGATCAAAGAAACCGTGTTTGAGAATCGCTTGCGCCACGTAGCAGAACTCAACCGCATGGGCGCCGACATTCGCCTTAAAGGCAATGTCGCGATTGTGCGCGGAGTGTCGCGGCTGTCGGGTGCGCCGGTAGTGGCAACAGATTTGCGGGCTTCGGCGGCGTTAGTGTTAGCGGGACTTGCAGCCGATGGTGTCACCACCATCAGCAGCTTGCAGCATTTAGACCGCGGCTACGAGCAGTTAGAGGTGAAACTGCAAAAATTGGGCGCGAATTTGCGACGCGTGAAAGAGGGTACAGACCCGGCGACTGCTGAGGCTCCTGTCAATCCCGTGCGATCGGGTTTAAACTGTTAATTAGTCATTAGTCATTAGTCAGCAGTCATTAGTCATTAGGAAGAAGGAAAAAGGAAGTTCGGCAACGGATTCTGTAGCGGATGTAACGGATGTCAGGAAGAAGGAAGAAGGAAGAAAATTCCCAATTCCCAGTTCCCAATTCTCAATTCCCAATTCCCAATGACCAATGACTAATGACCAATGACCAATGACTAATGACTAATGACTAATGACTCAGGATTAAAATGTCGAACATACCGCTCATCGGTTTGAAAGCAGACCAGTTTCGCCACCCCCTAGACTTGGAAGCTACCAGCACTCTCAAACAACTGCCCGGCCTGGATTTGATGGTGCGGCAGTTGCTGGGACAACTGGGCGAACAGTTTTTCATGCTGGAAAATCTGGCTTCCAGCGTCCAAGTCGGGGAAAATCAATTGCCCCACCTGCATCAATTGTTGTTGGATGCCTGCAAAACTCTGGATTTGGAACCGCCGCAGCTTTATGTCCGCCAGCATCCGATGCCGAATGCTTACACCTTCGCGATGCGGGGAAAACAGCCTTTTGTGGTGATGCACACTTCTCTGATTGATTTGCTCACAGATGAGGAAGTTAAGGCAGTAATTGCTCACGAGTTGGGGCATTTGAAGTGCGAACACGGAGTTTACCTGACTCTGGCTAATTTAATTGTGTTGGCCGCCGGCCAAATTTCGCCGGTGGGAGCCGTGCTCGCCCAGGGTTTGCAGGCGCAAATGTTGGAATGGTTGCGGTGTGCGGAATTTACGTGCGATCGCGCCGCCTTGCTCGCCACTCAAGACCCAAGAGTGGTAGCATCGCTGTTGATGAAACTGGCCGGAGGTTCGCCGACTTTAGCTCCCAAACTGAATGTCGATGCGTTTTTGGCGCAGGCGCGGGCCTACGATGACCTCAGCAGCACTCAACTGGGAGAAATGCTCAAACAAGCTCAAACGGCTCAGTTGTCCCATCCTGTACCAGTATTGCGCGCCAGAGAGATCGATCGCTGGGCAAGTTCAAAAGATTATGAATCTTTGCTTGCAGGAAATCGATCGGTGTGTTATGATGGTGAAACGAAAAAGGGCGGGTGGCGAAATTGGTAGACGCATCAGACTCAAAATCTGACACCGAAAGGTATGAGAGTTCGATTCTCTCCCCGCCCACTACTAAAGAAGCTTAATAAATTTAGGGTTCCAGATGATAAGTCTGGAACCCTAATTTATATTGGGTATCGGGCATTGGGCATCGGGCATCGGGCATCGGGCATCGGTAACAACAGTCATTAGTCATTAGTCATTAGTCGTTAGTCGTTAGTCAGTCAACAGTCAACAGTCAACAGTCAACAGTCAACAAATTTTATGGGTGAAATCGCCGCTTTAGGCGCTGCATTTGTCTGGGCTCTATCTTCCACCATCTGGCAGCGAGTGGGACAGCAAATCCCCGCAGTGGTGCTAAACTTGCTCAAAGGCGCGATCGCCCTTTTCATGCTCCTTGCCACTGTACTAATTTTAGGTAAACCCTTACCCGCAATCAACCCTAATATTTTAGCAATGCTGCTGATCGGCGGCGCCCTAGGAATTGGCATCGGAGACACCGCTTTCTTTATCGTATTAAAATATTTAGGCGCGAGGCGAACGCTGCTTTTAGAAACCCTATCTCCCCCTTTAACAGCTTTATTGGGCTTAATATTTTTGCAAGAAAAGTTATCGCCCATTGCTTGTACTGGCATTCTTTTAACAATCTGCGGCGTAGCGTGGGTAATTGCAGAACGAACAGCCGAAACAACCTTACCATCAAAACATCTTTGGCAAGGATTAGCCATTAGTTTATTAGGACAAACATCCCACGCCGCTGGAGCTATTTTATCCCGCGCCGCCTTCACTCAAATAGATATTGATCCCCTGTGGACTGCGGCTTTGCGTTTGAGCGGCGGCATGGCAGTTATGCTATGCTTTTTGAACCCAAAAAATCTTGATAGTTTCAAACAATTAAAAGCGCCAAAACTATTAGGTGCAATAATTATAGCAGCTTTTTTAGGAACCTATCTCGGAATTTTTCTGCAACAGACTTCGCTGAAATATGCACCCGCAGCAATCGCTCAAGCACTCAGTTCTACCAGTCCCCTATTTATACTGCCTTTAGCGGTGCTGGCGGGCGAAAAAGTGAGCCTTCGGGCTGTTGTGGGGGTAGTTGGTGCGATCGGCGGAATCGCCTTATTATTGGGTTTGAAGTGATGATATTTTAGAGAGAAGTGTGGCGTGTCGCTAAACAATCAAAAAATAGGCTCTTTCTTAGTTAGTGTCCTTAAATATTAGTTTAAGTAGCCAAAAACTCAACTAGGTCTGAATTGACTGAAAAAACGCATCATATCAAATCCGACAAGTTAAAATAAAACTCTACGGAGAGATTGAGAAGCAAATTGCAACCGATCGCCCGAAGTAAGAGGAAGTGATTTATGCTTCTCATACTTAGGTAAAACAACTGGCAGAAATCCGTAAGGATTTTGACCTGATTATCCCGTACATCACGCAGGTAACAGCTAATCCGAATACTTGAAGCTGAAAAAGTGCGATCGCCCTTACATCCCAAATTGTCAAAAAGCACGCGCGGCGCAGCTATCCCGTAGGGAATCGCCCTTATATTATTTAGAGAAGAAACGGCCCGAATAATATTTCTTCATCGATTCGTGAGAAATAATCCCATGACAAGATTCGTCTCTCGGCAAATCTCCTCTCGCTTCCAGCCAAGGCATTTCACTGCAAATCATTCGTTCCAAAGTTTCATCATCATACTCAAAATATGCCTCCGCAACTTCTTCGATAAATTGCCCAACTTTTTGGGGAATTTTCGGTTGTTCGATTTTCTCTGTAATGCGTTCCCAACTAAATTGGCGTTGATACTTTTCTAATAAATCAGGAATAACCGGCCCGTGAATCCCTGCTTGAAAATCTGCATCAAATAGTGGCTTTCCGTAAACTCCTAAATACCAAGCTTGAGCGTAATATATAAGTTTTTGTAGCTTGTAGGCGTTGATTGCTACATTAGTTTGGGCGGCTAACCAAATAAAAGCATTTGCAATATCTTGCTCACTCACTTTTACTGAATTACCGGGAACCGCAACAACTTTGAGTTGATTTTTGCCTATCTGTTCCAATAGTTCCGAAACTGACAAGTTAAATTCTGCGGCAATTTGCTCAACTCTTTGCCAAACTGGAGAACTCACAGTTATTTGATATTCATTTTTTGTTGAGATAGCTTCAGTCATAGCCGTCCTTATAGCTGACTTAAATAATTCTAGCAAACAGTGCGGAATAATGACTGACGTAATAGCGATCGCCCTTACATCCCAACTTGTCAAAAAGCACGCGAGGCGCAGCTATCCCGTAGGTAATCGCCCCTGCTTGACCGATCGCCTCCACTCTGGTTAATATACAAGAGTAAGCTTTGGAAAGAGTGCTTGAAACTGCCCAATTATGAAAGAGCAGTCGTTCCTGAAAAGAAAATTACCGAATATCTGCTCTCACTCACCCACCGCGACGGGAAAAGCAAAGCAAAATTTTTTTTACGGTTTGGCTTTTCAGTTGATGCTTGGGAAATCATGGCAACGGCCTTGCTGCGTCATGCCGCCGACCATGAATTAGCTAAAATTGAAGAATCTCCTTTTGGCAGTCGGTACGTTATTGAAGAAGAAATGCTAGCAGCAGATGGCAGAAAACCCTTTGTGCGTTCTGTTTGGTTTATTGAAACCGGAGGCGACACTCCCAGGCTAGTAAGTGCCTATCCACCAGATTAAAAAATAAAATGATTCAAGAACTTGACAGCATTGTTTTAACAATTGATATCCCAGAAAAAAAATTAAGCCAAGGCGATATTGGCACTGTTGTTTTAGTACATCAAGGTGGGGTAGGATATGAAGTAGAATTTGTTACCTTGACGGGGAAAACATTAGCTATTATTTCACTCTTTAGCTCCCAAGTCCGTCTCATAGGTGATAGAGAAATTGCTCACGCCCGGATGCTAGCTTGAGCCCTATCTAAATGGAAGCGAAAATTATAAGGAAAAATCCAAGCTTCACAGGCATCATTTACCAAGAAGAAGATATGTACATTGCCGAATGTCCTGAAGTCAGCACGGTTGACCCAGGCGAAACCATAGAAGAAGCGATCGCCAATCTTAAACAAGCTACAAAACTCTATCTCGAATAATGTCCATTATTAGAACCCCGACTTATTAAAGAAGCCGAGGCTCTAGCTACTCTTACAAATTGCAACTCATATCCCCAGATAATTGACTGAAACGCGCATTTTCCCGATAGTCTACCGGACAGTCAATCACGCAAGGGACATCTTGAGCAAGGGCTTCTTTCAGAATCGGAATAAAATCTGTTGCAGATTCCACTCGATAGCCTTTTAAACCCATACTTTCCGCAAATTTCACAAAATCGGGATTGCCAAATTTGACGAAATCGGAATGACCAAAATAATCTTGCTGCTTCCATTCAATTAACCCGTAACCGCCGTCATTAAATATCAGCGTCACAAAATTAGTACCGACTCGCAAAGCAGTTTCTAACTCTTGGCAATTCATCATAAAACCACCGTCGCCGGTGGCGGCTACTACTTTGCGATCGGGATAAACGAGTTTTGCAGCTACCGCACCCGGAATCGCAATTCCCATCGCCGCAAAGCCGTTGGAAATCAAACAGGTATTCGGGCGATCGCAATGATAGTGCCGCGCGATCCACATTTTGTGAGCTCCGACATCAGATATAAGAATATCTTCCGGGTCCAGGATTTGCCGCAAATCGTAAATGAGTTTTTGTGGCTTGATCGGGAAACCGTCGTCGGCTGCATATTGTTCGTACCCAGCCCGAATATCCGCCCGCAATTGCTTAGCAAAAGGGTCTACTTTCTCCATGCGATCGGCACGCTGCAAAATTTCATTGAGAGAATCAGAAATATCCCCCACAACTTCTATAAGAGGAATATAACTGCTGTCAATTTCTGCTGGCAGAGCTCCAATATGAATAATCGGAATTTTTCCTTCAGGATTCCACTTTTTCGGGGAATATTCAATCAAATCGTAGCCAACAGCAATCACTAAATCCGTTTCTTCAAAAGCACAGCTAATGTAATCGCGTTTTTGCAAGCCCGTCGTCCACAGTGCCAAAGGATGAGTGTAAGGAATCACACCTTTGCCCATGAAAGTATTAGCTACAGGGATATTCAATCGAGTAGCAAATTGTGTCAAAGCATCGCTGGCGTTAGCGCGGATCGCACCGTTTCCTACTAAAAGCAGAGGACTTTTTGCCTTGGAAATTGCCACAGCGGCTTTATTCAAGCTTTGGTAAGCGCCAAAAGTTTTTTCGCGGTTGTCTTTGGTGAGCGGATCTCCTTCAGCAGGCATGGCTGCGATGTTTTCAGGTAAGTCAATGTGAACTGCTCCCGGCTTTTCACTTTGAGCTACTTTAAAAGCTTTGCGGACAATTTCTGCCGTCGTGCTGGGGCGAACAATTTGAGCATTCCACTTAGTAACTGGCGCAAACATGGCGACCAAATCTAAATATTGGTGCGATTCTATGTGCATTCTGTCTGTGCCGACTTGTCCGGTAATTGCTATTAAAGGAGCGCCGTCTAAGTTGGCGTCAGCAACTCCTGTCATTAAGTTAGTTGCCCCAGGGCCCAAGGTGGACAAGCAAACGCCGGCTTTGCCGGTGAGACGACCGTAAACGTCTGCCATGAATGCGGCGCCTTGTTCGTGGCGAGTAGTAATAAATTTAATTGAAGAGTTTCTCAGGGCTTCTAGAACTTCTAAATTTTCTTCTCCGGGAAGTCCAAAGACGTATTCGACGCCTTCATTTTCTAAACATTTTACCAATAGTTGAGCTGTGTTCATTTCCGTTTCTCTCCTCGGTTAATGGTTTTTTTGTCTTTTTCAACCGATCGCAAAAATACTAAATGGGAATTTTTAACCGCAGATAAACGCAGATAAACGCAGACTTATGTAGATTTGTGCGATCGGTTGAGAGAGTGGGAGCTTATTTCACCCACACTGTTTTTATGTTAACAAATTCGTGCATTCCTTGGATGCTCAATTCGCGTCCGTAACCGGAGCGTTTGATACCGCCGAAGGGCAATCTAGGGTCGGATTTTACTAAACCGTTGATGAATACCGCGCCCGCCTCTAGTTCGGAAATAAATCGATCGCTCTCTGAGTTTACTGTAGTCCAAGCTGACGCACCCAAGCCAAAAGATGTGCTATTTGCGAGGGCGATCGCCTCCTCGATGCCTGCAACCCGGAATACTAAAGCTACGGGCCCGAAAAATTCTTCTTGACGGGCAGAGGCATTCGGCGGAATATCTGTCAGAATAGTTGGCAAGTAGAAATTGCCGGCTTTCTCTGACAATGGGCGGCCACCTGTCAGAATTTTTGCTCCCGATTGGATGCAATTTTGCACTTGATTGTCCAAGTCTTTGAGGATGGCGGGAGTAGCTAAAGGGCCGATATCGGTTTCTGGCAACATCGGATCGCCTACTTTTAATTGCTCGAATTTTTCGACAAATCCTGTGATGAATTCGTCGGCTATCTCTTCTGCTAAAATAAAGCGTTTGGCGGCGATGCAAGATTGACCGTTATTGAGCATCCGGGATGTCACAGCAGTTGATAAAGCTGCTGCTACATCGGCGCTCGACATCACAATAAATGGGTCGCTTCCTCCCAATTCCAGCACTACTTTTTTCAAATTTTTGCCCGCATTTGCTGCCAAACTTTCACCCGCTGGTTCGCTACCGGTGAGGGTTGCTGCTTTTATACGATCGTCCGCAACGATATTGGCTACTTTGTCGGCGCCCACTAACAAAGTTTGAAAAACGCCTTCGGGAAAGCCAGCTTCCCTGAAAATTTCTTCGATTTTCAAAGCGCACTGAGGCACGTTGGAAGCGTGTTTAAGCAAGCCGACATTGCCCGCCATCAGCGCCGGCGCCGCAAACCGAAAAACTTGCCAAAATGGGAAGTTCCACGGCATAACGGCTAAAATAGCGCCTAGCGGTTGGTAGCGGACAAAGCTGCTGCTAGCGTCAGTGGTTGCCGGTATGTCTGCCATAAATTGAGCGGCATTTTTGGCGTAATAGCGACAAACTAAGGCGCATTTTTCGACTTCGCCGATCGCAGATTTGAGCGTTTTACCCATTTCCAGAGTCATCATTTCAGCGTAAATTTCGCGATCGCGCTCCAAGATGTCTGCAGCTTTCTGCATCCACAGAGCTCTCTGCTCAAACGGCAGTTGGCGGTATTTTTTAAAAGCTTGCTGTGCTAATTCCAGCTTAGCTTCGATTACCTCATCCGCGATCGGCTCGAAAGTTTTCAGCGTTTCTCCCGTTGCCGGGTTGATAGTAGCAATAGCCATTGTTTCATCTCCTGTGTGAAAAACACAAAACTCCCTGCTAGTTTTGAGCCGAGGCAGGGAGTTGTATCAAGGTATTACAAAATAGGAATTTACCAGCCACGTTTTCTTTCAGATTTTGCTAAGTTGCAAGTGCCGCGATTTGTTTAAATTTCTCTACTTTTTATTATAGTTCAGAGTCTCGATCGCAAATCTTAAGAAAATTTGTCTTTCTGAAATCACGCACAAATCACCAGAACACGCTAGACGGCCTGTTCTGTTCCACAAAAGTTAAATGTTCTTCTGGGGCGTCCCGCCCGCCCCAGACAGCTTGATTCACAATTAAAGGTGCAAGATGGAGGAAATATAAATATCTGATCGGGTGTCCCGCCCGCCTTGCATTCTCAAGAACAGGCCCGACGGCCTGTTCCACTAAACATTTCTCAATTCCTCTCCCTCAAACAGACTGTTCCTGAACGTAATCCTGCACGTAAGACTGATAGTAATACCTGCTGCCTTTATCGTTATTCGCCACCATTCCCAACAGCGGAATTCCCGCCATTTTCAAATCTTCAAAAGCCAACAACAGCGCCTCCCGCTCAGTTTGATGCAGCCCCACTACCAGCATCAATCCGTTAGTGTGAGCCGCCAACAAATTCGCATCCGCCAAACCCAAAAGTGGTGCAGTATCGTAAATAACTAAATCAAAATGACTTGACAAAGCTGCCATTAAATGCTGCATTTTTTTGGAAGAAAGCACCTTTGTGGGATCGAAAGGAACCGGGCCGGAAGTTAACACAAACAAATTTTCATCGCGGGGCGATCGCACAATCACCTGTTGCACATCCAGATCATCAGCAATCACATTGTGCAAGCCTTGCCAATTCGGTAAACCCAGCATTTCGTGTACCTGCGGGCGCCGTAAATCCCCATCCACCAACAGCACTTGCTGCCCCATTGCAGCCGCCGCCCGCGCCAGATTGACTGCTACCGTAGACTTGCCATCACCTACTTGACAAGAAGTAATTACACAAGAATTGATCGGAGTATCAACGTTTAGTAAGCGAATATTCGCATTGAGCGATCGAAAAGCTTCCTGAAAAGCATCCGTCGGCATCGGCGAAATTGCCACATCCACCGGGCTTGTCTCAGCAGGAGGAAGTCTCAAAATTTTATCGCTAGCAGGAATTACCCCCAACAAAGGCAGGCGAATCGACTGTTTAACATCCTCTGGAGTTTGGAACACCGTTTTATTTTTAAACCGTTCCGCCAACTGCGCCGCCAGCATACCAAACAGCATACCAGCCAATCCCCCCAAAGCCAAATTCAAAGGCATAATCGGAGCAACAGCCATCAACTCGCCATTTTTGTAACGCGGAATTTCAGGCTTAGCAATAACTTCCCAAGCCACCTCTTTTTTGCCCACAGCTTCAAGCTGCAAAGCTTGCTGTTTTGCCAGCAAACCATTCAGCGTATTGTTAGTCACGTCCAACTCGCGCTGCAAATCGGAATAGCGCCGCAAAATCACCGGGAATTTTTGAGAGTATTGATTCAACTGCTTAGCAGCTTGTTCCAAAACTTGATTCCGCACGCCCAGCACCTGAATTAAATTAGCAGTACCGATAAACTGCTCGATTAACTTAATCCGCACCGGATCTTGAAAAGCCAGCACTTGTGAATTTACCTTAGCCAAATCAGTTCCCAGAACTTGTTGGGCTTCTTTCTTCAATAAAGGAATCAGGTTTTTGCGCTGTTCTCGCAACAATTGCATTTGCGGAGTTTCGTCTGTAAACGTAGCCGAGTTAATCGCAATTTGCCCTTCTAATTGCTGCAATTGAGTCAGCATCCCTTGATAGCGGGGAGCTTGACTCAGAGCCGAGGCCATCAGCGCTTGCTTCTGGTTTAATCCAAGCTGATTTTGCAGATTGGAATAGAGCAATCTCTGCTGATTGAGCTGCGTTTGCGCTTCCAATCTTTGCGTTTGAAGTTCACTGATTTGCTGCGCGAGTTGTTGCGTTTGAATTTGCGGGTCGATGAAATTGTACTGCTGCCGCAACTTTTGAATTTCTGTTTGCAGAGCTTGTTGGCGTTTTTGCTGATTGGGAATTTTCGATTTTACAAAATCCAGAGTCTGACTAATTTGAGTTGTGGTATCTTGCACGCTGTAGTTGCGGTAGCCTAGCGCCACTTTTTCCAAAACAAACTGAATTTTTTTCGGATCGTAATCCCGATATCTAACTTCGATAATCTTGGTATTTTTGAATCGATTAATTGACAACCTAGTTTCCTGAGAAAACGGCAAATTATCTGCTTTTTGGTTCAAGAGGTAGTTGTAATTTATGTCAGGATACTTAGCCTGCAACTCTTTAACAATCGGCGCCATTACTTGCGGGCTTTGTAAAACTTGAATTTGCGATTCGTAGTCAAAACCAGCATTTTCTGTCGTCGCGGGCGCCGCTGGTTGCAGTTTCAGCTCACCCGAGTAAATTTTGGCTAAAGTATTTTGCGTAACGGCTGGTTCTACTAATAATTGAAAGCGCCCTTCGTACTCGCTTTTTTGATTCAGTGTCCAGGCGAAAACTCCGGTAGTCACTGCCGCTGCTACGCCGATTACTAAGATGGAGCGACTGCGGCAAACTTCCCAAAAAGTTAACTCTTCTGTCTCGGTTTTGTTGCTGCCTAAAAATTGATCTTCTCCATAAAGCCCAGAAGACATTTTTTGCAAATCAGCGGCTTTTTTATGATTAAACAGTGCTACTTGAGATTGTTTCCCTGGTTTCATTTGATTTCTACAACTTATTAGTTTAAACGTCTGTATTGGTGGCGGAGTTTCAGGAAATCGGTTGATTCCTCGATATTGCATTACCAAACCGCAATATTTTCTCTAAATCGGGTTTTTGAGGTCTTAATGCCAGTTTATTCAAATCACCGAAAAATATCGAACAACCGAAATATTCCTAACAGCGGGCTGAGAGGAGCGAGAGTCCCTCCTACATTATCCGAGAACGTAGCGCGACCCGATCGCCTTACCATAATTACATCATTATTTTTCAGTTTGGGATTAGTTTCTTCATTGGCAGTTGCAGAAAAATCCACCTTAACAGTTAGCTGCGAAACGGTGCCGTTAGGATTGAGGCGAATTAAATTCACCGAATCCATTTCTGCCCGCGCTTTATTAAAACCTCCCGCTGCTACCAGCGCTTGATTTAAAGTAGTGTTGGGCACCACCGCAATCGTTCCCGGTTTCACGACTTCTCCTACAATGTTCACCCTAATCGTATCCGGTGAAAAATTAGAATTAGCAACTTGTTCGTCTTGGGTTTCATCGAGGTTTTCGGCTTTGGGGACGATTACTGTATCTCCCTGTTGTAGCGCTAAATCTTGGGATACATCTCCCCCTTCCAAAAGTTGCCACAAATTGACATTAATAATTTGTTCTGTACCCGCCCGCGTCAGGCGGCGAACTTGTATTTGTCGGATATCAGCTACCGGCGTAATGCCGCCCGCCATTTTAATTGCCCTCGTTACAGTTTGCTGCAAAACACTTTCCCCGCCGTTGGTTTCGCTGGCAGCAAACAAACCAGAATTTTCACCCATTTCATTCTCTTGTACCCTACTTTGAGCCTCTTTTGTCAAAGTATAAGTACCGGGGCGAGTTACTTCGCCCACCACAGCAATATTAATTGGTTGAGTGCTTTGTCCGGTAATGTTAGCTACTGCTAAAGTCGGTGCTTCTTGGCGGTTGAGGCTAGTTACAGTGGGAATAAATATAGTATCGCCGTCGCGCAAAGTCATATCGGCCCGCAAATCGCCGTTTTGCAATAATTCCCACAAATCCACACTAATAATTTGTTCCGGTGCGTTGCGCTGGGGGCGGCGGATTTTGATTTGTCGCACGTCTGCTGACTGGGTAATTCCGCCTGCCATTCGCAGAGCCCGCGATATCGTTGGCATTTGAGTTCCCATTTGCTCTGCTGTGCCTCCGGGGCCTGCTGCTGAGGATATTGTATAGGCTCCGGGGCGGTTGATTTCGCCCGCGATCGCAATTTGCAAAGGACGCGGCGCCAGCAGTTTCAGGGTAATCCAAGGGCGTTTGAGGTATTTGCCGTATTTGTCTTTAACAGCATTAGAAGCTTGTTCTAGGGTCATCCCGTACACCGAAACGCTGCCAATTAACGGCAAACTCAGGGAACCGTCGGCCTGTACTTGGTGTTGACCGTTGGGGCCGCTGTATTCCGGGACGTTGAAGATGTCCATTTGAATACGATCGCCCGCGCCTAAAGTGTAAACTTCCGATCGTACACTTGAAGGTTCAGTTGCCGGAAATCCCGGAAATCCCGGCGCTGCGGGTACTGGTACAGGAACAGGAGAACCCGCATCCGCAGGAGGAGGAGGAGGAGGCATAAACTGGGCCGCTGCAGGAGATGAACCCACCGCCGCCAGCACTGACACTGTTAAACTTTGAATCATTAAACTTTTGACAGCATTGCTTGCCCAATAACTTAGCTTGCAGCTTTTGCTGGAAATGTCTCCCTGAGCCCCTCTTCTTGCAGGAAATGGGAGAAATTCTTCACCCTCCCTCTCCGCGAAGGGAACACAAGGGTGAGCTTTTTTCTCAAGTTGCACGCCGTGCGAATAACTTTTCACCACCATCGCTTTTTGCCCCTATCCTCATCCAACCCCGCCAACATCAAATGTAACCCAACTGTTCTAACTTGGTCAGAACTTTTTTAACACTCTCTTCCACAGTTTCTCGCTCTGTGTAACAAATAATCTCAGGATTAAGCGGTTCTTCATAAGGATCGTCAATTCCCGTAAAACCCTTAATTTCTCCTGCTCTCGCCTTAGCGTATAACCCCTTGACATCGCGACCTTCGCACACTTCTAACGGCGCTGTGATATATACTTCAACAAAATGGGGCTCCATTGCTCTAATTTCGTCGCGAATTGCTCTGTAGGGGCTAATAGCTGCGGTCATTACGGCTACTCCATTGCGGCTCAGCAGGTGAGCTACAAATCCAATCCGCCGAATATTAGTATCTCTGTCTTCTTGGCTAAATCCCAAACCTTTTGACAAGTTGGTGCGAACGACATCTCCATCTAATATTTCCACTTTGCAACCTCTTGCCTTCAATTCAGGTTCGAGAGCTTTGGTGATAGTTGTCTTGCCGGAACCGCTCAGCCCGGTGAACCACAAAATAAAACCTTTTTCCATTTTCAATTGCTTGGTTAGTAGTGAGTAGTGGGGAAATTACGCGACGTATGACTTTAGTGTCCCGGTTCCCCATTTTCTGATTCTTTTTGATTTGAGATGCGATCTGACTTTCACAATAACTAATTTTTTTTTTTACCGCAGAGGACGCAGAGGACGCAGAGGTAGAGGGAAGAGGAGAAAGAGGTAATTTTAAAATCTGTAGGGTGCGCCGCCTGTGTACCCTTACATTCAATGGGCGCCAACGCCGAACATCTATCCTCTGGGTGCTTGTGGTCGCACCTTACATGATGAATGAGCCTCTTGCAATCTAAAATCTAAAATCTAAAATCTAAAATGGTATTGCCCATGTCTTCGGTCTTAAAAGCAGATGTTTTGGTAGTCGGTGGCGGCACTGGCGGCACTGCCGCAGCCGTGCAAGCAGCCCGCCGAGGGGCCAAAACTATTTTAGTAAGTGAATTCCCCTGGCTGGGAGGAATGCTGACTTCTGCTGGCGTTTCTGCCCCCGATGGCAATGAATTAGCAGCTTTTCAAACTGGTTTGTGGGGCGCGTTTCTCCGGGAACTCCAGCAGCGACAGCCGGGAGGTTTGGATTGGGGTTGGGTAAGTTTTTTTACTTACGATCCCCGCATCGGTGCTGAAATTTTTGCTGATTGGGTTAAATGTTTGCCGAACTTACAGTGGATTTCTGGACAAATCGCTCATGATGTGCTACGGGAAAGATATCGCATTTCTGGCGTTCGGTTTGCAGATTTTACTGTTTCGGCCAAAATCACTTTGGATGCAACGGAATTGGGAGATTTGCTGGCTTTAGCGGATGTTGGGCACCGCTGGGGTTGGGAATTCCAAGCCGAGTGGGGAGAACCCAGCGCGCCGGCTGCCTCTAATGCTCTCACAGAGCGTTATTCGGTGCAAGCTCCGACTTGGGTGGCAATTATGCAGGATTTTGGTAAAGGTGCGGTGGCGCCAGAAATTCCCGCGCCGCCTGTTGAGAATCTCGATCGATTTATCGGTGCTTGGGACGGTTACACTCCCGAACAATTTCTCAATTACGGCAGGCTTCCGGGGGGATTGTTGATGATTAATTGGCCGATTCGAGGTAATGATTATGGTGAAGGAGTCGATCGACTAATTGCATCTAAAGCATCTCGACAAGAATTCCTCCAAGAAAGTCTCTGGCACAGTCAAAGTTTCGCCCGCTTCATTCAAACGCAACTCGGCCCCCGCTACGGCCTTGCACAGAATATTTTCCCCCTTTCAACGATCGACAATCAACAAAATTCTTCCCTTCTTTCTTCCTTTGCCTTACATCCTTACTACCGAGAAAGTCGGCGCTTGCGGGGAGTACAAACAATCACAGAACAAGATATTTTGCCTATTGTCGGTGGCAGAGTCGCGAAGTTGCCGATAAATTCTGAGGGCATTTGTGAAACAATTGCGATCGGGAACTATGCCAACGATCACCACTACACCAGTGGCGACATTCCCTTGCAGCCAAAATCGATCCGCTGGGGCGGCCGCTGGACTGGAACTCCGTTTACCATTCCTTACAGCGCGCTAATTCCTGCGAGTACGGACGGTTTGCTAGTCTGCGAAAAAAATATTTCCGTATCTCACATCGCTAACGGTGCAACTCGCTTGCAACCGACGGTAATGAATATTGGACAGGCGGCGGGGATGGCGGCGGCTTTGTGCGCGGAATCTGGATGTCAGCCGCGGGAGTTGCCGGTGAGAGTTTTGCAGGAAGCTTTGCTGCAAGATTCCGAGGCGAGTGCGGCGGTTATTCCTTTATTTAATTTGACACGGGATCGATCGGACTGGCTCGATTGGCAACGCTATTATCTCGATCGACCCCAAGCATATCCCGCCAGCGGCGAATGTCAGGAGTCAGTAGAAAAACCAAGCAGTCAAACAGCAAATACCCACAGCCAATTTTCTGGCATTTTCCGTCGCCTCGGCGAACAAGACTGGACACTAACGCTGACAAGCCCCGCATCTGCGGCCGGTCAAACTTGGCAACTCGTGACTTTGGACTCGGAAACCGACAAATTTTTACACAATTGCGAAACCGAAAAGCCTCTGACAGTATGGGGCCGGCTGAATTCGGCAGGTGCTTGGCTGCTGGCGGTAGCAGTAGAATAGAAGAGGTGAGGTTTTTTGCAGAGATCCGAAAAATTCACAGAAATTTATCCTGATAGATCGGGGAGAGTCCGTATCAGTTAATAGACACTGACACGGATACTACCCATGCAAACTTACACACCAGTTGCTTTACTGAGTCTTTTGGACGTTACTTTGAGCGCCACTGTCGTTCGAGCCTTTGAATCCCTCGTCGGACTGCTGGAAGTTGCCACCGCTTCATACATTTTATCCGCCCAAACCGAACAAAGGGGCGATCGTTCTCCTGAAAGAGGCAGCGGACGCCGAGAGTTCAGTGAACCTAATCTTTACACTCATCAACTACAAGCATTTTAATGACATTGGACGAAAGCGATTTCCGTTATTGAGTTAGTTTCTGCCGCCCGTGTCGAGCGCTGAATCTGATTTCCTGGGATGATAGTTTTTCTGGTTTCCAAGGCAACTGCATTTCTTGTTTACAGTCATTAGGATATTCTTTTATGTGATGATAGCATATAAACCTTAAACCGCCATCTATCGAGACATTGAAGCTCGTATTTGGCGGTTTTGTATATTATTGCAACCTTCTGGGTAGTGCAATTAGGATTTTTTTTTACTGAAGCAAGAAATTTTATTTCATTTTACATCGACTTCTGGCTGCTCTCATAGATCAGATGCTACGCATCTAAAGTGTCTGTTGCTTCGGAAGGGGGAGAGGGTGAGAAAGGGAGAGGTAAAGATAATTTTCCGCTTTTTATACAATGATTTTAGGAGACAATTTAAAGGCGCGATAGCTTAACTAAAGCCTTTTTCCTTCTTTCTTTTTCCTTCTTCCTTATGATTCCTGATTCCTGATTCCTGATTCCTAATTCTCTAGTTTGATAATTTCAGGGAAATTCATCCTGATAGGCCAGGGTAAATGTCGTATCTCTAAATAGATACTGAGACGAATACTACCCATGAAAACCTACACTGCAATTGCTTTACTGAGCCTGTTGGGCATTACCTTGAGTGCCAGCGCCGCTCAAGCTTTTGAATCTCCACTCCCCATGCTCGAAACTGCCACCGCCCAATATATGTTGTCAGCCCAAACTCAACAAAAGCCCGAGCGTCCTATTAAGAGGCGAGGCAACCGCAGGGATTTTACCGAGTCTAATGTTTACACTCATCCGCTACAAGATTTCTAATCGCACTGGAGGCAAGTGATTACCACAAGTGAGTTGCTTTGGGTCGTTCATTCGATCGCTCGATCGGATTTTCTGGGATTCTAGTTTTTCAGGTTAAGCGACAACTGCACTTTTTGTGGACAGTTATTAGGAGATTTTTTTTAGTGTAAGAAATGTTAGCATATAAAGGGGGAACCGCCATCTACCTAGAGATAGATTCTAGTATGTGGCGGTTTTGTATTGAAAACGCTTCAATTAAACAAGCACTAACCACAGGCCTCGGATCATCTGGGTTTTTCAACCGATATCCCTCGCCCCCCACGCCTTATTTTGGCGTTGCACAATTTGAGGCGGATTTTTGTGGGCTGTCCCGCCTGCTGTGAAAATACAGCGGACTGGCTACGATATCCCATCCCACCAAACTATCAAAATCTTCCCGCAATTATGCAACAGCCTTATTTTAGTTGATAAAACCGGGTTTGGGCATCCATGACTATTCAAGAATTAGGGGCTCGGAGTCGCCTCAAATTCCTGGCATCGCAACAGTTATTTACCTTCTCCCCCCCACAGGTAGGGTTTAATTTTCAACCGCTGCACTATAATAAACGTGCGATAACTAACTTATATATAGGTAAACTGTCAGCGCAGAGGGTGCAGCAATCTACTTAAATTGGCCACCAATAAGAACCACTTATGCGGTGTTGATAGCCTTTAAGCCCATGCCCCTGTTACCTCAGGGAAATTAACTAACCTGAATATTAGGGTAGCTGGCAAGCTTTCCGGCGACAGTCGGCTATGCTTGATTCGGCGCTCTCGCAATAATTTAATGGAGGATGACAAAATGCCTCCTAATTTGGCTATTTCGGGGATAGTGATGAAAAATGACTCTTTGGATCTGGTCAAAAGCCTCAGCCCTAGTGCAATGGATCAGATCATGCTATATCTGGCGTTTAGCGCCATGAGAACCAGTGGGCACAGGCACGGGGCGTTTCTAGACGCGGCCGCAACGGCGGCTAAGTGTGCCATTTATATGACTTATATTGAGGAAAAAAACAACCTGCGGATGACCGGACACTTGCATCACATTGAGCCTAAACGGGTGAAGGTGATTGTTGAAGAAGTCCAGGAAGCTCTGACTCAGGGAAAATTGCTGAAAATGTTAGGTTCCCAAGAACCTAGATATTTGATTCAGTTTCCTTATGTCTGGCTGGAACAGTATGGTTGGATGCCGGGACGCCCTCGCATTCCGGGAAACAATTTGACTGTAGATGAAAAAAAATATCTCGAAGGCAAGATTCCTCCTAATCCGCCAGACGCTCAACTGATCAATTCTTTTCAGTTTATGGAGTTGATCGAGTTTCTGCACAGGCGATCGCAAGAAGATATGTCTCCAGAAAGACGAATGCCTTTGAGCGAAGCTCTAGCAGAACACATTAAGCGGCGCTTGATCTATTCTGGGACAGTGACTCGCATTGATTCTCCTTGGGGAATGCCGTTTTATGCCCTCACTCGCGCTACTTACTCTCCGGCAGAGCAGGAAGAGCGGACATTTACTATGGTTGAGGATACGGCTAGATATTTCCGGCTGATGAAGGATTGGGCGGAAAAACAACCGAAGGTGATGCGAATTATGGAGACTTTGGATATTCCGCCGGAACGGCTCGACCAAGCCCTTGAGGAATTAGATGAAATTATTCGCAATTGGGCCGATCGCTATCACAAGCGGGGAGAACCGACGATGATTTTACAAATGGTTTTTGGGCCGCAAGACGACGCTTAGTTTGATTAACTATTAATCATTAGTCATGAGTTGATTGCTTGAGACTAATGACTAATGATTAATAGCTAATAGCCCTGGACGGGGCCACCGGCTTTTTTTCCAAAAATACTTTGTTATATCATGTCCGATCGAGTGACCGCGATTAAAAGGGCGGGTTTTTGAGATTGTCAATTATTGACAGATATTTTTCGTGAGGGGAGCCCCTACCGTATTAGGGGTAATCGACCGGACGTAATATTAATCGTTTGAATTCTCGTAAAAAACTAGGTTTCTTGGGGCGCGAATGCGTCCAGGATTAACTAAGTTAAAAAAGCTCTCCAGGTCGCAGCTAAAATAATCGCTGCGATCGCTCCTATGAGTGTATTGAAAAAATTTACTACCTCGTTGGTCAGCCACTCAAACTTTGATTGCACCGTCGCCCCAATCACGCTCTCGATGTTCGTGGCAATAAAAGCCGCAATAACACAAAAAACAATTCCTGTCAAGTCAATTAAACCGACGGCCCAACTCAAAAGCGCAATCAAAATTGAGCCGACAATACCTGCGATCGTTCCTTCCAAACTTACGGCCCCTTCCGTACCCCTAGGTACAGGCTGCAAGCTGGTAATCAAAAAAGTCCGCGAACCGTAAGCTTTGCCGATTTCGCTGGCGCAGGTATCGGAAAGTTTGGTGCAAAAACTCGCCGCGTAACCCAGCAATAACAGGGAAATAGCATCTTGTGGCACAGGCATCTTGCCTGTGTCTGCTAAAACAGACATCTTGCCTGTCTCTCCTAAAACAGACATCTCGCCTGTATCTCCTAAAATAGATAATGCCAAAACTCCCAAAGCGCAAAAAGTAGCGGTTAAAGCCGAACCCCAGACATTTTCTGGGCCTCTGGCGCCTGAACGCTTTTCGGCTATGCCTTCTGCTTCTTTTTGGGCTTTGCCGATGCGCGTAACTCCCGATCCGACAAGAAAGTAAAACATCACGACAGCATAGCCTTGCCATCCCAAACAGCCCCAGATGAGGACGCCCAATACCCAGCCGTGAAATTGCCCAGCAGGAGTGAGCAATTTTTTAGGAGCAATGGTGGCGATCGTGAGTAAAAATGTATTTAGGGCGATCGCCACCAACCAAGGATTAGACCAAGATAAATAATTAAAGAACAATTCTGAATTCGGCATTTAGTACCTCCATGAACCAAGTCTTATTTCATCTTGCCTTTCCCGTGACCGATATTGCCCAAACCAAAGCGTTCTACGTAGACGGGCTCGGCTGCGACCTAGGTCGCGAATCGCCAAATTCTGCGATTATGGGCTTGTGCGGCCATCAAATTGTCGCCCACGTCAGCCACGAACCTTTGACGCCTCAGCGAGGCATCTACCCCCGGCATTTTGGGTTAATTTTTACTTCCGAAGCTGACTGGGAAGCGTTGCTAGAAAAAGCCCAGCAAAACAAGTTAAATTTCTATCAAGAACCGAGACGGCGATTTGTCGGTTTGCCTACAGAACACCGTACTTTCTTCTTAGAAGATCCTTTCCACAATATACTTGAGTTCAAGTATTATTGTGAAGCTGAAGCAATTTTTGGTCGCAGCGAATACGCTGAAGTTGGCGATGCTGTTTGATTGCTGCGCGAAATAACAACCAGTTGCAGCATATCAACTTTCGGATTGAATCAAATCACCTGCTGGTGGATGTCGCCCTATAGCTTTGTCAGCAGTACGAATATTAATAACTCTTTCTCGATTTAAGACTAATGCTGTAACTGTAGCTCGTCCAATTGTAGTTAAACCAACTATTGATAATCCATCCGCCGACCAAATAAAATGTTCGTTCCAGGTATCTAGTCTGGGATTAAACAATGGTACTTCTACACTCGACTGGGTATCTATGGCTGTAGTTTTATCGGATTTTTGACGGTTGCAATGAAAGCAAGCTAGTGCCAAATTGTCAATATTGTTACTCCCTTTTTTAGTGAGAGGAATGATGTGCTCGATCGTAAACTCTACATACTGCCATTGTTCGGAAGCATGGCAATATTCACACAGACAGTTTGCTCTCTGACGAACTTGATTTTGGATATTCTCAGGAATTTGACGGCGAGCTGACATTTCTATACTGTAGGCTGAATCTGGCCCAAGAAAAGATTGCGGACAGTTCGATTGACAAAACTGAGGTAATCGTCGATTTCTTCGTAAAGATTCAGTTCTTGGTCTTCTTCGGGATTGAGTTGCAAATTTTGTTGTTTTTCCAACAGTTCTTCTATGCGATTTTTGACTGTTGTAGAGGCTCGAAAAATCGGTATTCCTTCCACTAATTCAATGCGAACGGCTCCTTCTATAGGCAGAGTGTCTCGCAGCTTTTCCAGTTTTGGCAGGACGATCATAATTGTTGATTTTATGGGTGTCAATTAAGATTATATCAATAAATTTTAAATCCGTCTAGCTAGACTCGAAAATACCGAAGACCGAACCCCTACTTTTAAAAAAAAATCGAGGTTTTCAAAGCAGAGCGTTTTACTTTACAGCCAGCTATTTATCAATCTTTAATGGTTCTGACAGTGCTTCAGCGACCGCTTTTAAACTGCTGGAATGCCTCGCCATCATGGCATGGGCAAAAACCGACAATTTTACTTCTTTGGCAACAGATATTTGGGAACTAGAAGCCGGTACGATGATGAAATCCCAATCTGTCCAAATCGAAGTAAAATTGAGCTTTTCCAACAAGGCAGAATCTCGATTTAAATCTTCCAGAAAAGCACTGCCGGGACGCATTTGGATACAGCCTTTTCCCCAGAGAGTGTAAGCCATCCAAGTACCGCTGTGAGGAGAAGATATGGCAATAAAGCGCTGCACTCTGTTAATGCCGCCTAACCTTTGCAGGTAGTAGCGAGTTACTAAACCGCCCATGCTCAATCCTACTATATCTAGATGCTGTTCGGGCGCAAAGGTTTTGTCTATATAATCTGCTATTTGTTGGGCTAATTCGTCTATGCTGGCGTTGCCCCAATGGGGCGAGAGATTGAGGGTGTAGACTGACCATCCCAGTTGGGTCAGGTAGGCAGACATTTTGTGAAAAATTCCCGATTTTCTGAAGATTCCGTGAATTAGCAAGACTGGGTTGCGGCTGAAATTGCTATTCATTTTTAAGTGGGAATTTTATTTTCTATAGGTGCTTTGAGTTCTTCAACTATTGCGTTAATACTTAGGGGTTCTGTCACCATTTGGCGGTGCAGCAAAACGTTGACTTTAACTTCTTTACCTACTGGCATTTGGGAGCTGTTCGCCGGTACAATCATTATGTCAAATGGCGTCCACATTGATGTAAAGTTTATGCGTTTGAGCATTGTCACATCTTGATTTAAATCGCGCAGCAAGCCACTATCGGGGCGCATATCCAGGTATCCTGGTAGGCGTAGGGAATAGGCGGTGAGGGTGCCGTGGTGGGGGGAAGAGAGGGTGATGAAACGCTGTACGCGGTTGATTCCTCCGAGTCGCTGGACGTAGTAGCGGCTGACGATGCCGCCCATGCTGTAGCCTACTATGTCTAAAGATTGTTCTGGGTCGAAGGTTTCAGAGATGTAGTCTGCGAGTTGCTTGGCGAGTAAGTCGAGGCCGAGGCTACCGTCGTTGGGGGTGAGGTTGAGGCTGTGGACTGACCATCCAAGTTCGGTGAGGCGGGCGGACATTTTGCTGAAAATCATCTTTGTGTCCCAGATGCCGTGTATCAGGATGACGGGATTGCGATCGAGCGAACTGTTCATTTGAAAAGAAAATTGCTTGCTAATTACAGCATAAATCACTCCCCTAGGGAGTTTTACCCGTACTAGGACAGCTAGCGAATCGGATCGAGGTACGATCGACAATGAGTGGGAATCCCTAACAAATTCTGAGATACTTTGTAAATAAGTGCAAAGCAGTGCGAGTATTTATACCTAAAATTTGCTTTGATGAGCTAGCTTAGATACAGCAAAATGTAAATTTTGATTAAGAAATGTAGACAAAAGTTGCCTTACCTCGTAGTCTAATTTTGTTGACAAGCTTGTAAAAATTTCTCTAAAAGAACAAAAGGAGTAAGTCTAATGTTTGGTTTTATCAAAAATTTCTTCGGCGGTATTTTCGGCTTTTTCGGCAGACTATTGGGCTTGAAAAAGTCTGAATATTTCCTAGATTTGGGCGAATCTGGAACGAAGGAACCAGCAAAAGTTGCGCCTGCGAAGGCTGAGCCTGTTGCGATCGCACCGGCAAAAGTTGAGCCTGTTAAGTCTGAGAAGTCTGAGAAGTCTGAACCTGCTAAGAAGGCTAAGGTAGAGAAAAAGTCTAAGAAAGACAAGGAACCAGTCGCTAGCGTTCCTGCTAATACTCCCGAACCTGCGAAGGTACCTGCGGTTGCAGCAACTAACGGCAAAGTGCCGAGTCAAGCTGAACCGAATCGGACTTTTGCTCCTAATAATTTAATGCCGACACCAACTGGAAGTCGTCGGAGCCCTGGCCCCAGCATGAACAATTTCCGGGAAATGGCTCGTCAGGTGAAAACGAAGTAGGAAATTGGGAATTGATAATAGGGAATTGGGCATGGGATAATTCCCAATGCTGGCGTTAACAATTTAAAAATGGGATTGCTCATTTTTAATTTTAACTATTTGTTCTATTCCCTATTTTCTGAGTTTCTGAGGAAGGCTAATCCGCTGTATAGCTGAAAAGCTGAGTCCCAAGGAGTTTCGGATTTGCGCTCGACTTCTATATGAGATTCGATCTTGCTCAACATATTAGTGTAATCGAGCACTGTCTCGGCAAAGGGCGTAAATTCTGACCAAACTGTAACGTCAAGCTGGCGATCGAATATTTCCAATAAGTTATTCCAGTTAATTCTGGTGGTACTTTGAGGAATTTGTTGAGAGTTTTTGACTGTCGATGTTTTGTTTTTCGGGTTCGGTGAAGTGGGAAGTTCGGCTGAAACTTTGGTAAAGTCAACTCCTTGTTGAAATTCGTAACTTTGGTCGCAAATTCGCAGAATGCAGTTTCTGCTGGGAATGTGTAAGTCACAGATTTGAGCGTAATCTTGCCGGATTTCTCTGTGGCGAAATTGATCCTTTCTTCGGTTGGGCGAGTAGTCCATGACTTCGATGAACATCGGCAACAAGCCTTCTACTCTTTGGGTAACTTCTGACCAGCTAAATTCGATCGCACCGAGTCGTGAGAGTTTATCTTTGCAAACAACGGCTGGAGAAGAGAGAGACTGGAAGTGTTGCACTCGGAAGATTTGGATTTTTTGAATATCGCTTAAGGTTGCCCAAAATACGGGAATGCCGGCGTTGAGGAGTTCTTGACCGTAAATTCGCAGTTCGGCGATGGGGCCAGTTTTGTAGAGTCTCCAGCCACGGCTTTGGATTTGCATCCGGGTGGTGTAGGCGTCGATTTTAAAGATTCTGCTGATATTTTGTACGACTGCGGCTTTGTTTTCGGGACTCACGGGTTCGAGGATGAGGAGTCCGGGTTCGAGGTTGCTGGGGTCGTTTTTAGCAGTTTCTATGGCTTGTTGGCGGAGGTTTTGTTGTGCGGTTTCAATCCGTTGAATAGCTTGGCGGGTCTGGGAGACGATTTTGGGGTTGGTGATGTCGCGGAGTATTTGTTTGTAGGTTGTTTGGGCTTTTTCGAGCTTGTTGGTGAGTTCGTAGTAGCGGGCGATATAGTATTGTACCCACGGATTTTCGGGGGAGTCTTTTTGTAGTTTTTTGATGAGTTGGGCAGCTTGTTTGTATTCTTTACCATCGAGGGCGGCGACTATTTCTTTGATGTCTGTCATGGCGATTGGGGGAATGGCGTTGTTTCTATCTTGGCTGATGTTTGGGTGGTTTCGCCACTGGTTAAAAAATTTTGCTGTTGTGTTAACTTATAGATATGATATGCCGGAAAGAAACAATGGTGGAACAAAAAGTAACTTACACGCTTGAAGTCAATGGTAAGTTTATTATCATTGAAAATGTTCCTGCTAGAGTGTGTGTGGAAACGGGAGATCGCTTTTTTTCACCTGAAACTGTGGAACAGTTGCAAAAGATGATTTGGGAAGAGAGAAAGCCTATTAGGGTGATTAAAACACCTGTTTTTGAGTTTGCTTAGCACTTGGTTTAAATTGAGTTAAAGCTGATTGGAATTAACGCTTAATGTGTAAGTACCTTTGCTTGTGCGATCGCCTCCTTTAACAACTATTTTATAAGTGCCGTTACTAGGCAATTTTACGGTGAGTTGAGACTCTCGGCGATTCTGGGAGTTGCCTGTTTTTTGGGCAATATTTTTGCCGCTGGTGTCGAACAGTGTTATGTTGTGGTCGAATGCTCTGCTTTTGAGGTCGATCGTCATAGATTGACCTGCGCGTCCTTGAAAGGTGTGTTCGCTCTTGTCGCCGTCTTTGAGGGTTCCCCGCTGCTGTAGGAGGGAAAGGGATGTGAGTTTTGGTCGATCGACATTGCTCAATTCTAAGCCGTAATTGGTCATGGGTACATCGAGGCCATTTCCGTTTCTGACTGCGATGATAAAGGCTGTTTTGTTGTTGGGGTCTCGGACTATTTTGTCAATAAATTGGGATTGTATTTGTTTTGCTGTTAGAGGTTTAGGTTGGTTGAAGTTGGGTTGTGAGGTACAGAAAAGCACGGATCCGTCTAGATAGCGGGCGGCGTAGAACCAATAGTTTTGACCGTTAGTTGTAAATTCGTTTCTGCTAAAGATAGTGAATCTTTCAAGTTGCGGTAATTGCTGGTTGCTCTGGCAATTTTTATCGATGTATATTTCGTTGGCTGATGGCTGTCGCTGGGCGAAAACTGCTGGGACGGTGGTGGTGACAATTGCTGAGATGAGGGTGAGGGTGAGGGGGAAGGGCGATCGGGTTTTCATAAATACTTGTTTCTATTTATTGTTGTCAGGTATTGTACGCTGTACTTCCTATTCTATCTCTGTTTTAAATACTTTTCTAATTCCGCAGTGCGCTGTTTCGTCATGCGATCCAAACATTCATTGAGGAAACCTCCATAACCCGTACCGCCACGATTTTTATAAACTTCAAATTCACAGGTTTTATCTCTTAACTGAATCCACCCTAATTGTGCTTCGGAAAGTTGCGCCCGCTCTTCGCCGCTCAATTGGGAAATCAGTTGTTTGTAAATCTCGTTCAGTCGTTTATCCGAGGCTTCGTAATTCAACCGAATACAAGCTCTGACTTGCACATCTCCTTGCGGGCGATCGCAATTAATCTGTTGAGCAATGGGAAAGCTCGGAGATTGTGCAGAAACTGATGTTGTACTGAAAATTGCTACAAGCGCGTGAAGCGAAGCTATCCCGTAGGGAATCGACCAAAAGCGCGATCGACCTTTCCTCAACTCTATTTTCATGACTCGTCAACCCATTTATCTGATAATTCCTCTTAACACGAGACAGAGTGGATTTGATTAATTTAAGTATTTTTTTATATTTAAGCTGTCACGCATTTAAATTGCATATTCAGGGCGGGCTAGACGGGTGCATCTCACTTTGGCAAATACATCAAATTGAAAGTTGACCGTTGAGATAAGCACAGCGAAGAGAAAGGATAGAGGGAACGCTCTCAATTTTCCATTGCGCTCCTGATATTTTCACCCTGAACCCAATTCGTTTAATAATTGATTCAACTGTTCCCGAACCAATCGAACTTATGGACTCCTCTTTATAGTATTGGTAGTTGACTATTCGGCAGCGATGGGTCTCTAAATAGTTACAAAATATTTTAAATCCTTTTTTTTTCATCTCTTTAAATAGATTGATAACTTCATCTATTTTACCTTGCCACAACATATTTTCTGCTAACTTTAAACGTTTTAGCGAACCTCCTACCTTGTAAAGATTTTCTTTCAGATGATACCAATCTAAGATTTCTTGTCTTTGTTCAGTATCTCCTATTTCTTTAAATATGTTCCAAATTCCGGCATGACCATCTCCTAAACAATACATAGGATGTAGTAATTTTTGGCTATTAGTCCAATCAATTAAATCTTGATTATTTTGAAAAAATGCTCCCGAATAAACATTATCTAAACAAATGGCTTTATAGTCTTTCCAATAACACCCCTCGCCTTTGGTTTCGTTGCGTAGCCTGACTTTCCCGCCATCTAATGTAATTTCTTGGACTCCTTGTTTAGATGTAGGTAATTCAAATTCTTGTCGTTTGACTAATCTGTGTAATGTACTATGAGAGACTTTGACCCCCGTGAAAATTTCTAAATCTTTTTCTGCCATTTGATAAGATTCGTTGGCACTGATTAAAAGACAGCATTTTTCCATCATTGGACTGAATTGACTATACGCTTTCAATCCAAAATATTTCGCTTGATTGTCTGTAATTTCGAGCGAACCGACTATTGATTTTCTTTTTCTGGATTTTCCTGTTTGAATCCCTGATACTGCTGAAAAAAAAAGCTACCTAGTTCTGGTCCCACTTGTTCTAGCATTTTCTGACGGAGAGATTTTTCTATGCTGTCAAAACTTTCTAACAGGCGTTGGATCTGTATTTCTGTAAAGAATGGATGCTGCCGCTTTTAAGTAGGCTTTTAGCTGTTCTTGGTCTGAGGGTGTCATTTTCTTTACCTCATATTTTTTGGCAATTTTACTAGCTTTTCCATTTTAACCCTTTTGCGACATATTCGCCAAAGTGAGATGCACCCGGCTAGACGGCCCACCCCACAAGAATTAGATTGTTTTTTGACATTCTATTTAAATGCACAACAGCTTACTGAATTAAAACGCCTTTTTTATCAGATTCCAAAAGTGTGCTTGAGTGCTGCATCCACTGCCACCATATCCGACAAAATACCAATTTTGCGATCGATTTCAACTTCTAGAAGAGTCACAAGATTGTCTGTCATAATTACCGAGTCAGCTAGCAATCCCGTTTGCTGCCCTTCCGGTGTTGCTAGGGAAACAAAAACCCGGCTTGGGTGTCCTGAACGGGCTAAGTTGCTAGTAATCATTGCCGTAATTGTTTGCCCTAAACCAGTCCCCAGATTATTACAGCGGTTCCCGCTGTTATGAGGTACAGTAGCAGCAATTAGCAAACCAATTTCTTAAATGTTTAGGGTTCATTAA
>NZ_JAUBUY010000029.1:0-80993 GCF_036705565.1 Microcoleus sp. AT8-B5
GCCCGTCCACTCATGACGGGCTATAAGAGCCCATCCCACAATAACAATTAAAATTGTAAGTTATTTAATTCGCGATCCTTACTCCTACACCCGTTGGGAGGTCAAACAAAAAATATTCGATCATTTATTGACGACGAAAGCGGTAGGGAAAGGAACGGGATTAGGATTGGCGCACGGCTGATTGTAGTTGAGAAACACTTTAGTATGCTAGAAGTCAACTCAACTTTAGATCGCGGTACAGAATTTATAATTTCACTGCCATGTTGAACATTACCTGGGTAATTTATAGCCAATTTTGGGATTTTTATTGAAAATTGAAAGTTTTTTACACCCGACTTTACAATTTATAGTGAGGGATAACTTCTGCCAAAGTCTTGATACTTCCGTCGGGCTAATTCATAAAGGAATCTCGATCGCAAATTCCGTACCTTCTCCTACGGTGGAACGGCAGCTTAAGGATCCGGCGTGTTTTTCCGCGACAATTCGGTAACTGATGGCTAACCCTAAACCAGTGCCTTTTCCCATCGGTTTTGTCGTGAAAAACGGGTCAAATAATCGGCTACGCACGTCTTCTGTCATGCCGATCGCATTATCGGAAATGCGAATACAAATACTATTTTCGTTCAGGGCTTCTGTGCGAATGCTAATAGTTGGTTCCCAATCGTCGCCGCCGGCTGCCGCTCGCCTTTTTTGGTTGCAAGCATCTTCCAATGCGTCAATACTGTTGCTCAGCAGGTTCATAAATACCTGATTTAGCTGACCTGCATAACATTCTATTAAGGGGAGTTTACCGTAATCTTTGATTACTTTAATTTCTGGATAGTCGCCTCTGGCGCGCAGTTTGTTGTGTAAAATTAGCAGCGTATTGTCTATGCCTTCATGAACGTTGGTAGGCTTTTTTACCGAGTCGTCTAAACGCGAGAAATTTCGCAAGCTCAGAACTATTTCGCGAATGCGATCGGCTCCCATTTTCATCGAAGATAATATTTTCAGTAAATCTTCTCTCAGAAATTCTAAATCGATATTGTCAATACATTCTTGAACTTCTACCAGCGGCTGAGGATAGTGTTTTTGGTAAAGTTCTACAAGCTGCAACAAGTCTCTGATATATTGGCTGGCGTAGGAAATATTGCCGTAGATAAAACTGACAGGGTTATTAATTTCGTGAGCTACTCCAGCTACCATTTGACCGAGACTTGACATTTTTTCGGTATGAATTAGATGAGCTTGAGTTTCTCGGAGTTCTTTGAGAGCGATTTCTAGCTGCTGGGCTCTGTTGTTGGCGATCGCCTCGGAGAGGCGCAAAGCATCCTCCGCTGCTTTGCGCTCTGTGATGTCAAAAATGGCGCCGTTGAGGGATAAAACTTTACCGTCTGCGTTGAAAAGGGCTTGACCTTTCTCTGCAACCCACCGCACATTTCCGTCGCAGTGAATTAGGCGATATTCGATGATGTAAGGTTGTTTTGTCTTAATAGCCCGATCGATAATTGTCTCGATTTGCTCCACGTCATCGGCATGAACTATACTCGGAAAAGCCTGCACCGGTTTTTGCATAAAGTTAGCTGCCGGATAGCCGGAAATAGCTTCGATGCCACTGCTGATAAAAGTTACGCTCGATCGCCCCGCAGCACTGCAGCGGTAAACCGCACCGGGAATGCTAGAAACTAATGACCTAAATTCTTCTTCCCTTTCTCGCAAAGCTGCCTCAATCCGCTTGCGTTCGCTAATGTCACGAGCAAACGCACACTGATATTCTTTGCCGTTAAATTCCAAATGGTTGATGGTAATTTCTACGGGAAAAATGCGACCGTACTTAGTGAGGTGGTGAACTTCAATATTAACCGAACCGCAGCGTTTTAAGACTTTCCAGTGCAAACTCCAAGCAGTTTGGGGAAAATCTGGATTGATGTCGTGCACGGTCATCGAGAGCAATTCTGCGGCAGAATATCCTAATGAAGTGCAAGCAGCGTCGTTGACGTACAAAAATTTACCGTCGGGCCCGATCCAGAATATCGCATCTGCCGATCGGTCGATCGCAAATTGAGTCAGTTGCAACTTTTCCTCAACCCGCTGGCGATCGGCAATTTCTTTTTCTAACTGTTCGTTAAGCGAATTGAGAGCTAAAGTGCGATCGACAATAGTATCTAAAGGGTAAATATCGAGCAATTGTTTTGCCAATTCTCCTTTCTCGATATCATATTCGGGCTGATTTTGTTCTACTTTTTTTAAAGACATTTGTTGAAATTTTTCTTTTTGATTGAAACCAGACTCGGCAAGTGCTTTCGGCATGAGGGCGAGGGCAGTTGCGGCTAAAAGCAAAGAAATCAAAGCACTTGCTGCTTTGAGAGTTATCAACAGCCAATATATGGAATGCCAAAGCGTCCAAACTTCCGTCAATTTAGCGGCGCTCCAGGCAAAAAAAACAATGGCAAACAGCCGGAAAATCTTGCGCTGAGAACCTTGGCGGGTAAAATAAACTAACGATAGGGCGATCGAGCAATAAGCCAGTGCCGTCAGCGAGTCAAAAACAGCGTACAATCGCAACTCCGGCACCAGGTTGCAGGCGAGTCTAGAAGATACAGCAAGTGTGGAAAAAAAAATTGTTAATTGTTCTTGCATAAAGTTCAAGAAAAAAATTATCTGTACCAATGCAAATCGGATCAAATCTAATTATTTGATTTCGGCTAGTGAAATATTTACATAATTATATACTTTTTTCATTTTTTATGAAACAGCTATTTTTTCAGGAAATGTCAAAACTGTCGAGGTGGGGCCCTGGGAACGAAGTTTTTCCCAAGCATGAGCCATGCCGAGCGTCACGGCTCGCAACGTAAGCATTGCTCCCTGTGACGGAATACATAGGTTTGCCTACTGATTGCTTCAGAAACATTTAAATAGTTAACGATCGCTATTAAATTTTCTTTGAGATTACTTAAGCAGTGAGCCAGGGGTTAAAAACCCCTGGCTCACAGATGGACTAACAGACTTTTAAGGCAAAGAAAATCTCAATTTTTCCGCTGGAAATCCACAATTAAGCACCGCCCAGCGCCCAATGCACCAAAGTCCGAACACCAAAACCAGTAGCCCCAGGGCCATTATAGCCATTTTCTTTGTCAGTCCAAACCGGGCCGGCAATATCTAAATGCGCCCATGCAGTATCCTTTACAAACTGCTTCAAAAATAGCGCCGCCGTAATCGAACCGCCGGGACGCGGGCCAGTATTTTTCATGTCGGCGTGCAATGCTTTCAACCCCTCAAAATACTTCTCTTCCATCGGCATCCGCCAAAATTTTTCGCCGGCCAATTCTGAGGCGGCGACTATTTCGGCAGCGACGCTATCTTGAGGACTCCACAAACCCGCGATATCGTCGCCTAAAGCAATTACGCAGGCCCCGGTTAGAGTTGCTAAATCTACTATTGCGTCAACTCCCAATTTATCAGCAAATACCAAAGCATCAGCCAGGGTTAAACGACCTTCAGCGTCGGTATTGTTGACTTCAATTGTTTTGCCGTTGGAAGCTGTAAGAATGTCTCCAGGGCGCATGGCGCGGCCGCTGATCATGTTTTCTGTGACGGCGCTGATAAAGTGAACTTCCACATCGGGTTTGATGTGACCGATCGCCTTTGCCGCTCCCAAAGTAGCCGCAGCGCCGCCCATATCTACTTTCATCATTTCAATGCCGCTGCCCGCACCTTTGATGTTCAAACCGCCAGAATCAAAGGTCAATCCTTTGCCGACAATTGCTATTTTGCGGCGCGGTGTGCCTTCGGGTTTGTAAGTTAAATGGATGAATTTAGGCGGTAAATCAGATGCTAGGGCAACGCCGAGAAAGGCTCCCATTCCAAGTTTTTCGCAGTCTTCTCGCTCCAATATTTCTAATTCTAAACCGCATTCGGTAGCTAGACTTTGAGCGGTTTCTGCCATGGTAATCGGGGTGACAAAATTTGCAGGCGCTGCGACTAATTCCCGTGCTAAAATGACTCCGGCAGTGATTTGGCGGGCGCGGACGATCGCACTTTCGGTACCGGCAAAACCGAGCAAATGAATTTGTTCGAGTTGCGGGCTTTTGTCTTCCTGTTCCGATTTGAAACGGTTGTCTTGATTCAAGGAGAGTTCTACACCTTCGGCGATGGCGCTTGCTGTAGAATCCGGCGCGTTTTTCCACACCGGAAAGCTAATTCCGAGGGTTTTGCATTTCTCTTTTTTGGCTAACTTGGCGCAAACGCCTGCAGCTTGCCGCACGGTGTCTAATTTTAAGTCCTCTGTTTTGCCCAAACCGACGATCGCAATTTTGCGAATGGGATTATTGCCGCCGACGCGGGTGATGGCGCTCGTGCCCACTTTGCCCTTAAAATCTACTTCCAGTAGCAGCTCTTTCAAAGTGCCTGCAAGCTTTTCATCTAATTGTGCCAGCTCGCCGGTGAATTCCAAGCCGTCCTCAAATAGACCAATTGCCAGGGCGTCTCCTGTCCAAACAGAGCGGGGCGTATCGGTGACTAGAAATTCCATGTTTTGATTTACACTTTAGATTTTAGATTTTTGATTGTACTTTGCAGTGGGTGGTTTGTGGTTTTTCGTTGGTGCGGGGAAATAGATCGATCGCACAAATTTTCGGCTCCACATCAAAATAAATTCTGCTACTATATCAGCCAAGTCCGCCTGCGATCGGATCTTCCACCAATCTCAATCATCTGTTTGGGGGTCGGCTGTCCGTTTTTGCCCCACTATTAACATTTATTTCTCGTTGAACAGGCATCCTGCCTGTGATGGCGTAGAACACCCATCCTGCCTCTGATGGCTCTTGACAAACGATCGGTTCTCTATATCTTATTCTCTTAAATTTTCCCATGCTAAAACGACGCCGGGCCCGATTTTCTGTTTTAATCAGCGTTTCAGTTTGCGTTATTGCGATCGGCTCTTTGGTTGCTGCGATGAAATTGATGGGTTTGGGCTCATCCCAGAAGGCCGAGCAGCCCCAGAATGCAGCGAATTCCGAATCGCAAGTCAAGATGCTGGTATCGCTGTCACCGAGCGAGCGATCGGCGAAATTAGTTGAAATTGCAGCCAGTCAGCCTCCTGCAAGTACGAACCCGCAGCAGCAAATCTCCCCTCAAAGCCGCGCCCGCTACCTGCTGGCCAGCGATTTAATCCAGCAAGGAAATGCCGCCAAAGCATTAAAATTATTGGACAAATTAGAGCAAGAATATCCGGTTTTAGCCTCTCACATTGCCCTAAAAAGGGCCCGAGCTTACCAATTGAGCGGCGACAAAGGCAAAACTAAAAAAGCTTGGGAGGAACTGCTCAAAAACTATCCGAGGGACCCGGTAGCAGCGGAAGCTTTATATGTTTTAGGCAAGTCAAAACCGGAATATTGGCAACAGGCAATTACTGAATTTCCCGCTCATCCCCGCAGCGTAGAAATTGCTCTCGGCAAGTTAAAAGAAAATCCCAATCAGCCCCAGTTAATGCTGCTAGTAGCAAAACACGGTCATTATGTCAAAGATTACGGGACAATTGTGGAACAACTGGTGCAGCGAAACAGCGCAGGTTTGAAACCGGAAGATTGGGAAGAAATTGCCTTTGGCTATTGGGAAAAACAAGATTATGGCAAAGGAGCTATTGCTTACGGGAAAGCTCCCCGCAACGCCAAAAATCTTTACCGCAAAGCTCGCGGTTTGTGGCTCGACGGAAAAATCCCGGAATCGAGAATTGCCTATCAAGAATTAGTGCGCGATTTTCCCGATGCCGAAGATACTGGTTTGGGTTTAATTCGGCTATCGCGGCTGAGCGAACCGAAAGAAGCGATCGTTTTGCTCGATCGAGTTATTAGCAAATTCCCCAATCATGCCCCCGAAGCTTTGTTAGATAAATCCCAACTTCTCGACAAAGCACGCAGTGGTCAATCCGCCTCAGATACCCGGAAGTTGCTCTTGACAAAATACAATAATTCTGATAAAGCAGGCGAATTGCGGTGGACGATCGCCCAACAGTTTGCCAAAGGCGGAGATTTAAAATCAGCTTGGCAGTGGGCCAGAGAATTAACCACCCATAATCCCGACAGCGAACAAGCTCCAGAAGCAGCATTTTGGGTCGGGAAATGGGCACAGCAACTCGGTCGGCAACAAGACGCCAAGACTGCATTTGAGTACACTATATTACGCTATCCAGAATCATATTTTGCGTGGCGATCGGCTGTACTTCTCGGCTGGCCCGTCGGCGACTTTACCACAGTCCGAGATTTGTCTCCCAATGTAGTGCGGCCGCCTCAGCGCCCCGAACCAATGGCAGGTTCTCCTGCCTTGAAAGAACTCTATCAATTAGGTCAAGATAGAGATGCTTGGACGCTGTGGCAAATAGAATTTATCGACCGCGTAGAACCCAGTATTGCCGAACAGTTTACCGACGGTTTAATGCGAGTTGCAGTCGGAGACAATTTAGACGGTTTGTGGATGGTTGGGAGTTTGCGGCAGCGCGATAAACCAGATGATAGAACCCAATACCTCGAACTCAGACAGCAACCGATTTATTGGCAAGCACTTTATCCTTTTCCTTACTTAGAAACCATTGTCAAATGGTCGCAAGATCGCAAAATAAATCCAGTATTAGTAACAGCATTGATCCGGCAAGAATCGCGATTTATGCCCGCTATTAAATCATCAGTTGGCGCCACAGGTTTAATGCAAGTAATGCCGGAAACAGCAGCTTGGGTTGCTGGACAAATTAGCCTCAAAAAGTATTCATTGGAGAATGTGGACGACAACGTTAAACTCGGTACATGGTATTTGGATCACACTCACGACGAGTACAAGAATAACTCAATGTTAGCTGTGGCGAGTTATAATGCCGGGCCAACTGCAGTATCAGATTGGTTGAAGAGGTTTAATTTTAGTGACCCGGATGCTTTTGCGGAAAAGATTCCGTTTCCTGAAACCAAAGGATACGTAAAATCGGTGTTTGAGAATTACTGGAATTATCTGCGGATTTACAATCCAGAAGTTAATCAGTTAATGAGTGAGCATTATGCGGCTGCTCAGAAAAAAGCAAAGTGAATTATTCGTGGTGTGGGGGCGGGTTTATCTAAATTGTTGGTAATCCTTAGATATTTTTGGTGGAACCCGCCCCTACCAAATAGGGTTTCGTAGGGGTGGGTTCCACCAACCATAATCGCCCCAAACAAACAATTTCAAAAACCCGCCCCCACCCAACAAACAATCATCAGTAATTGACCGGAGATGATATCAGCGGCATCCCAAAGAATCGCGAGTAGAAATCCCAGTTTGGGAATTAATCCCGGTGGCCTTTGTGCACAATTCTTTAACTTGTGATCCGTCCATAATTGCATCAGTAAAGTCAGCGCCGGTAATATCAGCTCCCTCAAAAGTAGAACGCAGCAAAATTGTTTCTGCTAATATTGCATCGCTTAAATCGGCCTTAGTAAATTTAACTTGATCAATCATTGCATTAGTTAAATTTGCTCCGTGCAAATTCGCCTCAGTCATCACCGAAGCGCTCATAATTGCTCCCCGCAAATCGGCATTAGAAAAATTAGTCAAGTCCATATTAGCGTTAGAAAACTCAGCGGCCCGCAGCATTTGACCAGAAAAATCGCGTCTTGTCAGTTCGGCGTTGCTAAAGGACAAGGGCGGAGCGTAATATTTAGATTGAGCTTGGGCTGGCCGCGGCAGGATGAAGATAGTTAGCGCGAATAGGAATGCTGCTAGTTGCCGGAGTTTCATAATTCTGATATTCTCGCAAGGTGGGTATTTCGTAGTGTATCCCGAACTTTGGTCGATCGACTAAACAGTTACAATCTGAATTAATAGTGATGGAGATGGAAAAAAAGATATGCTAAGTTTTTTCTTAACTTGGATAGTAGCCGCAGTTTCGCTGGTCATTACCGCTAACATTGTACCAGGTATGGCGGTGGTTAGCTTTCCGGCGGCGATGCTGGCTGCTGTTGTTATCGGATTGGTGAATGCGGTTGTCAAACCGATTATTACATTGCTGACGCTTCCTTTGACCATTATTACTTTAGGTTTGTTTTTATTCGTTGTCAATGCAATTTCGCTTTCCCTGGCTTCCTGGTTAGCGAGTGTGTTCAGTATCGGCTTTGTGGTTAACGGTTTTTGGCCGGCTTTGGTGGGTTCCATTGTGTTGTCATTCGTTTCTGGGTTGATTGGTCGATTTGTGAATGCCAATACTTTGTCTCAGTAGTAGATTATCCCAGATATTCGATCGGGCAAACTGCAACGGCTACTGTTACCGCAGAACCCGCCCTAACCCCTCCTTGTGAAAGGGGGGGATTTTTGCTGCGAAATATTTGTTTAGGGACTAAAAGCCTTTGCTGGGCGGACAAGATGCCCACCCCACAAGCAGATTCAGTCTTTGTGGAACAGGCATCTTGCCTGTTGTTGAGAATTGTAGAACAGGCAAGATGCCTGTTCTTGAGAATGGTACGGGCAGGCAAGAGGCCCTCCCCACAAGCAGATTCAGTCTTTGTGGAACAGGCATCTTGCCTGTTGTTGAGAATTGTGGAACAGGCATCTTGCCTGTTCTTGAGAATAGTACAAGATATTAGTTCGATCGCACAAAGTGCCGCAGCTTCTGCTACGCTGGGCGTGCCGACTTCTTTGACTACAATATTTGAAGGATTGGGGACTTCTACGGAACTTAAAATGTCAGCCCCAAAGGTTTTTAACGGCCAATTTCGCGCTTGACAAAGCTCCAGCAAGCCGACTTCACCTGCTTTAGTATCTATTGTAGCAATACCTGCGATCGCACTTTCGGCTAAATGATAAGCACGGCATACTTGTTTAATCGCAGTTTCGATTAATTCTCGCCCTGTTCCGCCTTCACAACCTATCCCTACCCACAACACTCTCGGATGCCACTGAACCTTTGGCAAAACAGATTCCGGCGAAAATCTTCTCTGGGTGAAACTAATCCAAATTCGGGCTTTGATAGTTGATAGATTTTCCCCATCCCAATACAAAGAATGTTTTTCTGGCAGACTGTTTTGCCACAACGTAGAACCCACTTCTTGAATTACTTCGACAGTTTCCCCTCTAGCAAGAGCCGCCGCCACTCCAGTCCAGTCACCTTCGCCCCGCCTCCAACCGCTGGGAATCTCTAGCATATCTAAAGTAAATTCATCGTTCATTATTCAGTTATCTATTCTGTAGTTTCACTGCGACCGCAATCTTAAAAAAAACTTAACACTCTGTTTAGTGAAAATTTTGGTATAATTGTAGCACAAACTACAAAAAACCCAAGATTTAAGATGGTAGAACTAAATCAGTTACTGTTAGAGTTTGAAAGCAACCTCAAATGGGAAGGAGTGACAAAAGAATGGATAGACCGCCGGGAAAGTTGGGTTAGCGATGTGGCAGCATCAGTTAACCTGACATATCTAGCAGAATTGCTAGTTGAATTGGAATCTAACTTGCAGTGGGAATCGGTGGATATTCAGTGGCAACAGCGTCGAGACCGTTGGGTAGAAGAATGTCTGGCAGCATCGATTGTTCAAGAAGTATCAAGTTTATTGCTGGAACTTGAAACCAATACCAATTGGGAAGCGGTTACCGATGAATGGCAGCAGAATCGCGAGAAATGGGTACAGCAAATGCACAAGTTTAAGGAGTAGTTTCGAGGATTTAGAGCCTGTAGATATGCGTTTTCAGACTCTAACATTTCCTAATGACTAATCACTAATTCTTCATCTTTCTGCCAAACTCCATTCAGAAAAATATCAGCGAGTCCTTCAGCCATTTCCTGCATTTGCTGCCGAGAAGCATTCGGCTTCATAATCGTATTTTGACTGAAGGGCGCCACTGCAAACATTCTCAAAAATACCTGAGCCGTTTCCCAAAAAGCCTCAGCCACATCGCTCACTATAAAAAACCAAGAGTCTAAATCAATAAAATTTGTACAAAAATAGCACCAACTGCAAACAAGACAAAATTTAATATGGTAGAACTAAACCAATTACTGTTAGAGTTTCAAGCCCACCTAAACGGGGATGCAGTGACGGAAGAATGGAAAGAACGTCGCGACTGTTGGATGAGCGAGGTGTCAGCAGCAATTGACGAAAAACACCTAGCCAAATTGCTAGTTGAATTAGAATCAAATTATCAGCGAGAAGCAGTACAAAGTCTCTGGAAAATGATCCGTGAAAGTTGGGTAGAAGAATGTCATATAGCATCGACGCTGGAAGAAGTATCAAGTCTCTTGCTGGAACTTGAAAGCAATACAACTTGGGAAGTAGTGACGGATGAATGGCAGAATAATCGGGAGAAGTGGGTACAGCAAATGTACGAATTTATAGAGTAATTGGGGATTGGGGATGGGTGAGGGGTTATTGGTTATAACTGAGATATTGCACCATTCTCAATTAGCCGTAGGGGCGGGTTCGCCAACAGCCTTAAAGCTTGCAAATAGGTTCTATAAACCCGCCAGACCCCACGAAAAATCCTCTTATTGATATTGCTGCAAGATGTCGGTTATAACCAATAACCAATAAATAACCAATAACTAATAACTAATGACTAATTATTCATCTTTCTGCAAAACCCCATTCAGAAAAATATCTGCGAGTCCTTCGGCCATTTCCTGCATTTCCTGGGGCGAAGCATTCGGCTCCATAATCGTATTTTGACTGAAACCCGCGACTGCAAACATTCCCAAAAATACCTGAGCGACAATCTTCGGATTCATCTTCCGATAAACTCCTTTTTCCATCGCGGTTTCAAAAAAAGCCTCAGCCACATCGCTCATTTTTCCGATGACTTCCAACTGAATTCTGTCGCGCAAATCCGGGTGAAATTGTGCCTCCAAAAAACACACCCGCATCATGTCGCTATTCTCGCGGATATTCAGCATCCGTCGCCGCATCACCTGAGCCACTGCTTTGTAACTGCCCATCTCGCTTAATTCTGTCAGCAAATCCGTCAGCAACTCCACCCATCCTTCCGTCGCCACCTCAATCAAAATCGCTTTTTTATTATCAAAATGCCGAAAAAGCGTACCCTCGGCCACCCCCGCCGCTGCTGCTAAATCGCGAGTTGTCGTCCCGTCGTATCCGCTGCGGGCAAACAACCGCTGAGCGGCTTGTAAAATCCGCTTCTTGGTTTCTGTTTCAGAAGGAGGAGACTGATTAAAAATTCGCATGGCTTTGCAATGGGTAATTTGCTACTTGGAACTACGGGAGCTGGACTGAGGGACTAATTGATGTTAAGTTTTAAAAAGAATCTCTGGCATTGAGGGCAAACATTTTTTTGTTTGACAATCCAAAATCCAAAATCTAAAATCTAAAATCGAATGACCCTTTTTGAGATTTGCTGTATCAGCCTAACATCTGCGGCGCAACAGATCGCTTATGCCTCAAAAAATCTTTATCCTGAGAAAAGAATCTCTGGCCACCGAGCACAAACATTGTTTGTTTGACAATCCAAAATCTAAAATCTAAAATCTAAAATCGAATGACCCCGCAGTTCCAAAAACCCCGTGAAGCGAAGCTATCCCCTAGGGAATCGCCCGTGAGCCAAACTCGATTCATTGCCTCCCTGCTGGCCGCTGTACTGCTGTGGTGGGGAGTTTCCCCCGAAATAGCCCTTGCCCGCCCCAACCCTGCTAGCGGCTCCCAAGCAGTCTCTGTTCAACCGTCGCTCGATCGAGTAATCAGCCAAGTCAGCGAATTTAAGCTCGACAACGGCATGAAATTCATCGTACTCGAAAGGCCCAGAGCGCCCGTAGCATCGTTTCTGATTCACGCCGATGTCGGCGGGGCAAACGAACCCGACGGCCAAACCGGAGTCGCTCACTATCTCGAACATTTAGCCTTCAAAGGCACGCCAAAAATCGGCACTACCGACTACCAAGCCGAAAAGCCGCTGCTAGAAAAACAAGACCAACTCTTCGAGCAAATGCAAGCAGCCAAGGCCAGCGGCAAAACTGAAGAAGTCGCCCAATTAAAAGCAGAATTTGACAAAGTTGAAGCCGAAGCGTCGCAATTTGTCAAGCGCAATGAACTGGGCAAAATAGTCGAACAAGCAGGCGGAGTCGGACTAAATGCCGCTACTTCCACCGACGCTACGATGTATTTTTACAGCCTGCCAGCTAATAAGTTAGAAATGTGGATGTCGCTGGAATCAGAGCGATTTCTAGAACCAGTATTTCGGGAATTTTACAAAGAAAAACAGGTAATTTTAGAAGAGCGCAGGCTGCGAACCGAGAATTCTCCGATCGGACAAATGGTTGAAGCTTTTGCCAACAAAGCTTTCTCTGTTCATCCCTACCGTCGCCCCGTAATTGGCTACACTGAAGACATTAAAAACCTCACCCGCAGCGACGTGCAGAAGTTTTTCGATACTCACTATGTCCCCAGCAAGCTGACTGTGGCAGTGGTAGGAGACGTGAAAGCTTCGGAGGTGAAGCGACTCGCTCAAATTTATTTCGGCCGTTACAAGGCTTCACCAGAGCCTCCAGAATTGCAGATTGTCGAACCTCCCCAAACGCAAACTAAGGAAGTGACGCTGCAATTAAAAACTCAACCTTGGTATTTGGAAGGATACCACAAACCGGCGATGAATCATCCCGACAATGCGGTTTATGAAATGATTGGTTCTTTGCTCAGCGATGGCCGCACTTCTCGGCTCTATAAATCTTTGGTAGAACAACAGCAATTGGCGCTGGCTGCTCAAGGTTTCAGTGGTTATCCTGGGGAAAAGTATCCGAATTTGATGTTATTTTACGCTCAAACTGCTCCGGGCCGCACGGTTGATGAAGTAGCCTCCGCTTTGAGGAAGGAAATCGAGCGCCTGAAAACAGAGCCGGTTTCTGCTTTGGAATTGGAGCGCGTGAAAACTCAGGCGAGAGCCGATTTGTTGCGATCGCTCAATTCTAATATGGGCATGGCATTTTCGCTGGTGGACTATCAAGTAAACACCGGTTCGTGGCGAAATTTGTTTAAGGAATTGGATGCGATCGCGGCTGTTACTCCCGCTGACATTCAGCGTGTCGCTCAGGCAACTTTCCGCCCGGAAAATCGCACGATTGGTAAGCTTTTGCCTCTGTAAGAAGAAGGAAGAAGGAAGAAAAACTCGTTTTCAGGCTCTGCCCCTTCCTGACAACTTAAGACTAAAACCCATAATAAATGTCGCTTTTAGTCGAATCTAGATCCCCCTAAATCCCCCTTAAGAAGGGGGACTTTGAGAACACTCTTGTCCCCCCCTTAATAAGGGGGGTTAGGGGGGATCTTGCAGTTCGCGACAAACAAGAGAGACGGTAGGTTTAACGTTAAGTTGTCACGCCTTGGGCAGAGGCGGGGAACGCAGATCCAGAGGCTCTGCCTCGCTATGTCACAATAGGAAACTTAGGAGAAAGAATGAAAAGGACTAAATTGATACTGAAAAAAGTAAAGTTATTTCTGCTATCGCTGTGCTTTTTTACAGTTTCACTGGGCACGTTTAATTTGTTACCTTCCTTTGCTGCTGCACCGAAACACTACGACGAATTAACATTTCCCCCGCTGTCCGAAATTAAACTGCCTAAATATACTCGCTTCGAGCTGAAAAATGGTATCCGGGTTTATCTTATGGAAGACCGGGAATTGCCGTTAGTCGGGGGAACGGCGCTATTTCGCACGGGCGATCGTTTTGAACCAGCCGATAAAATTGGATTGGGAGGTTTGACGGGAGAAGTGATGCGAACTGGCGGTACTAGCCGGCATACTGCTGATGAATTAAATCAGTTGCTAGAACAGCGAGCAGCTTCGGTAGAAACGGGGATTGATGTTGCTTCTGGCACGGCTAATTTTAGTGCTTTAGCTGAAGATTTGGAACCCGTGTTTGACTTATTTGCGGAAGTGATTCGGGAGCCAATGTTTGCTCAGGAAAAGTTAGATTTAGCGAAGAACCAAACTCAAGGTGCGATCGCCCGCCGCAATGACGATCCTAACGATATTACCGGCCGCGAGTTTCAAAAGTTAATTTATGGCGATCGCAGTCCTTACGCGCGCACGGTAGAATACAAAACCCTCGCCAATATTTCCCGCGACGATGTGGTGAGTTTCTACCAGAAATATTTCCATCCCAAGAATATGATTTTGGGTATTGCTGGCGATTTTGATACAGCTAAAATGCGATCGCTCGTCGAGGAAAAATTCGGCAACTGGGAACCGAATCAAAGTGCAGAAGTGCCTGCTCTACCAACCGTATCGCCAGCAAAGGACGGCGGCATATTTTTAGTAAATCAGCCGCAATTAAGTCAAAGTTACGTGCAAATGGGACATTTGGGCGGAATGCTCAGCAGTCCAGATTACGGTGCTTTGGACGTAATGAACGGGGTTCTCAACGGTTTCGGCGGCCGTTTGTTCAATAACGTGCGATCGCGCCAAGGCTTAGCTTATTCAGTATACGCGGCTTGGAGTCCGAGATATGACTATCCGGGGGTGTTTGTCGCAGGAGGCCAAACGCGATCAGATGCCACCGTACCGTTTATCCAGGCAATTCGCGCCGAGATCGATCGTATCCGCACCGAACCAATTACCCAGGAAGAATTAGCTTTTGCTAAAGATTCCACCCTAAATTCATTCATCTTCAAATTTGAAAATCCCAGTCAAACTTTGTCGCGATTAATCCGCTACGAATACTACGGTTATCCCGAAGATTTCATTTTTCGCTACCGCCGCAGCATCGAAGCAGCAACAATTGCCGACGTGCAGCGCGTAGCTCAGACTTATTTGAAACCGGAGAATCTGGTAACATTAGTAGTGGGAAATACGGCGGCAATTGAACCGCCGTTATCGAGTTTGGGAACTTCGGTCAAAGTGCAATCTGTTGATATCACAATTCCCTCGGCGACTTAATTTATTTGTGATTAGGAGTCGCCGATCTGGGTAAGGACACGGCAATGCCGTGTCCCTCCTCTTTGCCACACAATCCTACACTAAAAATCAATACTCAAAGGCGATCTCGGAAACGGAATCACATCCCGAATATTCCCCATTCCAGTCATAAACTGCACTAACCGTTCAAATCCCAAACCAAACCCAGCGTGAGGTACAGTGCCGTAGCGGCGCAAATCCAAATACCACCACAATTCCTCCTTATTCATACCCTGGGCTTCCATGCGCCGCTCCAACACATCCAGCCTTTCTTCCCGCTGCGAACCGCCGATAATTTCCCCAATATTAGGAGCCAAAACATCCATTGCTCGCACCGTTTTCTCGTCCTCATTTAAACGCATATAAAATGCTTTAATCCCGACGGGATAATCGCTGACAATGGTCGGCTTTTTAAACAAATCCTCAGCCAAATAACGCTCGTGTTCCGACTGCAAATCCAAGCCCCAACTTACCGGAAAATCAAACTTTTTGTCGGCTTTTTCCAAAAGTGCGATCGCCTCGGTATAAGTAATCCGCTCAAACTGATTATTAATGATATTTTCAGCAGTAGCCAAAACCGTTTTGTCAATGCGATCGTTGAAAAACTCCATATCTTCCGGGCAATGCTCCAAAACGTATTTAAAAATGTACTTTAAAAACGCCTCAGCCAAATCCATATCTCCCTGCAAATCGCAGAAAGCCATCTCCGGTTCAATCATCCAAAACTCCGCCAAATGCCGCGAAGTATTAGAATTTTCCGCTCGGAAAGTCGGGCCAAAAGTGTAAACATTTCCGAAAGCCATCGCCATAACTTCCGCTTCCAACTGGCCGCTAACTGTTAAATAGGCGCGCTTTCCAAAAAAGTCTTTAGCATAATCAACCTCTTGCGAATCAGTGCGTGGCACATTCTTTAAATCAAAGTTAGTAACGGCGAACATTTCCCCCGCACCTTCGCAGTCGCTAGCAGCAATAATCGGAGTATGAACCCACAAAAAACCGCGTTCTTGAAAAAATTGGTGTACCGCCGCCGAACAAGCATTGCGGACTCGAAAGACAGCACCGTGAGTGTTTGTGCGCGGCCGCAAATGCGCGATTGTCCGCAAAAATTCAAAGGAATGGCGCTTTTTTTGCAGGGGATAAGTTTGCGGGTCTGCATCACCGTAAACTTGTACTTGTGAAGCTTTCAACTCAATTCGCTGTCCTTTTGCGGGAGACGCTACCAGCACACCCGACACTTCTAGAGATGCACCTGTATTCAGTTGTTTCAGTACATTTTCAAAATCTGGCAAATCGGAATTTATGACTACTTGCAAGTTAGCCATCGCCGAACCATCGTTGACTTCGACAAAGGCAAAATCTTTCAATTCGCGCTTAGTGCGAACCCAGCCTTGAACAGTTACCGTTTCGTCGGGTTCACCAGCGCGCAAAATTGCTGCAATCCGTTGATTTGTCATATCCACTCCCGTTTATTTAATATTTTGCACCATAATTCTCTCTTTTCTCTTCCTCTGCGCCCTCTGCGCCCTCTGCGGTAAAAAAAAATCAAAAATCATAACATAATTCAACCGACATAGGATTTCAAAATCCAACCGATCAAAATGCCAAGCCCCCCAAACCGAACTGCTTGCCAAAAAGGTTGTTTTATGCTTCCCCACGAAAACAGGCTGCTTTCTAAATTCAACTCGATAGTTTCCAATTCTTGCTCAATTTCCCGCAATTCTTTTTTGAGTTGCGGCAATGGATTTGGGCGCTTGGACTGGCGGATTTCTTCGCGCCGATGACCGAGTTCGACTTGGCGCTGTCGATCGACCTGAATTTGAGTGTACCGTTCTTTGACTGCTGCGAGCGATCGCTCAACGGCTGCGATCGCTTGAACAAACTCACTTTCTTGCTCTTCGGGATTTAACTCTGACGGCTGTTGAGGCATTTCGATCTGCAAACCTGACAATAATAATAAAAAAAACCGATTTCCAATTAAGTTGTTATTATATGCAGTATATTTTTAAAATTCTGAAACGGCAGCCAAATCCGTATAATTGCCAATTATGCTTGAAACTACACAAACAACCCAAACTGTCAACCTCAACGAGCTGAGTACGGTAGAACTAGCCCAAGCTCTCGCCGCGCGCCTCGCCATCCCCGAAAAAGATTGGCATCGCCTCAAAGCCAACCGTTCCGCGCGCGCCTGCGAGCAAGCTGCGGCCGCTTTGGTCTTTTTGCTCAAAAAACAGCCCGAAGAAGCTCTCCCGCGCTTAAACCAAGCGGCAGGATGGCTGGATCGATCGATATCTGCTCCTCCCTGTCCCACCCACGGCAAATGATTTTGAGTTTTGATTCTGGAGTTTTGGCTTGAGTAGTTGCTCAAAACTTAGACAATCGCGCCGCTCGATCGAGCAGCGCGATTGTGAGTTCAAAAGATTTATACTTTTTTAACTCAAAACTCACATTTTGCATTACGATCAGCTATCAATAGCCATAGCGTTCAAATTCTCACTGCAAACTTCAGTCCGGGAACGAAAAAATTTCCAGGTCTAGCTGAGGTGAAAACTGCTGCTTTCATAGCGGTGCTAGCGCAACCCCGGCAGCCGATACCGACTGGGAAGTTCTTTGCACAGCCGTAACTCGGTACCTTGAGAATTCCACTCTACCCGATCGAATATTTGGTAAAGAATAAACAACCCCCTACCACATTCCTGTTCCACATGGGGTAGTGCAGAGTTATCTGCAACCTCCTCTGCGAGGAGATTGTCGCAATCATCGGTATAAAGGTTGCAACTGCAAGGGGCCTTAAAGCCAGAACCTTCATCCGATATCACCCACCAATATTGGTTTTGGACGATCGAAAAACGGACTCCAACAGTTTTACCTGGATCTAATTTGTTTCCATGCTTAGCAGCATTTACCAAAGCTTCTTGAAGCCCCAACCGCAATTGGGCTTGCCAGATTTCTGGCACCTCTGCTAGGAGCAGATCCAAAATAGGACAAAGGTATAGAGTAGAAGCGAAGCTAATAGTAATCCAATTGCGTCCGACGGGACGAGGTGAAATAGCAATCACTCAGAAAACTCCCTAACTTTCAGGTGGATAAAGTTCACACCCTGCATAGTTGGCTCCCTAGTATTCAAAATGCTAATTAATTGAGCGGCGCAGCTCTACTTATATCTTAGAGTATCCAAGCAATTAAGAACAGCAAACCACGTCACAAAATATTCAGCGATTCTGAGAAACTTCTGCAGAGAACCATCAGTAATTTTACTTATAAGTTCTCCCAGCAGCGAAATTTTGAGCTCAGCTTTTGCCAGCTAGCAACCAAACCACTAGCTGCATCCTCGAAGCCGTCAACACCTCTTGAACAAACGATCCCCACCTGGAAAAGCTCTCCAATAACTATAAAAAAGTCGATCCCTTCACCCTCGCCCATCAGGTTCGACCCTCGCAGCCCCTAGGCAAGCGCCATCGCCTAGAACTTGCTTTTGCCGCCAAACAGCAAAATCATCATACCTAGGTATGTTGCAGCCAAAACCCAATTTATTATCCAAAATGCGATCGGGTCAAATATCTCCCATTGCTGCGCCCCTCACAAAATCAATATTCGTTACAAAACTTATTAATTCTGAGTGCGTGAGAACCCGATATCTCAACTCGCCCAAATTGACCAATCCTTTGCTGGCGCAACTTCTGCTCCTTGGTAAAACTATATAAATCTGAATGTCGCGATACAATAGTTAAAGTAAATAATTATTTCTTTACACTATGCAAACAACCCCAGCCATCACCGCAGCCCCCATAGCTGGCACTTACTGGCAGTGGCGAGGGCATTCAGTATACTACGTTCGATCCAGCGATCGGCATCCAGAACGCCCTCCCCTGCTGTTAATTCACGGTTTTGGCGCTTCCACAGACCACTGGCGCAAAAATATCAGCGGCCTGAGCAAAGACTTTGAAGTGTGGGCGATCGACCTTTTGGGATTCGGGCGATCGGCAAAACCCGAATTACAGTACAGCGGCGACCTCTGGCGCGACCAACTCCACGACTTTATCACCAACATCATCGGCCGGCCCGCCGTACTAGCAGGCAACTCCCTCGGAGGCTACGCCGCCTTGTGTGTAGCAGCAGGGCGCCCCGAATCAGCAGCCGGACTCATATTAATCAACAGCGCCGGCCCCTTCAGCGAACCGCAGCCCGCACCCGAAGCCCCGCCCTTGCAAAAAGCCATATCTGCAGTAGCTAAAACCTTATTTCAGCAAGATTGGGCAAGTTTTCTGCTGTTCCAGTACGTGCGCCAGCGATCGACAATTCGGAAAACCCTAGAAAAAGTTTATCTCGACCAAAGCGCCGTCACAGACCAATTAGTAGAAGAAATATACCTTCCCTCCTGCGATCCCGGTGCCCCCAAAGTATTCGCCTCCGTATTCCGAACACCCCAAGGCGAAAAAATTGACGTATTGCTGAGTCAATTAACCAGCCCGTTGCTAATGCTGTGGGGAGAAGGCGATCCGTGGATGAATTCCACAGAAAGAAGCGCCAAATTTCGCAAACACTATCCGCAGTTAACAGAACACTTTATCAAAGCCGGTCACTGTCCCCACGACGAAGTACCAGAACAGATAAACGAACTGATTCGCGCATGGATAATTGACAAGGGCATGGGGCATGGGGCATAGGGCATAGGGCATGGGGCATGGGGCATAGGGCATGGGTTACTGGTTATTGGTTATTAGAACGAATAACTAACAAGAAACATAGGACAAATAACCAATGACTAATGACTAATGACTAATGACTAATGACTAATGACTTCATTTAACTTTCAGGTTAAATTATACTTACATATTCTGAGGAGACGGAAACAATGACCCGCAAAAAGACTCGCCGCCATTTTATATTGAGCAGTATAGCTGTTGCCAGCGGCATTGCAGGTGCTAAGGCGATCGAACAGCAGGATCGGGAAATCATAGCCGCACCCAATAACCAGGCGGCCGCCACAGTAAAAATGCCAGAACGACTTTTAGGCAACACCGGCGTGAAAGTGCCGATTTTCGGTTTGGGGGGGGCCGGACAAACACCGCTGTCGCAGCCGGGAAGAGAAGCAGAAGCAGCGGCGCAAATTGAACGGGCGATCGAACTAGGCATTCGCTATTTTGACACGGCGGCCGACTACGGGCCCAGCGAAGAAAACTTAGGCAAAGTTTTGCCACCATATCGAGATCGCCTATTCCTAGCCTCAAAAACCGCCGCCAGAGACAGAGACGGTGCGTGGAGAGACTTAGAGCAATCGCTCAAAAGATTGAAAACCGATCGGCTAGACTTGTGGCAACTCCACCACGTCTCATTCCAAACAGAATTAGACCAAATTTTCAGTACCAAAGGAGCAATAAAAGCGATCGAAGAAGCCAAACAGCAAAAAATAATTCGTTTTTCCGGCATCACCGGACACCACGAACCAGCCATCATTGCTGCAGGCTTGGAACGCTATCCTTTTGACACAACATTAATCTGCCTCAACGCCGCCGAAAAACATCACCCGCGCTCCTTTGTTACCAGCGCTTTACCAGTGGCCAAAGCCAAAAACATCGGCGTCATAGCCATGAAAATACCAGCTTACGGCAAATTATTTCAGAACGGTGTTTTAGATGGAATGCACCAAGCAATGGGCTACACGCTTTCACTTCCCGGCGTGCACTGCTGCGTCATCGCCGCCGAGTCAGTAAAGCAATTAGAAGAAAACTTAAAAGTCGCCCAAGCATTCAAACCCCTGAACCCAACAGAAATGGCAGCACTTGAAAAACGCACCGCCGCCGCTTGGCAAGAAAATACATTTTTCCGACAGTGGACTTAAGATATCAACTCCAAAATTCCCTTTTTCATCTGTGTTTATTTTAGTGTTTTTATTGTGTCGCGGGCGTCCCGCCCGCGGTCTCAACTCCACGCTTCATCAGAATTATTCATCTCTCTTATCTCCCTCTGTGTTCTCTGCGTTCTCTGTGGTTAAATCCTTCCGATCCAACCGGAAACGATAGGAATCATAGTTTTGTATGAAAACTCAAGTCCTCACTACGAACCTACAACGTTTATGTTACCAAACTTGATATCATCTGCGGTGAAAATACCTCAAATCACAAAACAAGGCGAGCCAACCCGCTCGCCTTGCTTGTTATCATAAAAAATGCACTTTGTCAACAGCAAAGAGCTACTTTTTTTTCCGTTTAGCCTTATCTAACCGCCTGCGATCGCGCCACTCAACCGCTGTCAAATAAGCCACCCCACCAGTCACTGTCAGCAGTAGTACAAAGGCCACTAAAACGAGAAAATTAGCAATCGAAAATTCCACAACCCCTCTTCCTCTGATTTTACATTTTCTACTTTCGATTTTAGATGAAAAATGTTAACAATTAACAGTTGAATTTAGACGGCTAACTGTTAACTGTTAACACTCCCTTCAAACTGCTGGCAACTCTGACAAAATGGTAAACCTAACATGATTAATTGCCAGACTTCCCACGGAAACCTCCTCCTTATTTAAAGGAAGACCGCCGCTAGTGAGACTTTGAAACCGAATTCCCTTGCCAATTTCTACGTGATACCAAGCCAAACCCATAAAAAATCGCAACGGATAAGGGCCTCTATCTTGAATATCATCAGGATTAGATTCCATCGGCACCCAGCCAAAACCCGGAATGTAAAACTCCAGCCAAACGTGATTGAAATCCGGTTCCAGCGACACACCTTTTCTGTCACCAAAAGCGGGGCACTTGTAGCGGCCGATCGTGCGGCAAGCAATCCCGTTTAACCTAGCCAAAGCTAACAAAAGTCCCACGTATTCGCCGCAGGAACCGATACCACGGCGCAGCACAATATCGGGAGTGTCAATGTGAGGCCTAATTCCGTAAGAAAGTTGATCGTAAACAAAATTACGAATGCTCAGCAATTGCCTGAGAATGTTAGTTTCCGAGCCAATGGCAGCCACAGCAGCCGATCGCACAATTTCCGTATCCATCGCCAAATTGTCATTATCCACCAAATACTTAGCTGCAAACTCCGGCGACAGCTTCGGAATCTTTTCCACATCCCTCGGTGACAACTGATACTTAATCGATCGAACTTCTAACAAAGCCTTCCAGCCAAAAATTCGGCGTTCCCCAGGGTGCAGCCGATCGAACTTAAACACCGCCACCCGTTCCCCTTCCTGAATTTCCTCAGTAAAAGGCATTCCAATCGGCGTAATTTTCCTAACCTTTTGCCGGTGAGTTTGCGAAGGCAAAGCAATCCGCCACTCCAAATTTTCGATGTCTACCTCATCGAGAGGAGACAGTTCCTCCACATAAGACATTTCCATCAAAAAACCGTTTGACAAAGCGTAGCGATCGGCTTCATTGTAGTGAAAAGACAAAGGCTGAATAAAAGTGCGATCGCGCTTCGTCAACTGAAAAGGATCTTCCGAATTCGGGTCATCCCGGATGTAAAGTTCATCCCCGGCATAAGCCACGTACAGAACCTCCTCCCCCGTTTCGGAATCCTTGTGAAAAGCCAAACCCGAAGGCGACTCAAAGGGAGTCAAAACACTAAATTTAATCTCCCCAGTTCCCCGTTCCAAACAGTAAACAGTTTGCTCAGTCTTGTCGCAAACCCAAATTTCCTCATCCCGGACTGTGATATTTTCTACCCCAATACCGGGGGCGTAAAACCGAGTAATTTCCCGACCAGTTTTCAGGTCAAAAACCAGAATATAGCCCAATCTCTGGCAAGTCACATAAAGCGTAGATTTCCACACAGCAATCCCGTCAGCAGGATAAGAAAGCGAAACAAAATGTTCCGGTTTGAGTTCAGCGATCGCCCCGTCCAGAATTGCGCCCCGACAGCAACAAATATCCTCATCCCGCGCAAACCAGAGAGTATCTTCCGAAATAGCCAGCCCCGTTGCGCCGGCAAACTTAGCCGTTTGATAAGGATTCAAAACAGTAGTGTTGTCACTTTCTCGATCGATCTCCAATAGCAGCCCTTCGGCGCGATCGACAGCGAACAACCTATTTCCTAAAAAAGCAATGCCGTGCAGTGCCAAGACTCCGATGGGTCTGACCATCCGCAGCCCCGAAGGCTGTTTGTCCGAGAGAACAGGTGAATCGAGATTCATGCTAAATTTCTTGCCGGTATTGTACACAAAAACTGATTTGTAACTTGTAGCCGATCGCTTGAGGTTCACCAGCAAAATTGCCGAGTTTCCTGATATCCAGGACTGACGCATCAACCAGGTGTTTTTACCAAAAGACGCGTTGTAGCCTCTTGCTAGAGTTAAAACACCCCGAATATTAGGGTTTAACAAGCTCAACCCAACCTGCTGCTGTGAATGGAAGTAAGTATAACTACTAAGCTACCACTGACAAACGCGACAGAGAATTCTATGTTGAACAGAGCGACCCAAATAATCGTATCTGCCTGAAGATATAAATTAAGTACAACAGATTACTATATCGGTCAAAACCTTGGATAGAATAAAACCGTGCGATAAAGTTCCTAGGTTCATCAGAAGGCAGGTTCGTCATGGCTTTGAAGTCTGCTCTAAATATCAGTGCTCTTTCCTTAATTCTGTCTTTAAAGGCACTGGCCGCCGGTAGTTTTTTAATACCAGCAGAGGCTCTCAACAGCCCCGCAAACATTGTCCAGCGCGCATCACCACCGCAGCTACCCCTCAACTGGCAAACAGTTCAACCCGCCCAAGCAAGCGGAAGTAGACCCAACAGCGAGCAATTGGGATCCGCCTGGAATAGCTTTCAACCGCCACAGGACGGAGTACCCGGAAGGCGGGAAGGGGGAGGAACCCGTGGCTTAGAATGCCCCACGGCCACCACTGCCTTAACTGCCTTGATTCCCCAATCAACTATGGGGCAAACCATATCAGCAAAGCCAACATTTTTCTACTACCTTCCCGTAGCCCTAGACAAAACAGTTCAGTTTGAGTTAGCAGACGAAAGGGACAAAACACTATACAAAAAAAGTTTTCGCATGGTAACTAGCCGTGCAGGTGTAGTTAGCGTCAGCCTCGACTCCGACGACAACTCGCCAACCTTGGAAGTTGGCAAAAACTATCAATGGTACTTTACTATCAAATGCAACCCAAAAAATACAAAAGATGATGTTCTCGTTTCCGGGTGGATCAACCGCACCGCAGTCGCCCCAACCGTGAAAACAGAGTTGGATCGATCGTCCGATCTCACCAAGCTCAGCATCTTCGCCCAACAAAATCTCTGGTACGAGTACCTGGCAACTCTAGCTCAATTGCGTATCCAGTCTCCCAGCGATGCCAGTTTAGCGATCAAATGGTCAGCAGTTTTGAATTCAGTCGAACTCGGCAAAATAGCCCAAGAACCCTTAGTCGCAAGTGAGTTAACACCTATCACAAGAAAATAATTCGATACCAGCTTCACGCAAAGAATGCAGCGGTAGGCCCGTACCCCAAACCCTGATACCCATAAGTCAGTCGATTTGAGATTTGAGATTTGAGATTTTAGATTTACTTGCTGCATTGAATCTGGGAGCAGGAACAGGAGTCTAAAATTTTAGGATCTACACTGATGAACATTCGGGGCACGGTATCCGTTTTTGGGCGAGTCATTGCCAAATCTAAAATCTAAAATCTAAAATCTAAAATAGTATGAGGGGTGCAGCAAGTACGAAAAGCTCGGTTTCGATCGCGGTATTTGGCAGCGCCCCAAATGATTTTTGCCTGTTGCGGGTTGTTTGGTCGATCGTCCTAAATAAATTAAAATTTTTGTAACGATCGGCAGTTCGGACTTTTGGCATCTGGAAAGGCGGGCGGTGGAAATTTTGATGGTCAAATTTCGCCTAATACTAAATGATAAACTGGCATAGTCAAGCAGCCGACAAACTTATTTTAGAGAAATTATTAATTATGCGCCCGAATGCAAATATTGCACTATTTCGGTTGGGGATTTCACTTCTAACAGCGCTCCCGATGGCTTGCTTTTACGCCAATAAAGCTATATCCCAAACAAACGATATTTCTCAGTTGCCGATCGCCGCTGACAACTCAGCAGATACGGGCAATCAAGTATTAGCACTGCAAAAACTAGAAATCAAGCAGGATGAAACAGCAACAAACTTAAATCAGCTTCCCGATGCGATCGAGACCAACCCTGAACCAGAAAGACCATCGAACCGGGCACAGAACAGCCAAGAAGCCTGTTCCACAAGCAGTTTGATTGATTGTGGTACGGGCTTCTTGCCCGAAGCAACAAATCTGGTTGACAACGATCGCCAATGTCAGAACCCGCTAGATTGTAATTTTTTAGCCCAGAACCCGCAGACGCCACCGGGAAACCTCCCGCCCGACTTAAACCGCGATCTAGTACCAAATCCGCTGTTACCGTCGCCGCCGACTCAGCCAGATCCCAATCGCGATCGATTTCTGCAACCGGCCCCGCAGCCTTCCCCAGAACCTCCCCAAGTACCGCCCACAGTAGCGCCGCCGTCTCCGTCGCCAGTTCCCCCAACGCTGCCGAATACACCAATTGATGTGCAGAAAATTCAAGTAGTTGGCAGCACAATTTTAAGCCAAGACGAAATTAATGCCTTAGTCAACCCCTTAGAAGGCCGTTCTACCACCCTAGAACAGCTCAAACAAATCGCCGACAAAATTACCGAAATTTACCTCAATCGTGGCTACATCACTTCGAGAGCAGTCTTGCCGCCCCAAACTATCACCGCAGGGGTAGTCCAAATTCAAGTGATTGAAGGCAAGCTAGCCCGAATTGAGGTAGAAGGAACTAAAAGATTGAATCCAAGTTACATCCGCAGCCGGATTCGACTCGGTGCCGGAAGGCCTTTAAGCACAGCTTTATTAGAAGACCAACTCCGGCTGCTGCGAGTCGATCCTTTATTTGACAATGTAGAAGCCAGTCTGCGGGCCGGGGATAATGAAGCCGAGAGCATTCTGATCGTCCGAGTCTCGGAAGCTAATCCATTTCAACCTACTTTCAGCATTGACAATTACTCGCCTCCCAGTGTCGGTTCCGAAAGATTGGGAGTTAGTTTGCGGCACCGCAATATAACAGGAAATGGCGACGAACTGGCAGCAGCTTATTATCGATCGCTCGGCGATTCAGACGTGTTTGATTTTAGCTATCGCGTGCCGCTAAATGCGATGAACGGCACTTTGCAATTGAGGGCGGCACCGAATCGCAACAGTATCGTACAAGCACCTTTTAACCGTTTTGACATTTCGGGAAAATCGCATTTATTTGAAGTTAGTTACCGCCAGCCGCTGCGGAGAACGCCGATCGAAGAATTTGCCTTATCTGCTGGTTTTACTTATCAGACAGGCAGAACTTTTCTCGAAGGCGAACCGTTTCCTTTTGGCACCGGCCCGGACTCCAATGGTGTCAGCACTACGAGTGCAATTAAGCTGGGACAGGACTACATTCGGCGCGACCCGCAGGGTGCTTGGGCCGTGCGATCGCAATTTACAATCGGCACTAGCTTGTTTGATGCTACTCAAAACGAAGGTTCCGATCCCGACGGACAATTTTTGAGTTGGCTGGGTCAAGTGCAGCGAGTACAGCGATTGAATGACAAACATTTATTAATTTTGCAGGCAGACTTACAGTTGTCAGCTAATAGTTTGTTGCCTTCCCAGCAATTTGTAATTGGCGGCGGACAATCTTTGCGCGGCTATCGCCAAAACGTCCGTTCTGGTGATAACGGCTTCAGAGTTTCCATCGAAGATCGGATTACTTTACAACGCGATGCTTCGGGAAATCCCAAACTTCAATTGGCTCCTTTTTTGGATGCGGGTACCGTATGGAACGTTGCGAACAATCCTAATACATTAACCAATCAGACATTTTTAGCAGGTCTGGGTTTGGGGGTAATCTGGGAACCAATACAGCGGGTGAACCTGCGAGTAGATTACGCTTTTCCTTTGGTGAGAATTAGCGATAAAGGCGACAATCTGCAAGATAACGGCATTTACTTCAATATAATTTATACACCCTAAAGGGACTTACTGATATCTGGCATCATTGTCAGCAACAGGCAAGATGCCTGTTCCACAAAATATAAATTTTCTTGTGGAACAGGCATCTTGCCTGTTCATAAAACCCACATTCCGCAGATGTGGGTCAAAAGATAATAACATCGACGAGCCAACGCCCCGCCGCCGATTCAAGTTACATCCCTTAAAGTCTTTTCCTCACCGTTGACGCAGCCAATGACAGACAAAGATTATAAAAAATGATAGAGTTTCTCTTTAACATAAATATTTTTTTTTGACAACTAACGCCCAGCCAATCTTAATTTTAATCACCTCGGTAAAAAATGAGCCAACGCTAAGCAGATTTGCCTATCCAAAAAGAAACTATAGCTTTTGGCTTTTACGGATTCGCTAGAGAAAGGTTTAGTTGACCCCCCTCTCCCAATTCTTAACTCTCCCAAAAAACAATTATGCTGCCAGATAAATACCGAAAAGTGCATCGCTGTCTCCCTCTGGTGATAGGAGTTGTATTCGCTACCACCTACAGCATCCCCATCAGCGGCCAACCCAGAACTACCAGAGTGTCTCAGTCATCAACAACAGAAAACCTTAACCCATCAGGAATAAAACAACCAGTACAAGCATTTGCTGGACAACTCGCCGTGTTTTTAGGACATGAGGCGGATCTCACCAGTGCTGTCTTTAGCCCCGATGGCAGTAAAATTTTGACGGCGAGTGAGGATGAAACTGCCCGTCTATGGGATATTAATGGCAATCATTTAACGGTATTTCGAGGTCATGACAAAGAAGTCAGACGTGCTATCTTTAGCCCCGATAGCCAGCACATTCTGACCATTACTGAGTATGAAGCCATCCGCCTGTGGGATCTCAAAGGCAATCTCCTCAAAGAGTTCCGAGGGGTTGAGAATGGCGATAAAGTCATAAATGCCGTATTTAGTCCAAATAGCCGGCAAATTCTCACCATTAGTCGGTTTTCCGAGCGAGCCGGTTTTAGGGATAAATTTCATTTGTGGGATATCAACGGCAATCTCCTCGCTGAGTTCCAAGGTCATCAAAAGATAACAAGTGGCGGATTAGTCTCCTCAAAAGCTGTATTTAGCCCGGATGGTCGCCAAATCCTTTCTGTCGATTCCCATGGAATTGTTTACTTGTGGGATATCAACGGAAATCTTCTCAAAGAGTTTCAAGGGCATAAGGATAGTGTCATTAATGCAAAATTTAGTCCCGATGGTAGCCAAATCCTCACGGCTAGTGCAGATAAAACTGCCCGTCTGTGGGATACCCAAGGTAATGGGTTAGCCGTGTTTCAGGGGCATAAAGAGTCGGTTTACAGTGCAGAATTTAGTCCCGATGGTCGGCAAATCCTCACCGCTAGTAGCGATACAGCCAGGGTTTGGGATACTAAAGCCAATCTTTTAGCAGAATTCCAGGGACATAAAGTTTATCGCTGGGGTGTCCAAGGATTTAGCCCCGATGGCCGGCATATTCTAACCAGTAGTCGAGATGGAACTGCTCAAATTTGGGATACCAAAGGCAATCTCAAAGCAAAGTTGCGGGGACATGAGAGTGCAGTGAGTGCAGTATTTAGTCCAGACGGTAAGCAAATCCTCACCTTCGGGTGGGATCGCGTGCCTCGTTTGTGGGACGTTTCAGCCTCAATTGCTGCTGAATCTGAGCAAATAGTTGCTAGGGAAACCCTTCTAGAAAGTGTGTCTGAAAATAATGCTCAACTGGCAATATTTCGGGGACATGAAAGTTTGGTCAGCAGTGCTGTCTTTAGTCCCGATGGCCGGCAAATTCTCACCGCCAGTCGAGATGAAACGGCACGATTATGGGATCTTAAAGGCAATCTCCTGGCAGAGTTTAAAGGACATGAAGAAGGCGTCTATCGAGCCATATTTAGCCCAGATGGGAGTCAAATCCTCACCACCAATGGTGAGAACATCCGTTTGTGGGATAACAAAGGCAATCTTCTCTCTGTATTGCAAGGGGGCAGTCACATCAATGCAGTATTTAGCCCGGATGGTAGCAAAATCCTCCCCACCGATTGTCAGTGCTATCCGGTTAGCTTGTGGGATAGCCAAGGTAATCTCCTCACTGAGTTGCGCGTACCCAGGAAAGTTGAGGACATAGAAGAATTGCAGTGGATGGTTAACGGTGCAACATTTAGTCCCGATAGTAGCCAAATTCTCACCGCCAGTGAGGATAAAATTGCCCGATTGTGGGATACCAAAGGTAATCTCTTAGCCGAATTCCCACTCGGACATGAGAAGGCCGTCAAAAGTGTCGTTTTTAGCCCCGATGGTCGTCAATTTTTGACAGCAAGTGATGATGAAATTGCCCGTCTGTGGGATCTCAAAGGTAATCTCTTGGCTGAGTTCCGAGGACACAAACGGGGACTGGAAACCGCCGTATTTAGCCCAGATGGCAGCCAAATTCTCACGACCAGTAATGATGAAACTGCTCGCCTGTGGGACACAAAAGGCAATTTCTTAGCAGAGTTTCGGGTAGATGAAACACATCTTGGAAGTGCAATTTTTAGCCCCGATGGCCGGCAAATTCTCACGACCAGCAGTGAGACTTTCGGCCCTGGAATCGCCCGGTTGTGGGATACCAAAGGTAATCTCTTAGCTGTGTTTCGGGGACATGAAGGTGCCATTCACAGTGCAGTCTTTAGCTCAGATGGTCGGCAAATTCTCACTGCTGGTAATGAAGGCACTGCCCGGTTGTGGGATGTGTCAGTGGCAATTACTGCCCAAGCCGAGCAAATGGCTGCCCTACAAACCTTTCAGGAAAGCTTGTCCCAAAATAACGCTCAACTGGCAGAGTTACAGGAGAACCAGGAAGTCCAGCGTGCGGTATTTAGCCCGGATAGTCGCCATATTCTTACCACGACCGAGAAAGTGGTTCACCTGTGGGATACCAACGGCAATCTTCTAACCCAGTTTCAAGTTTCTAAAGAAAGGCTCTCCAGACCAGTATTTAGCCCCGATAGCCGACATATCCTTGCAGTGGGTGATGAAACTGCCTACTTGTGGGATATCAAAGGTAATATCCTGGCAAAATTCCAAGGACACAAGGGTTCTGTTACAAGGGCAGTATTTAGCCCAGATGGGAATCAAATTCTCACTGCTAGTATAGATAGTACCGCCCGTCTGTGGGATACCAAAGGAAATCTCCTGACTGAGTTTCGGGGGCATGAGTATCAAGTCAACACCCTAGTCTTTAGTCCAGATGGAACTCAAATCCTGACCAGCAGTTCGGATAAAACCGCCCGTCTGTGGGATACCCAAGGTAATCTCCTAGCAGAGTTTCGGGGGCATGAGTGGGTTGATAATGCCATCTTTACCCCCGATCGCCGGCAAATCCTTACCCTCGGCAATGATTCCCACGGGTATGCTCGTCTGTGGGATACCCAAGGCAATCTCCTAGCAGAGTTTCGGGGGCAGAAGGATGTAGAGAAAGGCTCTAGTTCTAGCAGCAGCGTCGTATTTAGCCCGGATGGTCGGCAAATTTTAATCACCAGTGGGGATAGACTCTCCCGGCTATGGGATATCAAAGGCAATCTGTTAGCCATATTCCGAGATCATGACAGTTCTGTCAACACCGCCGTATTTAGTCCTGATGGTCGCCAAATTCTCACCGCTAGTGAGGATAAAACCGCCCGCCTGTGGGATAACCAAGGCAATTTGTTAGCAATCTTCCGAGGACATGAAGATAGTGTCGAAAGTGCCGTATTTAGCCCAGATGGTCGCCAAATTCTGACTGCTAGTCGGGATAGAACCGCCCGTGTCTGGGATATCGCCACCGGAATCAAAGTTTCTGCGGCTGAAGTCGCATTTTTCAAGGGAAATCAACTGTCTAGCCAAGAAACCGCCGAATCTAGACAACTCGCACTTCAAAAGTTAGAAGAAGCCCTCGCACTCTATCGTGCAGAGCGAAACTACGCCCAAGCTGCACAGACTCTCTTATCCATTGGTAAGATTTACGTCAATTTCGGACAATTTCAATCTGCCTTAGACTCGTACAATCAAGCGTTGCCATTATCAAAACAAGCAGGTGCTAAAACAGAACAAGCAGCCCTACTCAACAGTCTCGGTCAACTTTACACTGATTTAGCTGACCCGAAAACAGCCCTGGATTACTATAACCAAGCGTTGCCCTTATTTTATCAATTAAATGACCAAGCGACAGTCGCCAACACCCTCAACAACATTGGTAATATTCACGCTGCTACAGGAAACTGGAAAAATGCCCTAGACTCCTACAACAAAGCCCTAGTCATCTCTCGACCCGCAGGTAATTTAGCAGTAGAAGCTACTGCCTTAACTGGCATTGGTAGCACCTACATCGCTTCAAAAGAATGGTCAACTGCCCTGAATGCGTACAACCAAGCCCTGAGCATCTCCCGACACCTAAACGACAAAGTAAAAGAAACCACAGTCCTCAATCAAATGGGGAAAATACAAGCTGCTTTAGGGCAAAGTTCTACCGCCATTGAAAACTATAACCAAGCTTTATCTCTATCCCAACAACTCGGTTACAAAACAGAAGAAGCGCACATCATCTACAATCAAGCCATCTTAAACCGCCAACAAAATAACCTCACAGTTGCCCAAACCGAAATCGAAACCGCAATTAATATTATTGAAAACCTCCGCACTCAAATCGGTAGCCAAGAACTGCGGCAGTCTTACTTTGCCCGCAACCAAGATTATTACCAGTTTTACATCGATTTGTTGATGCAACTGCACCTGAAAAATCCCGATAAAGGTTACGACGCACAAGCCTTTCATGCTAGCGAACGTGCCCGTGCCCGCAGTCTGCTTGAACTCCTTAGCGAAGCCAGCGCAAATATTCGCCAAGGTGTTGACTCGCAACTGCTAGCCCAAGAACAAAATTTGCAACAACAACTTAGTGATTTTCAGACTCGCAAATACCAAATTGTCATCGCTAAATCTACCCAAGAAGCTGTGAATGAAATTCAACAAAAAATCGATACGATTCTCAAGGAACTTGCTCAAATAGAAGCTAAAATTCGCGCTAGCAGTCCTCGTTACGCTGCCCTCAAATATCCCGAACCTCTCAACTTGCCACAAATTCAACAACAGGTACTCGATGACAATACGCTACTTTTAGAATATTCTCTGGGTGAGGAGCGCAGTTATTTGTGGGCGGTGACGAAAACTTCTTTCACCAGTTACGAACTCCCTTCTCGCACCGAGATTGAAGCTACGGCTAAGAATTTCCGCGATACTTTAACCAAAGAGACCACGAGAACCTCTCCTCAAATGGTTGCTGAATCTGCTGCACTTCTGAGCCAAACGATCCTCGCTCCGGTTGCTTCTGAGTTGGGCAACAAGCGCTTGCTAATTGTTGCGGATGGAGCCTTGCAATACATTCCTTTTGGCGCCCTTACTCTGGAAAAATCTGAAGCGCCGCTAATAGTTAAGCATGAAATTGTTAATCTGCCTTCTGCTTCAACTTTAGCAATTCTGCGGCGGGATATGGCGACTCGTGAACCGGCTCCAAAGGCGATCGCCTTGTTTGCAGATCCAGTTTTTAGCACTGACGATGAACGGCTCAAAGGCACGAGTACATCCTCTGTAGCGAAGAATCAAACTGTTGAAAATCTGCCAGTGGAAGCGCAACAATTACAGAGATCAGCCTCTGAGGCTAACATTTATTGGACTCGCCTACCTTTCTCGCGAACTGAAGCTGAGCAAATCTTGGCTTTGGTACCGGATGATTTGGAAAAACAAGCGTTTGACTTTATGGCTAATCGTACCACGGCAACCGATCCTGATTTATCTCAATATCGCATTGTTCATTTCGCTACGCACGGATTTGCTAATAGCAAACATCCAGAATTATCGGGATTGGTGCTTTCTTTGGTTGATGAGAAAGGTACGTTACAAAATGGCTACTTGCGACTGAATGATATTTTTAATCTCAATTTACCGGCTGAATTGGTGGTGCTGAGTGCGTGTCAGACGGGTTTGGGAAAAGATGTTAAAGGAGAAGGGTTGGTGGGTTTGACGAGAGGGTTTATGTATGCGGGTGCGCCGCGTGTGGTGGTTTCTCTGTGGAGTGTTGAGGATCAAGTAACTTCTGAGTTGATGACACGATTTTACAAAAAAATGCTCCAAGATAAGTTGGCGCCTGCTGCGGCATTGCGATCGGCGCAAATCGAAGTGCTACAGCTTCCAGAATGGCAATCTCCTTATTATTGGGCTGCTTTTGGGCTGCAAGGAGAATGGAATTGAGTGCGCTTCTGGCGGGAGAGGGGGAGAAAGTGGGGGAGTGCGATATGAAGAAAATATTTCCTTCTTGCTTCTTCCCTATTCCTTCTTCCCTCTTCCTTCCACATCCGATATTAATCGCCGACTTCCCCGACAACCTCCGCAGCAGCCTGAGTTTCCAGCCAGAGTTTGAGCAGCAAGAGCTCTGCCCGATCGCCCAACACAGTCGCAAACACGCCCTGGGCCCCCTCAGACGCATCAGAAATCCACGTACCGCGCAGAGTCACTTCTACAAAGTCAGCATCAGCAACACAAAGCTCGATCGCATCATTGTCGTTTCGGCGCGCCTCAGATTCCAACAGAGACAGCGCCGGCAAATTCGCGGGCAGCAAAAATGCCGCAGTGCTCGGTTCGACGCTGATGCTTTGACCAACTCGCATAGCCAGCACAACTCGCAGCGCCACTAACTGTTCGGGAGATTGAGCCAAACGCTCGAGGTTAAAGCCCGTTTCAGTGTAAGTCAACTTCAGCATATTGACAGCCCTAAATTTGGAATTGAAAGTTAAAAATTGGTAATTGAAAATTGGCGATCGGGAATTTGGAATTGGGATTTAGGGCAGATTTTAGATGAGCATTACGCATCAATTTAAAATCTAAAATCTAAAATCTAAAATCTAAAATTCTTCCCATGCCCTATTCCCCTATTTGATATTCGTGCCAAAACAGTTCGGCAAAAGCAACAGTGGGGTGTATGGGGGCTTTCGGCTTAGTTCGCAGAGACATTCCAGCTTCTACGGGAGTTCGATCGCCCTTACGAGAGTTGCACCGTTCGCAAGCCGTCACCACATTGTCCCAAGTATGCGGGCCGCCCTTCGATCGAGGCATCACGTGATCCAGCGTCAAATGCCGATTGCTACCGCAGTATTGGCAAGAATGAGCATCGCGGCGCAGAACTTCCCGGCGATTGACCGGGGGCACTTTCCACAGGCGTTCCCTGTTACCAAAAGTCAAGCGGATTTGTTCGGGTACGTGGATGCTGGTGCTGGGCGATCGTACCAGCCAGCCGTTGCCAATGCTAAAATCAAGAGGTTCAGCCTTGCCTGTTACCAACAGTACGATCGCCCGTTTGATGTTGACACGGCTCATCGGTAGGTAATTCTGAGAAAATACCACCACAGATTGCCTCAATACATCAGTTACTACGGTCACGGCTTGCTCCTCCTCATTTGGATTTTGGATTTTAGATTTTAGATTTTAGATTTTGAATCTTGCTTGCTTCGTCAGCATTGGCTACATCTGGTTTTTTCCCAGTTCCCCAAGCCGATCGAATTTCTCAAATATCCAATCAAAATGCCCCCGCTTCTCTTACGAGAGAAGCGGGGGCCAGAAAAACTGCTTTCATGCAAATTTTCATCCTGTCTTGGTACAGTAGTTTAGCTGTACCTCCCGCTTCGCCTCTCTCGATATGGCTGTGCCACTTGCAGACCGTCCCGGTCTACCTCGTTGTCATTAATTTCTGCAATTTGTCCTAATCCACTATAACCAGGTTTTATTAGGCCCAAGCCCGCCCACGAAGTCGCTGCAACAGTCGCAAAACCATTGCTAAAGACGTGCCGTGACGACTCTGAGCGACCCGTGGGGCGATCGCACTTCAGTTGATAGGTGGAGTAGGTGGGGAGAAATTTCAAAGTCGGCAGAAGGTGGTTAAGAGGCTTTCAATCTAGCTGTAAACATACTACACTGATATTACACATATGTCCACCCGTCACGGAGAAAAAATTATGCATACCCTACCTAGAACCTCAACCACCGAAATGGAAGTCACCAGCATTCGACTCGAAAGAGAGCTCAAGGAGAGACTTAAAGAGCTCGCGGGCAATCAAGGCTATCAAGCTTTAATTCGAGATTTGCTCTGGAATTACGTGCAGCAGAAGTCTGGAGAGTATCGGCAGATGTTTTCTCGATCGGATATTCGAGCTAGCATTAATGCCACAGCACAGCAGGAGGAACGCTGCGCGCTTACAGGAGAGTTGATCCGACCGGGCGGCCCGATGTTATTAGGCCTGACGATGCACGGCGAAATGGTGCCGCTGAGTATAGGGAGTATGGCCGGATAAACCAGTTTACCCTTAAATTTGTGAGAGCGATCGGCCTGGGGTGAAGGCCCCAGGCGCTGAAGATCAGACTATTTTAGATTTTAGATTTTAGATTTTAGATTTCAATACTTCAAACAGTTTTTGATTACCAACCGTAGAATAAGGGTTTCCCGGCTCCAAGGCAATCGAGATACCAACGAAAAATCGAGGGTTTCAGACTACGAACTAAAAACAGTCCGGACTATTGGTATAAAATTCCGCAGTCTTTAAACAATCTCTATTTAACCAACCGCGAAGACGCGAAGTGCGCGAAGAAAGATGGAGAAGGAAGAAGATAGGCAATTTTAGCGGTTCGGGAGTTTGGTAATGCAGATCCGGAGGCTCGCCCCACGCGCGAGAAGAATGCTAAACTTTCCATCGGGCGTGCCGAACAGACGATCGTACATTATGATGAAAAAAATTAAAGTAATGCTGAAAAACCGCTACTTGACTGCTGCGAGTTCGATCGCCCTTCTCACAATTATTGCCGGATGCGCCGCTACTGAATCAGCTCAACTTGCATCTCCCTCTCCTGTAGCTGAATCCTCCCCGCCGCCGGTTAAACCAAGTCAGCCTCAGCAGCCATTAATAGTCTCTGCTACCAATCCCGAAACCCCCACAAATACCAAAATCCAGCAATATCTCAACGAGTTGGCCGCCCAAGGTTTTGCCAAAGAAAACCAAGGCGTCTGGATGCAATCTGGCAATACTTTGCTAGCCAATCATCAAGGTACCGTTCCTCTGTCAGCCGCTTCTATTACCAAAGTAGCAACATCTCTCGTAGCGCTGCAACAATTCGGGCCGGAACATCAATTTATTACCTTAATTGGTACAACTGGAAAAATTGAAAACGGCGTATTAAAAGGCGATTTAATTATACAGGGAAACGCCGATCCGTTGTTTGTCTGGGAAGAGGCGATCGCCCTTGGTAACGCCTTAAGTCAAAAAGGGATCAAGCGAGTCAGTGGCAATTTGATAATTGTCGATAAGTTTTACATGAACTTTGAACTTGATCCCCTCAAATCGGGAGAATTGCTCAAACAAGGATTGAACAGTCAAATCTGGCCCAGCGAAGCCGCCGCCCAGTATCAAACCCTGCCTCCAAATACGCCGAAACCCCAAATAGCAATTGAGGGTTCTGTAAAAGTTTTGTCAGCATCTCCCAATGACGTGCAGCCTTTAGTCAAACATTATTCTTTGCCCCTCGCTGAACTGATCAAAAAAATGAATCAGTACAGCAACAATCTCATGGCAGATATGCTAGCTGATACTGTCGGTGGCGCTAAAACAGTCGCGCAAAAAGCAGCAGCAGCAACCGGAGTTCCTCCCGCAGAAATTCAACTCGTCAACGGTTCGGGATTGAGCGAAGAAAATCTCATTTCTCCCCGGGCTGCTTGCGCGTTGTTTATAGCTTTAGAACGCTATCTTGAACCTTACAGCATGACAATTGCTGATGTCTTAACTGTAGTTGGGAAAGATGAAGGAATACTATCAGAACGGCCGCTACCCCAATTAGCAGTGGTCAAGTCGGGCACGTTGGATAATGTTAGCGCTTTGGGCGGAGCTTTGCCAACTCAAAAACAAGAAACTGTGTGGTTTGTGATTATGAATGGAGGGGCAAATGTCGAGACATTTCGCACTCAGCAAGAGGTTTTGCTGAAAAGCTTTTTGAATGAGTGGGGAAGTGTTCAAGTTTCGCCGCCGGAATTAACGCCAAATCCTGCTAGAAAGAGTAAGGTATCTCGCAGCGAAATTGTCAATTGATTTGAGGCTGACGATGGGGGCCCAGAAACCGGGTTTTTTTACAAAAAGACGGGTTGCCATCCGCAAATTCGGCAAAAAACCCGGTTTCTCTACTTGGTAGGGTGCGTCATATCGTTTCCGGTTGCATCGGAATGATTTAACCGCAGAGGGCGCAGAGAACGCAGAGGGAGAGAATACAGAGATGAATACAGGACGATGCTACCGGATTTGATATCAGTACAGAAATTGTGAATTGGCAGCTAAAATAATGCAAGCTGATGCAACCTAGGAGTACAAACTAATTTAATTAGGTGTTTTCGCCCTAGCGACTACTATGCCGATCGCACTTTCGACTCTGCTAATATATCTCTGTAAGTCGTAAGCAACTGTTACCTCCCCAGCCGGCGAAGCGTGAATTAAACCCATATTGCCGTCCGCATTGCGGTAGACTAAACCTGTGTGGGTGACATCCAATCCTTTAACATCGGTGGCTACCGCTACAATATCCCCTGGTTTTAACTGAGAATAAACACTTTTTATGCGATTTGTGGGGATGTAATTAACAGTAGTTTTGGCTAAGTCGGCTTCTTGGCTGACTATGCACTGATAAGTTGCTTCGTCTTTGAGCATTTGCGGGTAACTGCTGCGGTGCTGACTCATGAAATTTAGTGTTTTATTCATGGGCACTCCGCCTAATTCGGCGGTGATATTTTCCACAGTTTGCCGTTTTTGATTGTCGTTAATCCAGTCGGAAAAATAGTGCAATCTGCTGCAATAACCGTTCATTTTACCGTTTAAATACCGCTGTTCTTCTATGCGATTTACAAAGTTTTGATAGTCGTAATCTTGTACTGCTACGCCCCTGGCGATCGCCAAAACGGTTTCTACAAATAAAACGCAATCAAATTTATTCAAAGTTACGATCAACTTTTCTTCGCCGGATTTGTCCAGCAAGCCAGCGGCGTAGGGCTTCCCTAGGAAGTTATCGGCGATCGCCTGGACGATTTCTCCCATCGAGCGATCGTGCAAATTTTGTTGTTTTGCATACTGTACAACCTGTTCAAAACGTGCTATGTCTTCAGGCTGTGCAACGGTTTCTCTCTCGGTATTATTGGAGTCCGATCGTCTCGCCAGCAGTTTCAGCAATTCGGAATAGGAAATTTCCGCTAAATTGTTGAAGTCCCACAACATACTCGGAAAACTGGAAACAGTTGGCTTGTTTGTTAATTCCAGATTTTCGCTTTCTCCCGTCAAGGAAAACGCTAGATCCGCGCCCTGTGCTGCTGTCTGTCGATCGACAACATATCCCGTAGTAGATTGAGACTGAAATGCCCAAACATCAGGTATCAAAGAATTATTCACGCCGACGATCGCAAATCCCAAAACAGCCAGACTCCAAAAATTTTTCATGTTTTTCCAAGGATTTTGCTTCAACTCAGTGCTATCCTGAAAATTTTACAATTACTAGAATTCTCAATCAGCCTAGTAGACCGATAAAATTGGCAACAGCGGACTAGATCGATACACTTGTCATTTAGATGCCGCCCTATTATAAACTGATCGTGCGAGTTTGATAGCACAAAACTGTAATGCAAGTAGAACGCCGACGCCGCCCCCGCCCAATTTCCCCCCGACGCCCAATAGAGCCCCTAGGCGCAATCGGGCCACGACGCCAAAGCAGCCAGCCTCCTGTCAAATCCCGTCGTCGAGTCAGGACGAAATTTTCTCGCTTAAAATACCGTAACATCCTGTGTTTAATTGCCGGGGCGATCGCGATCGGTTGGATTGTCACAATACCGTTCAGAATTCGCCGCGCCCCAGAACCACCAGTCATCTTGGCTCAACAGGCCGTCTCGCCTCAAGAAACACTCTCGCCTCCGACAATTGAACCATCGGAAAATTTAGCCGATCGTCAAAGCGAGCCTACCTTTAGCTACAACATAAAAACACCTCCCAATCCAGTTTACTCTCAAGAATTGCAAGGGATTGTTGATGAAGCTGTGAAGATTGCAACCACCAAAGGAATGCCCGCAGAACGGCTATCAATTACCTTATTTGATGTCAGCAATTCCCAAAGTCACACCTTTGCCGGATATCAAAATCAAACTCTCCGATTTCCCGCTAGCGTTGCCAAGTTATTTTGGATGGCCGCCTTTTACTCAGCCATAGAAAAAGGCATCATTACGCAAAGAGAATCTGCATTTAAAAACGACCTAGAACAAATGATTCGCGTCTCCAACAACGATGCTGCTAGCCGAATTTTAGACAAAATCACAGATACAAAATCCGGCGGCAGGCTCGCAGGAGAAGAGTTGCAAACCTGGCTGAAAAAGCGCACTCAAATTAACACATTTTTCCAGTCCGCCGGCTACAATGATCTTCGTATAAGCACCAAAAATTATCCCATATACTATTTAAGACAAGAAGGGCCAATCGGTCGCGACTTGCAATTGCGGGGCGATGCTTCTGTGCCGATTCGCAATCAAGTAACTACCGACCAAGCGGCAAGATTAATATATGAAATCTATACGAGGCAAGCCGTTTCCAGCGTCGCCAGTCGCAAAATGGCTTACTTGCTGACTAGAGACTTAGACCCCAAGGCATGGAAAAATGACCCTAGCAATTCGATAAAAGGATTTCTTGGCGAATCTTTACCAACTAATATTTATTTTGGTTCCAAAGTAGGCTATACTTCCAAATCCCGCAGCGAAGCGGCCTTTGTCAGAACTTTAGACGATCGCGCGATTTATATCTTAGTTGTTTTCGCAGACGATCCGGCTTATTCCAAGGACGAAACAGCATTTCCGGCAATTTCCCGATACGTTTTCGATCGGCTAAATGCTCGTGGCCCCAGCACTTTGCAGTGATATGGAGTAGGGCCTGTTGACTGTTGACTGTTGAGTGTTGACTGTTAGTCGAAAAACTGAATGATGGTTGATCTCAAATCCGGTAGCATCGGAATTATTCATCTCTCTGTTCTCTTCCTCTGTATTCTCGGCGTCAACAGCGGTTTAATCATTGCAATGCAACCGGATTTGATATGAGTGTTGAATGTTAACTCGATTTTATAGCAACCGCCAAGACGGTTAGGACGTTGTTAATGGGTGAAACGATTGATTTTATTCCTTCTTCCTTCTTCCTTCTGCTATACAATTCCGGCGCAGTCAGAAGTGATCTTACGCACAAACAACGGTTTCTGCGAAAAATGGAAACTGGCGACCAAAAAAACCAATTTCTTGACCACCAATCTAGGATTTTAGGTAAAACCCGCAGGAATAAACCCGGTTTCTGATATCCTATGATATTATTTCCGCTCGATTACCCCTAATACGGTAGGGGCGGGTTCACGAAAAATATCTGCCAACAATTGACAATCTCAAAAACCCGCCCTTTTAATCGCTCGTCGCCCTTGGTCAGAATAGAAACAATGAGTTCAACAATTGATTGACCGGACACAATTTAACTGGGGCGAAAGGATTCGAACCTCTGAATGGCGGGACCAAAACCCGCTGCCTTACCACTTGGCGACGCCCCAACGTCTTAACCTTCACTATCTTAACATTCAAACACAGGAATCTGTCAAGCATTTTGACAAGAAAATTTTAAAAATCTTTTTGAGACCGATCGCCCGCAGGTTTATTCTTTGATCGCAGGGGGGCGAGCTACCGGGATTTCAATCCTGAAATCCGCTCCCTGTCCAGGTTCGGAGATACACTTCAAACTTCCTCCGTGTTTTTCCACCACTATCTGGTAGCTGATAGACAAGCCGAGCCCCGTACCCTTGCCTACAGGTTTAGTGGTAAAGAAAGGGTCAAACAAGTGGCATTTAGCTTTTTCGGGCAATCCGGGCCCGCTGTCTTGAATCCGAATCACCACAACTTGACCCCTCGACTTTCCTGACTCATCAGCCTCCGAGTCTGGGTTCACCACCGCCGTCGAGATTTTGATCGTCTTGGGTGGAGGCTGATTTTCCAAAGAGTCGATCGCATTCGCCAAAATATTCATAAATACTTGGTTGAGTTGTCCGGGATAGCACTCTACCTTCGGCAAGTCGCCGTAGTCTTTAATTACCTCAATTCCCGGCACTAGCCCGTTTGACTTCAAGCGACTCTGCAAAATCAGCAGCGTGCTGTCAATCCCTTGGTGAATGTCCACCGGCTTCATCTCTGCTTCGTCGTGCCGTGCGAAGTTCCGCAGAGACAGGACAATTTGGCGGATGCGTTCAGTTCCCATCTCTATTGAAGACAGAATTTTCAGCAAATCCGGCACTATGAACTCAACATCGATTTCTTCGTTTTTGTCGAGAATTTCGGGGCAAGGCTCGGGGTAATGCTTTTGATACAAGTGCAGCAAATCCAGCAGATTTTTCATGTACTGCTTGCAATAAGTCAAGTTTCCGTAAATAAAATTAACCGGATTGTTAATTTCGTGGGCGACGCCGGCGACCATTTGACCGAGAGAGGACATTTTTTCGTTTTGGATGAGCTGAGCTTCTTTCTGCTGCAACTGCTGCAATGTTTCCGTCAGTTGGCGGGCTTGAGTTTGGGCGGCTAAGGCGGCAGCGCGGGTTTGGGCGTAGAGTTCGGCTTGGTCGATCGCGATCGCCAGTTGATCCACCACCGCTTGCAGCAATTCCACTTCGCTCGTCGCCCAGGAACGGTGGCTGCTGTAATGGTTGCAAACTACAGCACCCATTTGACCGGAGCGAGTCTTGAGCGGCAGCAGCAGGTTAGAAACAATCCCGATACTTCTCAAAAAAGCTCGCGTGGCCGGTTCGATGCACAGTGCTGTGGCAGCGTCGCCGATCCGAAGCGTTTGGCGGTGGCTAATTTTCTCGGCCAGCAGCGTTACTTGTTCGATCGGGTATTCTGTGAGCCGCTCTTTGAGTTCGGGATTTGCCGCCTCGTGGGTAATTGCAAAGCTGGGCTGACCGTCTCGCGAGATGGAGTACCACAAAAAGTAGCACTGGTCAACCTGCAACAAGCTGCGAATTTCGTTCACAGCCGTATCTAAAATTTTGTCGAGGTCTAGGGAATTCCGCATCTGGCTGGCGAGGCCGAAGAGCAGGCCTTCCCGGCGGCTCAACAATTCTTCTCGGGCTGCGTGGCGATCGATCGCCACGGCGATGGCGTTAGCAATGCAACCCAGAACTTCTAGCGCTCCCTCGCTTGCCAAAGCGCTACTGCACAGAGCCATCACTCCCACCAGCCGCTCTTCGACAATCAACGGATAGGTAATGGTACACAGAGACGGGTTCGACATTAGACACACAGGAGCCGTTTGGAGTTTTCCCACTTCTGTTGGCACCCAATCTTCTATTTCTTTTGCCCAATCTTGGCTCCTAAGTCCTGAATTGGCCTGCAATTCTAACCGCTCTGTCTGCTGGTTGAAAGTCCAGATGCTCGCCCCTGTGGCGTCGAGGTACTCTACCATTGCCTCGGTGCAGCGATTGAGGATGACCGATATTTTCCCGCCTTGTCCGAGGGCTGCACCGACTTTAGCTTGCAGGGTTCCCAAGCGAGCTCGCTCTTGTAGGGACGCTGCCGTCAGTTGGCGATCGGATGTGTCGCCCGGGCCGGCAACGATTTCTCGGATTTGTTGGGTATCGTCCGCGCGCCCGATGCCCGCTGAAGCTTCCCACACATATTGAGATGTGCCTGTTTCCCCCAGCGTCGGGAGGTTTTTTGTGCCGTATATTGTCCTGCTACTCTGTGGCGTAGGTACCGCAGACAAGCTCGATCGGTTCGAGCCAGAAACTAACTCCGAGATTTGCGGGCTGTCCGAGGTGATATCTTCTACCTCTGGCAACTGTTTCTGGGCTTTGACTAATTGCCAGCGCAGCTCCACCAAACTCGCAACTTGCCGACTTAAAGCTTGCATAGCTTCTATCGTTTCTTTTGTCAAGTCTCGCGGCACCGAGTCCATGACGGATAGCACTCCCAGCACCTGCCCCTCAGAGCTGACAACTGGGATTCCGGCGTAAAATTTCACGAAGGGGTAGAAAACGATCAGCGGATGATCGCCAAATCTCACATCTGTGGAAGCGTCTCTAACAATGGCGGCAGGCAGTTCTTTAAAGGAATTTATAGGAAGTTCGATCGCAAATTCGGAAGCAACGGGCGGTTGTTGCAGGGAAATTGCCCGGTCAAATTCCGACTTTGAGTTTGAACTCTGGGCGAAATCTTCGGGAGTTGGGTCTAGGGCGCGAGCGCAAAAATTCAGGTAACGGTGGGTCAAAGTTCGATCGATACCTAACTGCGACTTCAACCAGTGGCGATTACCGTCAATCAAGCTCAAGAAAGCAATAGGAGTTCGGCTCATCTGAGCTGCCAAACCGACCAAACTGTCCAAGCAAGCCTCTGGATCAGATCCCAGAAGCTGATACAAATCAATGTTATGGAGCTTGAACACTTTTTTTTTACCAAGAGGCAAGGGTGCTTTCATCATGTGTAACTGCCCGTCTAGTTGCTGGCAACCGCCCTTCTCAATACTTCCCTTGAAAAACAAGCTATGAATTCTGTGCTGGGAGACTCGGGGCGCAAGTTCGGCGCAGGTTGCTTGCGCCGAATTCAGACTAACCTCTTGACTGATCTGAAAACTTTTGAGTTATCGGAGTTAGAGCACCCCATATCTAAGACTATATAAATTATACTTCCAGTTGACTATGCTTTTGAATACCTCGGACTCTCTCAATCTAAGACCCTCTGTTGGGAGGAAGCAGCTTTCCAAAATATATGACTATTGCTTACCTAGAATTTTTTTATCAGTTTAATTGTATTTTAACAGACTTCTCTAATCGTGGGTAGCTGGCTTGCTGGTAGATTTAAATCAGGGGTTTGTGCCACAATACCAGTGTCCTTTACCGAGCTGTGCCTTAGCCGAGTGTTCAACTACAGTTAGGAGATGAATTACAAAAAATTGGTAAGATGTTAAACTTTGTAACAATAGTTGTTCAAACTCGACCTTTTAGGGTTTTTGACCCCGGATGCACATTTTGCAACTGTTGTAATTGCCGATCGACCACTCTCCCAATCCCTTTTTTCGAGTTTGAGGTAAAAAAACAGGGGTAAAGTTTCAACTAACGCTCCAACGGAGTTGACAATTATTGGGTAGAGGCAACTCTCAAAAAATAACTGAACGAAGTATGTTTTGTATTTTCAAGAACTATAAATAAACAGGGAGAAGAATATGTCTGCAAGTAGCAGTCAAGTACCAACTATTTTGGCAGTTGATGATAGCGTCGTGATGCAAGGACTTGTTAAACAGGCCTTAAGCAAAGAGTTTCGAGTTCTCGTAACCGACAATGCAGTGGATGCTTTGTCAACGATTTATCACGAACAAATTTCGGTTTTGTTGCTGGATGTTTCGATGCCTGGTATTGACGGATTGGAACTCTGCCGCACGGTGCGGAGCTTGCCTCAGTTTCAGAATTTGCCGATCGTAATGCTGACAGCGCGAGATGGAGCCTTTGATAAGGTACAGGGGCGTTTGGCGGGAGCAACAGAGTATTTAACTAAGCCGTTTGATGCTGATAAGTTGCGCGAGGTAATTGGTAAGTTTATCAAAATCAAATAATCGGACTTAGGACAAAAATCAGTTTTGAGTAATTAATGAAGTAAAAAGTTGCGATCGCGCTCTCTGATCCTCGACTTCTTTAACAAGTCGAGGGGCGGGGCATTCTGCACTATTTGCGAGGTAAGTCCTAAATTTTTAATTTTGCCAGGAGTAGGGGAGCGATCGCACTGACAGGTAGAACATATTGGGCGGCACCGAGGGCGATCGCCTCCTTGGGCATTCCGAAGACAATGCAGCTAGCCTCGTCTTGGGCGATTGTCAACCCCCCTTGTCTAGCGATCTCCAACATTCCGTCAGCACCATCTCTACCCATTCCTGTCAGCAAAACCCCCGCTGCTGCCCGACTATAAAAATTAGCTACCGACTTAAATGTCACCGTTACAGAAGGGCAGTGTCCCGCAGCATGAGCAGCTTCTGAATAAATAAATCGCCCTTGAGAATCCAATTCTAAATGACGTTTTTCTGGAGGAAAATACACAGTCCCTGCTTGTGGCAATTCCCCAAAAGCAGCTATCTTAACAGGCAGTTTCGATTCATAACCCAGCCAATCAACTAATCCTTGCAAAAAACCTTCACTGATGTGTTGGACACAAATTATAGGCACGGGAAAACTAGCTGGAAGTTTAGAAATAATCGCGTACAGTGCTTGTGGTCCGCCTGTAGAAGCCCCTATCGCCAATATTTTAATAGTTGGAGATTTAACATTTTCGTTAGAAAATTTGTAATTAGGAACTGGTGCTTGGTTGAGTTTTACAATTTGATTTTGATCTTCAGTAGGTATCTTTTTTGGATGCCGTGTAAATACTTTAACTCCTGAGAGAATTTTCACCTTAGCTATTAATTGATTAGCTAGGCGATCGTAATCAGATACCAACCCGCCCATCGGTTTCGGAAAAACATCCAATGCACCAGCCTTTAACACTTGAAATACATTCTGAGTATCATTCGCTTGCACTGAAGCACTAATTACTAAAATTGGTAGCGGATATTTCTTCATTACTTCTTCGGTAAATTCTAACCCGTTCATTGGTGCCATGTCCAAATCCGTACAGATTACTTGGGGCTGAAGTTTGGGAATTAATTCTAGTCCTTCTAATCCGTTGCAAGCAGTTCCTACAACTTGGATGTCTGGCGAGGACTCAAAAATTCGTTTGAGAACGATGGTAACTACTGGAGAATCTTCAACTAACAATAGTTTAATGGGCAACAACATCAGTTTGCTCGGAAATGGGGAATGGGGAATGGGAAATGATAAATTCGGCATCCATGCACGGGGAATTTTTCACTAGACACAGGGCATTGGGCTTTGCTAATTGGTAGTAAATAACAAATAGCTAATAACAAATAGCTAACAACAAATAGCTAATGACTAAACTAACCTTTTTAGTGTCTCTACCAACACATCTTGATTGAAAGTACCTTTAGGAATATAAGCATTGGCCCCCGCATCAGCACCTCTTTTTTTATCTTCATCCGATGCCAAAGATGTCACTAAAATTATCGGCAACTCACTGTATTCTTTTTGCTCGCGAATCTTAATAGTCAGGGCCAAACCGTCTAAATTTGGCATTTGTATGTCAGAAATCACAGCATCAAAATCGCGAGTTTTCAATTTATGGAAAGCATCCAATCCGTCTACCGCAGTCACAACTTCGTAACCTGCAGCTTCCAGTATGCGCTTTTCTTGAGTGCGCGTGGCGATCGAATCTTCTGCTAATAGTATAACTTGTTTTCTGCTGGCAGTCTCAAGTTGCGATCGCGCACTCCCAACCCCACGAGACGAAACTTGCTGGCGTACAGATTTTATCAAATCGTGGGGATTGAGTACCATACAAACTTCCCCAGTACCGAGAATTGTGGCACCAGAAACATTTCGCACCCGTTTGAGCAATTGACTTTGAGGTTTCATCACCACATCCTGTTCGTCTATCAAAGCATCTACAAATAATCCCAATCTTTCCTCCCCAACTTTTAAAACAATACAAGGCATTTTTGAAGAACTTGAATTTCGGAAGTAGTTTTTATTCTCCTTCAGATTTTCTCTCCCGGTTTCCTGTCTCAAATACCGATTTTTTTGCCACAGTTTTTTATTATTTAATTCTAGTAAATCTGTCAGATGAGCAACTGACAAAGGCTGACCCTTTGAAAGTATAGTTTCCTTACCTTCTATAGCAAATATCTCAGACTGAGACACCTGTTGTGCCGTGTCTACAAACTCGACTGGCAGAGCATAAGGAATGTCTTCAACTATGACAATTAATACATTTGCTGTAGCTAAAGACGTGCTGATTTGCAGCCTCAAAGTGCATCCTTTTCCTGGTAAAGACTCTACTTGAATACTACCTTTTAGGGCTTCAACATTAGTGCGAACTACATCCAATCCGACCCCGCGCCCCGATACTTCGGTAACAAATTTTTTGGTCGAAAAACCCGGAGTAAAAATTAAAGATTGTACTTGATTTTCGGTCATTTCTGCCAGTTGTTCAAGCGTACAAATATTACGTTTTAGCGCCGTTTGTTTAATGCTCTCTAAATTTAGTCCCCGACCATCATCAGCAACTTCAATAATAATATTGCTAGCCATATTATAGCCTTTAATTCGGAGAGTAGCCACGGGAGGTTTACCTAGTTTTTTCCGCTCCTCAACAGTTTCAATGCCGTGGTCGATCGCATTTCTAATCATGTGCATTAAAGGGTCTTTCATTTCCTCTAAAATGCGTTTATCGGCTGTAGTTTCCCCTCCTTCAATCACTAAGGCAACTTCTTTACCTTCCCGTTTTGCTAAATCTCGAACAGTTCGAGGAAATAAATTAAAAATAGTAGACAAAGGCAACAGTCTCAGAGTGCGAATTCCTGATTCTAATGCCTCAGCGATTAATTCGAGTCTGGCAGTATCTTCATAAACTCGATTTCTCAAGCAGTTTACTAAAGTTCCAAGACGTTCTAAACGTTCTTCTGTACGTTGATAGTAATCCTGCAATTGGCTAAATTTGCCGTTGGTTTTAATACCGTTTTCATCTATTTGCATCCGATCGACAGTCAAGCTAGTTACAAAATATTCTCGGCTCCACTCTTCCCACAAAGTTGTAATTTTTTCGATCTCTGCAACTCGGTGTCCTAGTCGAGTTTTTGTGACAGTAAGTTCCCCTGCTTGAGTCATTAAATCGTCTAAATTTTGAGTCGCAACGCGAATGGTTTCAATGCGGTAAGATGAGGTAGAGGATGCAGTAACTGCCGACTGCGACGCCGACGCAGGGGCGGAATCAGAAGGTGCAGGCAAGTTTTGAGCTTGCAGTGGAAATTCTGGCTGGGATTGTAGGGGTAAAAAAGAGGAATTCTTCTCTAAGTTAACGACTTCTGAATTTTCAACGTTGGTTTCTGGTTGTTGGGTAGGAGGCTCAGTAAATTGCGGTTCTACCAACGGTTGTTCTGGTACTTGTGAAGATGAGGAATCTACTATTGAGGCGGCCGCCTGTGGCTGTAACTGACTAGAAGCACCCATCATGCTAGCGAGGATGTAAAAAGTATTAATGCCGGAATCTTCGCCGGTAACTGCTTCGTTAACGAGTTGGCGGATGGCGTCTAAACCTTGCGAAAGTCGATCGCTAATATCGGAATTGAGTTGAGTTTCTCCCCGCTTGACAGAACCCAAAATATGCTCCATTTGATGAGCTAAAGATGCTACATTTTTTACGCCTAGCATCCCAGCATCACCTTTAAGAGAATGGGTTTCGCGCAACAATTGTTCTAACTTAGCTAAGTCGCTTGGATGTTGTTCTAAGTACAGCAATCCGTCGTCTAGTTTTTGTAAGTGTTCTTGACTAGCAACTTTAAATACATCTCGAAGTTCTTGATCTTCAATCATCATATATGTTTTTTAGTAATAAGTAATTGAGCATTGCTCATGGGTAATGGGTAATGATAATTATGTTGAATACTCAGTCGATTGCTAATGACTAATGACTAATGACTAATGACTAATGACTAATGACTAATGACTACACTACTTCTTTAAGATTAAATGCAGCTTCTGTCAGTTGTTGAGTACCGATTTTAACTTGAGTAATGCCGCTTACTGTTTGAGACGCTGATTCCTTCATAGAACTCATCGCATCACCTACTTGCTGAATTGCGATCGCCTGCTGTTTCACATTAAATGAAATTTGCTGATTGCTAGCAAACACCAGATTGCAAGCTTCCCTCACACCCATAAAAGCTTCTGCCGTATCTTGTGCTGTTTTTACCCCTTCTGCAACCGTTTTGCGACTATCTTCAGTTGCTTTCACCGTGGAGTCGATCGCACCCTTAATTTCTGGAATAATACCATTAATTTTTTGTGCTGCTTGTTGGCTTTCATCTGCTAACTTACGAATTTCGCTTGCTACCACCGCAAAACCTTTACCGTACTCGCCGGCTCTGACTGCTTCAACAGCAGCGTTGAGAGCCAGCATATTAGTTTGGCTGGCTAAATCGCTAACCAAACTTGCGAGAGTCGATATATTGCCAATCTGACTCGTGCTGTCGTCTAGTCGATGATTTTGCTTAGAAATTGCCACCACAGCTTCTCTAAGATTCAGCATTTGATTGAGAGTTTGATCTACCTTTGTAGTACCTTCTTCTGCTAGATTTAAAGCTTGGCGAGCAGCAACGGCAACAGACTCAGCTTGCTCGGCTGTTTGCTGAGAAGAGCGGCCTAAATTTTCGAGAGTTATAGTTGTTTGGTTAACCGAAACAAATTGCCTATCTGCTATTTGTTCTTGCCTGTTCATATTAGATTCTATTTGCATTGAAAATGACGAAATTTGGTAAATCAGCCCCCGAATGAGAGCAACAATTTGTTGCAGAAAAAACCATCCAAATCCCAGCACCACAGCCAGGGAAACAATAGCTATCGTCGCTGCTATTTTTTGAAGAGAATCGATGGAATAAAATAACAATTTTTTGGGTGAAGTATCCACAATTACTAAAAACTTATTGGTATTTTGTTTGCTGGGGAAGACTGTATTATAGCTAATCACTAGCTCCCGATTTTCAATATTTCCCTGACCACCTGAGAGTATTTTAGCAACAAGGTCTCCTGAATAATCATTTTTGACATTTTCCTTAGTTTTGAGTTCAAGTCCCCAGGCTTTTTTAGGATTGGGATGAGCCAGATAATACCCATCTTGGTTTAAGATAAAAGATTTGTCTGATAGTTCAGGATTGAACTTTTTAACCATATCGAGCAGAGTGTTACCCAGGGCATTAGTAATGATAAAGCCTTGTCTTTCTCCTTTAGGATCAAAAATTGGAGTTGCGTAGCGAATTGTTGGCTTGTAAGGAATTTCTATTTTCCCCATTTCCTGATTCAGATTTAAGGAAGACACATAGACTTCTCCTTGTTTTAGCTTCATAGTTGCCGAAAAGTAATCTGTGTCTGCTTTATTTTGTAGTTGAGAATCTGGAATAACTTGGAGATTTGTGCCGTCATAATCTACGCGGACTATCTCCTTACCGCTGTTATCTATGTAACGCAATTGCACATAATATGGCTTAGCTTCCATCATGGATAAGAATGTGAGCTGCATTCGATAAACCCAATCTTTATAAGTTGAATTAGTTTGTTTGTCTACTCCATTTCCTGCCCTGGCTCTAATCATTCCCTGAACAGGGGGAGTTTTGCGGAGAAACAAAATATCTGCTCTCAGATTTTCAAACTTGTTAATCATTTGATTGGCGGTAGAATTAACACTGTCACTAAGGGTTATCAATGCTAACTTTTGCAGTGCTTCTGTTGAAGAATAAATTCCATACCAACCAACAATAGATACGGGAATTAAGGTACTTAAAATTAGAAGTAGCAACAGTCGGTGCTGCATTTTTTGGAAAAATTTGTTAATCATTGGTTACTGGGAATCGGTTACTGGTAACTTGTACGATCGCATAGTCTAAGTATAGGGAATTGGAAAACTGTAGGATCGGGTAGCCGAAGTATTGGGAATTGGGAAGTGGTAGTAAAGAAAAAATAACAACCCCCTAATAATAACTCACAACTCACTACACTGCTGATTTGATATTAGGTTTTTATTTGCATTTGCCCATAAACAAGTTATTACTCCGGTTAATATCGCTGGAATGGTAGGGAAATCGATCGCCCAAGCAATTGCTTTCATTCTTAAGGATATATTTGGCATTTTTGGGGAACTACTCATAATTCATTGCTCTCCTACAAAACTGCTTTCAAATCTAAGGCTGCTTCATTCAATTTTTGAGTACCGACTTTAGTTTGACTGATACCGCAAGCGGTTTGGGCTGCGGCTTGATTGAGAGAGTTCATAGCTTGCACTACCTGTTCGATCGCGATCGATTGCTGTTTGGCATTCAGCGAGATTTGCTGAGAGCTCAAAACCACATTGTTAATGGCATTGGCAACTCCTGCAAATGCAGCCGCGGTTTCTGAGGCAATATTCACGCCCGATTCCACTGTTTTAGTTCCTTCATCTGTCACCATTACTGTTGAGTTAATTGCCTTTTGAATATCAGCAACTAATAGATTAATTTGTGCTCCTGACTTTTTACTGCGATCGGCAAGTTTGCGAATTTCTGACGCCACCACGCCAAACCCCTTGCCGTGCTCTCCCGCCCGCACTGCTTCAACAGCAGCGTTGAGTGCTAACATATTAGTTTGATTCGCCAAATCGCTAACTACAGTTGAGATATTACCAATGTGATCTGTTTGTTCGCTCAACTCTATAATTTGTCCTTGAATATCCTGAACTTTAGTTTTCAGAGTTGCCATTGCTTCTAAAGTTTGTTCTACAGCTTTTGTGCCACCTCCAGCTAAATTCAAAGCTTGCATTGCTTGAACCACGGCTGTTTCTATCTGCTGTGATGTCGCCCTGGAAGATGCTCCCAATTCGTCCATTGTAGTAGTAGTTTGATTTACGGAAGCTGCTTGCTGACTTGCCATGCGTTCCTGTTCTTCTACGGTGGCTGCAATCTCAGTGGAAGAAGCGGCGATCGAGCTAATTGCGCGATCGATAGTTTGAGCAATTCCTGACGAAATCAGCCAAGCTATAACCGCACCTAACACCAATAAAAACACGGAACCAAATACCAAGGCCGAGATTAAAAAAACTAAAGATTGCTTCGTTTTTTCAGTAGCTTGCTTAATCGCTTTTACTTCTATGTCGCGAAATTGCTTATTTATTTCCACAAATTCATCCACAAATTGTGTCTGTTTTCCGGTATTAAAGAGAGCCAAGGCAGCAGTTCTATTATTTTTTTGTAATAAAGCAACTATTTCGCTAGAACCGTCATAATATTCGTTGCAGAGTTCTAGCATCTTCTCTAAACGCATCCTCTGTTCAGGATTTTCCATCTTCAACTCCGCACTATTTCCCGACTCACGAGCTAATTCTCCACCAGTCTTAAAATCATTTAAAAACTGCGGATTTTTATTAATTAAATACCCGCGCATCCCCCTTACCATTTGTTCAGCACCTGCGGACATATCATTTGTATGTCTGAGCACATTTTCGATCCTTTCTACTTCTGCAAAATTATTCAACACCTGATTAGTAGTTGTATAAACTAGCAGGGGAAAACCCAAGTATATAGTGGCAGGGGCTACATAAGCCAGCAACATTCTATTTCTAATATTTAATTTTATTAACTTAGCAAACATATTTTTCTCCTTAATTTAAGCACGTGAATATACGAATTAGATTGCTTCGTCAAATCTGGCTTGAAAAGCAGATTTGGTATAACTGAATACGCTTTGGTTAAAACTATTTATTCCTCAGAGATTCCTTGCAGCATCCCCCGCATCGTTGCGAGGACTTTGAGTAAGTTCTTGTCCACCCCCTACTCCCCCTTTGTAGGGGCGGTGCGACCCCTACTCCCCGTGCCCGCCCTTGGCGCCGGGAGATCGAGCTTAACTCAACCGTATTGTGGTATAACTAACTTCTTTAGTGGTGGACGCATTTCAAGATAATTCTCTCATGCTAAGTCCCGCTTGTTACCAGTTCTGATCTCTGCGTTGGATCGGGATTGCGAAGGAAATGAAGTATCAAGCCAGGTGCTTCACTGAACTCATGATAGAGATGCTTTGCGTAAGTCCTGTTCTGGATTCAAACCTCTTCATCAACAACTACTCCTCCTTTTGTCAGCAGTTTTTGCAAGTTCAGAATAGCCATCATTTTTTCCCCGTAAATAGCTGTCCCCCGTAGATATTCGCGGTTGGCAGAATGCAGGGCTGCCGGAACAGCCGCAATTTCCGACACATTTAAGTATATAATATCTAATATTTCGTCAACAACTATACCAGCGACCAAATCTGTCACTTCAACAACGATCGCCTTAGAGAGATAATTTGCAGTCTCCGACATATTTAAAGACATATTTAAAACACTGCGAATATCAATTAAAGTCACAATTTCTCCCCGTAAATTTATATTGCCCACTATGCGATCGGGAGTGCAAGGAACCGGAGTTACTTGGTTGATATCAGTAAATTCCCGAACTAAATCTAAATGAATACCAAAGTATTCGCCATTCAAAACAAACACCGCCAGGTACATATTAGTGGCTGCATCATTTTCTCCCTCGTTTCGCCGCCTCAAATGATTAGCGCGCGATTGAAAAATTGCTTTTTCTTCGGGGGTAGCCTGCGGGCAAAAAACGTGACGGTTGCTCAAAATTTGAGGATTTTTTCCTAACAATTTTGCACTTATTAGCCCGTGTAAATTTTCCGTCTCTGCCTCACCTGCTGCTTCACTACCTGCATGGCTTGGAGAAACAGGCCAGCTTTCCTCTGACTTTTCGGGAGAATATCGAATTAATTGATCGAGATTGAGCAGCATGATAATATCGGCTTCGCTGCGGGCTAGTCCAGCTACAAAATAATGAGAGGCTTCTAAATTCTCTCGCCCATAAGATAGCTGCGGAGTGATGGCCTCTTCTGAGAGTTCCTTAACTTCGCGAACTTGATTGACAATTATACCGATTTTCGATTCTTGCCACTCTATGACGATCGTACTATCTGTCACAGCATACCCTTGCCAAACGTATCCAAAACGGAGATTCAGATCCATCACGGGCAGAATTTCGCCCCGAAGGTCGATCGCCCCAACAATATCTTGAGGTGCTTCTGCAATTGCTGTCAACTCCGGCAGAAAGAAAATTTCCCGAACGTAGCAGGCTTCTATACCGCAGAGAAAACCGTTCTGTTCAAAGATAAGATACGGTTTAGTTTCCATATTTTAGTGTACAGTTTCTTTACTGTATAATTTTAACAATTTTTTTTTAACATTCATCAGCACTTGACTAGCTGTCATTTTTCCCTGGGAATCTATGGGAGTGTTTGGCGGTAGTGCTTTCAGGATTTCACAAGAGGAATTGTACATTTTAATAGCTCTTTTTATTTGACCTTCTTTATGGTATATATTCCCTAGTTCTATATAAGCTGAAACAAAAGATGGACACATATAAATAGTCCTTTTTAATAAATTTTTTGCTGTTTCCAACTGCCCCTGTTCTTCAGCAATTTGAGCTTGTAAATAATCAGTATATACTGACCCAGGATCTACTTTCCTAGCTCGATTACAGTATTCTATAGCCTGAGAATAATTGCCGGAATTTGCCTGAACTTGAGCAATTAAAAAATAAGCATCAAAATTAGGGCCCTGCAACTCTATTGCCTCTTGTGCCTTGTTGATTGCCTCAGCATAATCTTGATTTTTAAATAACTTTTTAGCCTCTAAGATTAGCATTTGATGCGTTTGATTTTGAGTATTTTCTGCTATTATTTTTTCTGTAACTGACACGGCATTGTTCGGCAAGCCGTCCTCCAGATAGCGATAGGGCAGCATATTTCCCAGCGGATTACTTATTTTTAATACCGGAGGCATCTCTATCTCTGGAAAATTGCTGTTAGTAGTAAAACGAGGTGGCATAGTTTCCCCTGTTAGCAACTCACCACTATCATCGCCCATAATATCTGCTTTCGGGAATTCCCGAAATGCCGAGTTGGCTTCTCCTACAGTCGCAACCATAGACTCTATTTGACAGCCTTCCTCCGGTACTGCATTCCGACGCTGATACACCACCGACTCCGGGAAAATCTTGGCTTCAAACTCGTTCATAATTTGACCGTAAACTTCAGCGTGACCGGTCATTAAATATCCTCCAGGTCTCAGGGTCTTGGAAAATTTTTTCAGTACCAGTGAAATATACTTATGTTCAAAATACACAAAAACGTTTCTACATAAAATTAAGTCTATGTTATAAAGATTTTGGTAAATATTAGGAAAGTCATCTGTGATTAAATTTACACAACTAAAGTTGACACTTTCGCGCAATTCTAGATTAATTTCCCAATCATTTTGCCTCTGATGAAAATACTGCTTTTGTATCTGCGGGTCAACCAAGCGAAACGACCAATGACTGTAAACTCCCTGGGGCGCTTTTTTGATTACTTTTTCATTGATATCTGTACCTAGAATTAATATTTTCCATTGCTCCCAATCGGGAATCAATTCTTTTAAAACAATAGCTAAAGAATAAGGTTCTTCACCGGTGGAGCAGCCCGCACTCCATATTCGCAGTGTCGGCTGCATTCCCAAGGTCTTGTGCAAGTTTCTTTTCTGCTCTATCAATTCAGGAAAAATTACTCTTTTCAACAGAGCGAACTGTCCTTTATCTCGCATAAAATAACTTTCAGTTGTTGTTAATAGCAATACTAATTTCGCCCATTCATTTTTACTTTCAAAAGTTTTGGCGGTTAAAAGTTTATAATACTTTTCTGGGTCTGCAATTTTTTTTTCTCTCATCCTACTCATGATTTTATGAGACAAACCAGCTCGATCTTGAGACCTAATTCGCACACCCATCTCAGTAGTAATTAAGTTGATAAATAGCTGAATTATGGAATCATTCATGTCCACTGAGGTAGATTAATTTAATAATTTGGGTAGTGGCAACTTTTACTGAGCTGCTGCTGAGTTTGGGCTGAGCATAGCTGCCAGCCTGCGGCTCGTCGGTTCGCAAAGCCGCAGGGAGCCGAAGGGAAGTGCGTAGCTGAACTATTGGGAATTGGGTAACTTGTAAGCTCGTGTAGTAGAAGTATTGGTAATTGGAAATTGGGGAATTTGGAATTAGAAATCTGGAATTTAGCCGATCGCCTGAACAAGAACAGTGTCACACCATATCATATCAGAAACTTGCCAGCTACTTAAAGGAAAAAGGCAAAAGGTCAAAGACAGAAGCCAGGAAAAAATTATCCCTTCTGCCTTCCACCTTCTGCCTTCAAAGGCACTAATCTCCCACTTTAAGCTGGATATATCCGCAGGCGGCGATTAGGTTCTTCCCCAAAACTGTGGGATTTCAGGTGATAGTGTTCCACAAGTTCGTGCTGCATTTTGCGGACGTTGGGAGAACGGGGCAGGAGTTCCACCGGCTGTCCCTTGGGAATGACAATTTGCTCGACTGCCAAGCGGGTTTCTTCGAGAGCTTCGAGCTCGTCAGAAGAACCGCTGCGGGCGAATAAGGCGAGGTCTGCCACTTCCGGGGTACCTGGGTCATCCATGTCCAACAGGCGCCGCAAAGCTCTCGCTACGTGGGGAATAGTGGCGGCCTTAATTGTGTGCAGGGGAACTTGGCGAGTTTTGGCCAAGTGCCTCAATTTCGACTGGTTCCGAACGTTCGATCGCAAAGCCAAAACCACGTCAGCACTCTCAATATCCTTCGTCAGCAGCACCGGCAGGTTCAGCGTCGAAATCACCTGTTCGAGCTGGTGACGAGGTATGCCGTAAGGATAAACGTGGAGGGGCAAATCTTCGCCGTTAGGGCCGACATTCTGGGAAAAACGTCCGGGCTTAGGTACCGGCTCGACGGACAGGGATTCTTCGAGCAGTTGCTCGAAATACCGAGTCTCAGAAACCGGCGCGCTTTTAGGAGCGAAGTTCTCGCCTGGAGCGGGCATCGGCACCATTTTGCCAGCACTCCGCCAGCCAGAGAGCGGTGTGACGGGCCGGATTGCTGATACCGCAGCCGTGCTGCTGGAAGCGGCCATCCCCGGAAACCGCGCGGGGGGAGCGGCTGACTCGCGCTCGATAATTACTTCTCCTGTCTCGCTGACGCTTCTGATTTGCTGGCTCGGTTCGCGTCCCCGCAGCAGAGTGTCGATCGAATCTGCAACTCGCTCGTGGATTACCCAGCGCTGGCGTTCCAGCATTTCGATGGCAATTTCAAAAGTTGGCGGTGCTTTGCGCTCCAAAACCGTCTTTTGAGAACCGCGCCGTCTTGCTTCGTCATCTCCCAGCGTCACCGCTTGGATGCCCCCAATTAAATCTGCCAGAGTCGGGTTTTTCATCAAGTTTTCGATCCGGTTCCCGTGGGCGGTACCTACCAACTGCACGCCCCTTTCGGCGATCGTCCGAGCCGCCAAAGCTTCGAGCTCCGTGCCGATTTCGTCAATCACGATCACTTGCGGCATATGGTTTTCCACTGCTTCGATCATGACTTGGTGCTGGAGTTCGGGGCGGGAAACTTGCATTCTGCGAGCTCTGCCGATCGCCGGGTGCGGGATATCTCCATCTCCGGCAATTTCGTTGGAGGTGTCGATGATTACCACCCGTTTTTCCAAGTCATCGGCGAGCACGCGGGCAATTTCCCGCAGGGCCGTGGTTTTGCCGACTCCGGGGCGGCCGAGCATCAAAATTGACTGACCGGTTTCCACCAAATCGCGGATAATGCCGATCGTCCCGAACACAGCGCGGCCCACCCTCAAAGTCAAGCCGATAATCTCGCCGCTGCGGTTGCGAAGGGCGCTAATTCGGTGCAGGGTTTGCTCGATACCGGCTCGGTTGTCGCCACCGAAGTGGCCGACTCGCTCGATGCAATAGTTGAGGTGTGCTTTGGTAATCGGAGTTTGGGAAAGAGGTTCGGCCAAGGATGGAAAACGAGCTTCTGGTTGGCGGCCCAAATCCATGACAATCTCAATGAGATTGTTGCGCTGCGGGTGCTGCTCTAAGGGCTGCCGGATCTCATCTGGCACGATGTCTAATAATTTGTTGAGGTCGTCTGTAATCTGCATTCGCCTCGATGTGTTCGGTGACGTTTTCAACTTTTTAGTCAGTTGTCAGTTAACAGTTGTCAGTTGCCAGTTGCCAGTTGTTATGTGTCAGTTGCCAGTTGTTGTTGAAATTAACTACTAACTACTAACCACTAACTAATGACTAATGGCTAATGACTACTGACTACTGACTAAAATTCTTTGAGCGGGGAAACTAGAGAACTAGCTAAACTCACGGCCTCTGAGAGAAGTTCTGGGACGGCTTCGAGCTGAGGTAGCCGAGATGTTTGAACTCCGGCTCCTGGCTGCGCGACTGCCACCGGAACGGCATAAGCTCGATCGGTCTGCATTGTTTCTAACTGTTCTAAAATTGGCGATAGCAAAACCCTGGCATAGCTGCCGTAAGCTACACCTGCAATGTATGGGACAGGGGGAACTGACAAATTTTTCCCGGCATCCTTCATCAGTCCCTCGGCTCTCAGCTTGCTGACAGTGTGAGCATTAGTGCCGCCTGCAAGTTGCACGTATCCCGGCAACTGGGCAGCCAAAACTTTTTGACCGAGTTTGACTGCTGCTCTAGTAGTTCCTGTTCCGATATCTCCGCTCATTGGCCTACCGTCCGTTTGCCAAATTAGGGGACAAGGAAGGGGGGAAATTATTTGATAGAGTGTCCGCAAATAATCAATCAAACCGTCTCCATCGGGGCAACTAATTGCTATTACCTTGAGTTGAGCGACCCAGGGAGCTATGCTCGACCAAAGTCGCGCAAAATCTGCCTCTCTGCCTACTTGCGTGTGGATTTCTAGGGCGTCCGCACCGGATTGCAAGATTAAAGGTGCGATCGCGGCGGAAGCAGACACGTAAGAACGAGTATAAATCAGTTGGCTCGGACAAATCGGCAGACAGCGACCGCAGCCATAGCATTGCTGGTCTATCACCCCGGAAAAACCACTGCCAGCACTCTGAAAAACTATTGCTTCGGCTGGACATATTTTTTCGCACGGCCGCCAGCAGTCCGCCGGACAATCGGCTGGGTTGAATTCGGCTTTGCGAAAATGCGGGTCTTCCCCATCGTTTAAACTCACCATCAGCAACGGCAACCCTTTGCCGCCAAACCTGCGGTTTTGAGTTCTTGCCTGTAATTCGCTGGCCACTTGTAGGGCTTCTTTCGCTGCGGCGACGGCGGCGGGATCTGCCGCGACATCGATACAGTCAGCGCCTGCTAAGGTGTAAGCCAAGGTGAGATTCCGTACAGCAGGCAGGTGTTGAAAGCTCGCCCCACAGATCAGCTTGAACCAATGGCCATCTTTTAATGAGTTTAGGGGATGATAATGTTCTGTCACCCTTATATGCTAATCCTTTGAGCTGAAAATTACTATGTGGAAATTTCTACTTAATTTGAAAATTTAGGCGGTTACAAGCTGGAAACGCTACTGATAGCAGTAGCTCTGGTGCTGTTGGCCCTATATGTAGAGTTCTGAGGTAAGTATTTTTGAGAAATCTAATTTTTTTGATAGTGCCTAACGATGAGGCGATTTTCCACTTTGGCGATCGGCTGTAATTACGCACAGACTCTCTACTATATCATACTAGGGTCGATTTGGCAAAAAAGTAGGCGAGAGATTTTTTTTGAAGTGGTCGTGCAGTGGCAGTTGCCATAAAGTTCGATCGAGCATTGAAACCCAGCGACGAAACGCAGATGAACATTCTACTCCCTAACTTGAAGCTACATTCATCTGCGTTAATCAGCGATTCAACGAGCTCTACTACTTGCTCAGCCGCTTGTAAACCGTAGCCAAAGCATGGCTATCCCCCACATTTCCCGGAAACAAAACAACTGGTAAATTGGGAAACAGAGGATGATTAGCCTCGGTTTTCACCACCGAACAACCTGCGATAATTTGACCGATTTGCCTGACACTTTTCAGCGACAAACCTGTACTCAAAACATCATTAGAAGTAATGCCGCCCTTGCTAATCAAAAACCCGATATCGGCAGGCAGTCCCCGCACGATATCCATCAATAAAGCAGAAACCGCCTCTCCAAATTTTAACCGGACTTCGGTATTTTCAAATTCGAGTTCCTTGCGGCTGGTATAAATTACAGGCGTTTTGCCATCGGCATGAGAAGTGCGGGCTTTTTCGAGAATTTCATCGAGCAGTTGGGTGCGATACTCTGGTGAATCTTCTAACAAGTGAGATACATCTATTTCAATGCTAACTATATTGGGTTCTTTTAACAAGCGCTCCAATTGTTCAGTAGTTTTCTTAACGTGGGAACCAACTATGACTGCACCGGGTTTGCCATCCCTCACGTATTTTGCCATTTCGTCGGCTGCTACTGGCTGCGGGCCGAGGTCAGCTAAGGATGTTAAAATACTTGCTGCACTGCGGAATAAAAACTTTTTGCCTTGACTGACTGCATGGAGAATGTGTTTGGCAAATGTGTCTAAATCGCCTTGGCTTTGGCCGTCAACAACTGCACATTGGTTGTCTGTCATGTCCATCAGTCGATCTAAACTTCCGTAGCGAATGTCTCCGAGTAAAATGCGATCGACTGCATCAGCGGGGATGCGACCTTTGGTTTTTTCTTCTACATAGTCTGGCAGGTAACTGTGACTGTACCCGAAGACTGAATCTTTGGCAAATTCGGTTTCGTGTACTGGTGTCGGGACGCTGTTAACTATTAGGTAGTGTACGCTGTGGCGGGTAATTCTGCCTCCTTCAAAAAAGGCGGGAATTAGAAAATGGGCGTCGAAGGGGCCGAGTTCTTCGGCGATCGCGTCGGTTTCGATGGGATAGTGACCGCGCAGGGTAGAATCGGAACGACTAACTATTAGGAAGTCTTCGATTTTTTCGCTGGCGATCGCCTTTTTTAAATTTTGGCACACTTCGCGGGTGACGGAGGCTGCTTTTTCGGGAGTTAGCGATCGAGTATTTGTCAGTATGAAGAAAATCGGGCACTTGTCCCGCAGCCCCAAACGCAGGGTGTCTTCGTCCCAACGTGTCAGCAGCAAGCAACTGTGCACGGTTTGAGAACCTGTCGGATCGTCGTCGAGAACTATAATCTTGGGTTTGGCAGAAGACATACTGACCTGGTTGTTAACGTCACCTTTCCAAGATATCCTTACCTGTTACGTAACAGGAAAAAATTTACAATAATTATGATATTTTTTTAACTATTCTCCTCATTCATAATTTTAAAAATGTCTTTGAGTTCGAGTGGAACAGGCATCCTGCCTGTTGCGGTTCAGTAAGCTGTATATTGCTAATGGGTAAGAGGCGCCCTCCGCCGTGTACGCTACTAACTTCTGCCATTTTTTTAATTAGCAGCCTTTCGATCTTGCAACTTTTTCATTTCTGCTTGAACCCCCACGGCTATCTGCAAAGCTTCGTTTAGCAATCGCCCTTGTTCTGTGGCTCGATCGCTAATTTGCAGGGAATTCAAACTTTTCAAATTATTGGTAAACAATTCGGAGTTAGTAGCGACAAATTTTTTGTTTTCCCTGAGAATTCTTTCGGTTTTCAAAGCTCGAACTAAATCCTCTCTGATTAGCTGCAAGGCTGCAATAACTTTTGCTCGATCGCCGATTTTGACTGCCGCATTGCCGGCATCTTCTATCCTATCGTTAATTTCTATCGCTTCGATTATACCATTATAGCGATCGACATCATCAAAAAGATTAATTAAATGTTGGTTTTGCCGACTGCACCAAATTTTCCAGGCATCCTCCAAGATTAAACCGACGATCGCAGCGAAGTGGAGGGCGAACCACAACAAATAAGCTCTAGGAAATATCGCAACTAGCAGCCAACAACTGATTAGAACCAAAACTATTAAACCGGCTGTTTTCAAAGCTTCGCGGGCAAACTTAGTCGCTGTCGGCGGGCGGTATACGCGATCGGGCCCCGCGCCGGTGAGGTGCTTGAGTTCACCAACAGTAATTTCTAATCCCTGAATGTCAGCTCGCATAAATCTTCACAAATATTTCTTAATTATAAAGTTTTGTAGTAGAACAAGGGGCTCGTCTACAATAAACCTAACACTTTTTTCAACCAAAACTGCACTATGTCCGCACGTCCTATATACCTCGACAACCACGCCACAACCCCCGTAGACCAACGGGTACTTGAGGCGATGCTGCCGTATTTTACCGAACAGTTCGGCAACGCAGCCAGCATCAGCCACGTCTACGGCTGGGAAGCAGAAGCAGCGGTTAAACAGTCACGACAAATTTTAGCAGAAGCGATCAATGCTTCCCCCGAAGAAATTGTTTTTACCAGCGGTGCAACCGAAGCAAATAACTTAGCGATCAAAGGTATCGCCGAAGCTTATTTCAGCAAAGGAAAGCACATTATCACAGTAAAAACCGAACATAATGCTATTCTCGACCCCTGTACCTATTTGCAAAAATTGGGGTTTGACATTACTGTTTTACCAGTGAAAAGCGACGGGCTGATTGATATAGGCGATTTGATCAAAGCGATTCGGGCAGAGACAATTTTGGTTTCAGTGATGACGGCAAATAATGAGATTGGCGTCATTCAGCCGATCGCAGAAATTGCTGCAATTTGTCGGGGAAATGACATTCTTTTTCACACAGATGCGGCACAGGCGATCGGCAAAATTCCCCTGGATGTAGAGGAGATGAATATCGATCTAATGTCCTTGACAGCCCACAAAATCTACGGGCCAAAAGGCATCGGTGCTCTCTACGTGCGTCGCAACAAACCGAGAGTGCAGCTAGCGCCGCAAATGCACGGAGGAGGTCATGAACGGGGAATGCGATCGGGAACTCTCTACCCACCGCAAATAGTTGGGTTTGCCAAAGCAGTAGAATTGGCAATTGCGGAAATGCCATCGGAAACAGAACGAGTGGTTAATTTGCGGCAGCGTTTGTGGGAAAATTTGAGTGAATTAGGCGATGTTGTTCTCAACGGTCACGCTACGAAGAGATTGCCGGGGAATCTCAATATTAGTGTAGGTGGCGTTGACGGTCAAGCGTTGATGTTGGGTTTGCAATCGGCGGCTGCGGTTTCTTCGGGCTCTGCTTGCACTTCGGCGAAAATATCGCCATCTCATGTTTTAGCAGCGATCGGGCGATCGGACAAATTAGCTTATGCTTCAATTCGGTTTGGTATTGGCCGGTTCAATACCGAAGCAGAAATAGATGCAGTTTCCCAACACGCGATCGCAACTATTCAATCTCTCCGACAAGCTCAAAAAGTGATGAGTTAGAAAGTATTGGTGTCAACTTAAGCCTAAAACCCACTATCTCTCTCATTTTTATCAAAGTCTCGATCCCCCTAAATTCCCCTTAATAAGTGCGACTATGAAGATACTCTTGTCCCCCCCTTTATTAAGGGGGGCTAGGGGGGATCGGAAAGATGAAAAAAAGTCATTTAGTTACTTAGAACCAAATACCTCGCGCACCCGATAAATCGGTTTTCCCTGCGACTCGTGATAAGTCCGCATCATCACTTCCGCCAGCAAACCAAAACAAAATAACTGCACGCCAGTTAACAGCAAAACCACAGCCAAAATCAGCAAAGGACGATTGCCAATACTTTGACCGAGGCCAAATTTCACGAAAGTCAAATATATTCCTAAAACCGTTCCCAACGTCATAGAACCCAATCCCAAAAGTCCAAAAACGTGCATTGGTCGAGTCAGGAACTTTTTCATAAAAGAAATAGTTAACAAATCCATCAACACCCGAAAAGTTCGCCAAATTCCGTACTTACTTTGACCGAAACGGCGGGCGTGGTGTCGCACCGGCAGTTCTGCAATTCTCGCCCCTTCAATAAACGCCAACGCTGGCAAAAAGCGGTGCAATTCCCCGTAGAGATTCAAGTCTGCTACCAACTCGGATTTATAAGCTTTCAAAGAACAGCCGTAGTCGTGCAAAGTTACGCCTGTAACGCGACCAATTAACCAGTTAGCAATTTTAGAAGGAATCAACCGGCTAATAGTATTGTCTTGCCTATTTTTGCGCCAGCCACTGACTAAATCGTAGCCTTCATCTAACTTTTCCAACAATAGCGGAATATCAGCCGGGTCATTTTGCAAATCGCCGTCTAGGGTAACAATAGCACGACCGCGAGCGCGATCGAAACCTGCCGACATGGCAGCAGTTTGCCCGTAATTGCGGCGCAAAATTACAGCACAAAGGTCATCGCGAGTGCTGGCTAACTGCTGGAGAAGTTGAGCAGAACCGTCCTTAGAACCGTCATCTACACAAATAATTTGATAGCTGAGTCCAGATGGTTGGATAGAAGAGGCGATCGCCTCAATCAAATGAGGCAAACTTTCCACCTCATTATACACCGGCACCACCACTGAAACGTCGAGAACAACCTCCGCGCCAGCCTGCTGTGCAGCCAATTTTTCCAAAAATAATGCAGCGTCCATTTTTTTATTCGATAATATTAACAGTCAACCGTCAACAGTCAACCGTCAACAACTAACTAGGTTGATAACTTGCCACAACTTTACCATATCCCCGCAATTGCTGGTAATAAGCTTGACTGACTCGATCGCCATCATCCCACAAAACATCGATACCGATACCATTGCGACCTTGTGCTTGTCCCGAACTGTGAATGTAGCGATTATCTCCGAGATATAATCCTACATGAGTTGCTTTTTCTGGCGTACCAAAAAATACTAAATCCCCCGGTTCTAAAGCACTGATACTAATCGGTTTAGTAAAAGCTTCCTGCTGATAAGCATCCCTCGGCAACCAGATGCCCGCAGCCACAAAAGCAGCTTGCATCAAGCCGGAACAATCATAATTTGGCCCGACTGTACCGCCCCAAAGATAATAATTGGATTGGTGCATAGCCTCGCGAGCGAAAGTAATTACAATTGGTAATTTTTCCTTGATTTCTGCCTCAGAAACCACCAGAGGATGATACACTGTTTCTGCCACATCGAGCAACTCGACATCTCGAAGATCCAGCCATCCCGGATAATCATCTTCGCACAGTCGCACCATCACAGCCGTTGTATCCCCCTCAACAACCGAGTCTATGGCATTTCTCCCCCCCTTGATAAGGGGGGGCTGGGGGGGGTCAACAACTCGCAAATGCCGCCCCAGCGCTGCTTGAGTTGCCAATCGATCGCACTTTGGGGAATCGTAAATATTTATGTGCGATCGGGCCCGGTACTCCACAACATCAGATAATTGATAATTGGCCATTGCTAATTGCTCATTGTTTGCTGTTAATTGTTCGCATTTATTGTTCGCATTTAACGATAGATTGCCATTAGTTAGCCGTTAACCGTTAACCGTCAGCCATTAACCATGACATTTTTTCACAAAGACGAACAATTAGAAACCCTCGGCAGTAGCATTATAGACGCAGCCAAAGCAGAATTTACAGGATTAAGCGGCGATCGTACAGCCATTACCTGGATAGTCTACGATCCCCCGGTGCGAGTCAATACAGGCGGCGCCCTGAGTCCAGAAGAATTTTGGAAGTATCAACCGCGAGGTTTTAGCGCCAGAGGTTCCGAACGAATTTATCCAGCCAGCATCGTCAAATTATTCTACCTCGTTGCCATCTGGGAATGGGCGCAAAAAGGCATGATTCAAACATCGCCAGAATTAGAACGCGCCGTCCGAGATATGATAGTTGATTCCAGCAACGACGCCACAAGTTTAGTAGTAGACGCCCTCACCGGCACCACCAGTGGCCCAGAATTATCACCAGGCCCCTTTGAAACTTGGAAACAGCAGCGAAACCTCGTCAACCGTTACTTTCAATCATTGGATTGGCCGGAATTACAAAATATTAACGTCAATCAGAAAACCTGGTGTGACGGCCCCTACGGTCGCGAGCGAGCTTGTCTAGGAGAATTAATGGAACATAGAAATATGCTGACCACAAATGCAGCGGCGCGTTTGCTGCACAGTATAATCGGCGGCGTAGCTGTTTCTGCCCAAGCATCGCAAGAAATGATGGGTTTAATGAAACGCAGTTTAGACCCAGTAGAATTAGAGGCAGATCCTGAAAATCAAGTAACGGGTTTTTTAGGTGGCGGATTGCCAGAATCAGCAAAATTGTGGTCAAAAGCCGGACTGACAAGTCAAGTTCGTCACGATGCTGCTTATATTGAAATAGAGGGCTTACGGCCGTATTTGTTGGTTGTATTTACCGAGGGGAAAGAGAATAGCAAGAATGAAGAAATTTTGCCATTTATCTCGCGGCAAGTTGTCGAAGCGATGAAAGTGCTTAATTAGATTTAGTAGTTGATTATTGCGGCTAGACTAGACTTGAACTGCAAAAATAATTGGGACGGGCTAGAAGCCCATCCCACAAAATTTTCTTGTGGGATGGGCTTCTAGCCCGTCCAAAAATTTGATTAAAAGGAACTTTTTCCTAGAAGCTCTAAAACGGAGAGGGAGGGATTTGAACCCTCGAAGGATGTTAACACCCTTAACAGATTAGCAATCTGCCGCTTTCGACCACTCAGCCACCTCTCCAAGATGACAGTAACTAACTATAGCACACACATCTTATTCTTGCCAACCCCTAATTTAAAAATTCCTCAATCCCTTACTCTGTATACTTTTCGCGACCTCAACCTCCAGCCTCTTCCCCAAAGCCCCTAGCCTTCAAGTGTTTTTCCCAACTAAAATTGGAACTCAAAAAGAACCTCTTAGTATACAAATACCCCAAGCGGTACAGGTGAGCCTTGCGATCGCCATCGAGATTAAAGTCCGTCGTCGTCACCCCAGCGTCAGTCACATCAATATTAATCACCCTGCCCTTATCCATTTCTCGCTGGTGATAGCGGTCTCTTGCTTTCATCATCGTTCGGAACATCGCCGCCAGCATCGACAGCGGAGTATCAATCTTAACTTTAGTCTCAATTCCGGTATCGACTAATCGAAACCCAAAGGTAAACCAGCGCGGCATAGCAGGAGTCGCACCGACGGATTGTTTGTCATAAATCCACAGGGGGAAATTGCTCAAAATTCCGCCATCTACAATTAAGTCATCGCCGAGTTTTCCCGGTTCAAAAAATAGCGGAATACTCATCGACAACCGAACGGCTTCAGCAACGCTAAAATCTTCAGCCCTTTTGAGTCGCAACTGCTCATACAAAGGATCGGAATCGGTAGATTCGCGTCGGTGTAAGTCGTCGGGCAGCACCAACATTTCACCGCGACTGAGGTTGGATACTACTACTTTTAATTCCCGCTCTTTTACGATTTGTTTGACATCGGCAAAAGTGTGCAATTTACCTCGACCGAGCATTGCTTCCAGCCACTGCCGGAACGGTTGCGCCGAATATTCTCCCATCTGACGGCTAACTGTTAAGAAAAGTAGAGTCCAAGCAGGAGATTGCAAGTCGTCGGCGGGGTCGCCGTTTAAAATTAGAGGACTGTTTTTTTGAGTTAAAAATATGCTGTAATCGAGCTGTCCTAAAATTTCCTCTAAATCATCTATTGACAAGTCGGTTGCCAATACTGCGGCAGTAATTGCACCTGCCGAAGTGCCGGCCAATTTTCGCCACTGGATGCCCAAATCGCTACAGCACCTGAGTGCTCCTAAAAACGCAACTCCGCGCACGCCGCCGCCTTCAAAAACGCCGTCGGCATAGATTTGACCGTTGTCGTCGGGAGGCGGAAATTTGCTAAGAATTGTTTGTTTTTCGGTTGCGGTGATTCTGACACCGGGTTCTTGCAAAATTTGCTGCGGATACCACTTGCTCATGGGAAATACCTCGGATAAATGTTGGGTTTTAGATTTTAGATTTATATCTATTGTTCTTGATTTTTGTCGGCATCCATTGCCTCTTTGACGTATTGTTGAACTTGCGATCGCACTTGTTCGTAGGCCACCGACGCGCACCAAGGTCGGAGAGATAAAATAGTTGTATCGGGAGTAATCTCGACCACCAAACAAGTCGGGGGCGGATTCTCCAACACCAGCGGGTGAGAGTGGGCAATTTCTAATAACTCAGCTACAGTTGGACGAATTGGCCGATCGCCAATATCAATCTTCAAGTCTACTCGCCTCGTTCCCATTGCCGTTGTATTTTTCAGTGTACCGTTAAACAACTGATTGTTCGGGACAATAATTTTTATGCGATCGTCTGTCACCACCGTTGTTGAAAAAATCCCGATGCTGTCCACCACTCCCTTAACATCCCCAGCTTCAATCCCATCCCCGACTTCAAAGGGCCGCAAACTAATCAACATTACCCCAGCAGCAAAGTGGGACAGAGTATTTTGCCACGCCAAACCAATGGCCAAACCCGCTGCACCCACCACCGCAACCACACTGGTAGTTTGAATTCCCAACTGACTCAAAGCGGCGACTACTCCCACTACCAAAATCGTAATCTCAGCAGCTTGAACTAAGAATTTCCGCAGCGTGGCTTCGGTGCGACTCAGTGCTCGGCGAGTCACGCGGCCCGCAAAGTTGATAGCAAATCGCGTAATTAACAAAATGCCGATCGCCCACAGCAGTTGAGGTACAATTTTAAACCCCAATTCCACGAATCTTTTCGAGAATTCTTGGGCTACTTCCAAGGCTTGTGTTCTTTCTGCATTTAGCTGAGAATAGAAGGTTTGGGCTATTGGTAAAAACGTCTGAATAACTGTCATGTTAATTGGGAATTGGGAATTAGAAATTGAGAATTGCAGTCTCAGTCTTCTGCATAAGTCGGAGAGTCCGACAGGGGTTGAAAACCCCTGTCTCATAGCGGAAGTCCTCTAGAAGAGGACTAAAGTCGATAATTTTATCCTTCAAACTCTTGAGTCGGTTTCAACCGACTTTTGCTATGAGGCAGGGGTTTAAACCCCTGCCGGACTGTCGATAATTTTATCCTTCAAACTCTTGAGTCGGTTTCAACCGACTTTTGCTATGAGGCAGGGGTTTAAACCCCTGCCGGACTATTGTTAATAGTGTACCGCTACGCGGGGCAATCGGTGTTTAAAACCGCAGAGAATTTCCCACGAAATAGTTCCTAAAGTCGCGGCCCAATCGTCAGCACTAATGTGATATTCCCCATCTTTGCCCAAAATAGTCACCACTTCACCGACTTCTAAATCGGGAATATCAGTTACATCCAGCATTAACTGATCCATCGTCACCGCGCCCACTTGCCGCACGAACTGACCCCTGACTAAAACCTGCATTTTATTAGAAAGATTGCGGGGAATACCATCTGCATAGCCGATACCAATTACGGCAATCTGTGTCTGCCGCTCAGCTATAAATTGATAGCCGTAACTGACGCCGGTTCCTGCTTCAATTGTTTTCACCTGCGTTACTCTAGCTTTTACCTGCATTGCGGGCTTCAAATTGGATCTCGACTGCAAGTGAGGAGCTGGATAAAGACCGTAGGTAGCTAAACCGACTCGCACTAAATCGTAGTGCAAATCCGGGTCAGCGAGGGCGGCAGCAGAGTTTGCCAAGTGGAGGCGAGGGGGGTTAATTCCTGCTATTTTAATTTGCTCGATCGCCTGTTGAAACCGCTGGTGTTGCTCTATCATAACTGCGGGGTCGGGACTGTCTGCAGTCGCCAAGTGAGAGTAAATACTGGCTAATTTTAAATTGGGCAACCGCTTGACTAATTGCACAAATTCTGTTGCTTCTTGCCAGGACGTACCCAAGCGAGACATTCCCGTATCTAACTTAGCGTGAACTGGCAAAGATTGGTTAATGCCTGCGAGAACTTCCGAAAAAATTAAGGCTTGTTTGGCAGTACAAATAGTGGGCTGCAAGTGCCAATGGGCGATCGCCTTTACCTGTGGGGCTGTATGGGTTGCCCCCAACAACAAAATCGGCGCTTCTATCCCAGCTTCTCGCAATTCTATTCCTTCGGGAATTGTCGCCACTCCCAGCCAACTAGCACCTGCTTGCAATGCTGTTTGACTGACTGCAACAGCACCATGCCCGTAGGCATCCGCTTTCACAACTGCCATCAGTTGTGTGTGAGGAGATAAGAGCTTTTTAAGCTGTTTTACATTGTGAGTTAAAGCTGCTAAATCGATTTCTACCCAAGCCCGCTGGCATAGTCCCCCGTAACCGTCCCCCAGCAACGTCTGGCGGGATTCTTTTGTCGTTGATTCTGCGGTTGTTTGTTCCCCACTCCACATTGTCGATCGCTCCTACTTGCTTACACCATTAAAAACTGCTCTCAAAACTGCTAGGATATTTTACCCTAAGTTTGATTATAAGATTTTTCCTTTAATCAATGTTATACAAGTTTGAAAAAAGAATGCAACGGTCGGCAAGCTGCAAACCCATATTCCATAAGTCATTCCCCATCTAAAATCTAAAATCTAAAATCTAAAATCTAAAATGGTATTAACTGGTGTATCATAGCACCAAAAATACCCGGTAAAAACTATGGACGGACTAGCCTACCTACATTTAGCTAAAACTTGGGAAACGGCTGCGAGTCAAACTCGATCGACCACCTCAAAAATGCACCTAAAGTTAGCCTCTACTCCTTTACTTTTCTTTACGATCGCTCTCACAATTTTAAATTTAGTCAATCCCGCACTCGCCATCAAAAAAGGTGATTCAGGCCCCCAAGTAGCCCAACTTCAGAAAACTCTACAAAACGCAGGCTATTTTCGCGGTAAGGCTACAGGATTTTACGGTGCTCTCACCCAGGCTGCTGTGAAAAAGTTTCAAGCAGAGAACAACCTGAAAGTTGACGGAATTGTCGGCCCTAAAACCTTGTCAGCGCTGAAAGGTAAGCCGGAAGAGGGGAGTATTGAAGCTGCGGAAAAAATCGCGCCAAATGTCGATAAATCTTCGCCATCTCCTAGCGCCACAGAAAACACAAACGAACTCGAAACTCAAACTAAAACTCAGTCCCAAGAACCCTCCTTGCCACCATTTAAAACAGAAACTTCCGAAGATATAAAAAGTGAATCACCACCCACAAGGCGAGTAAATCCTCCCGACAACATTCAAGGAAAAATGACCTTGAAAAAAACAATTTATGGCAACATCTCGCCCAAATCAATAGTTTATTCGGGAGATGGCTTGTTTTTTGCTCAAAACATGATGTACCGCCACACAATCACAGTTTATGACAGGAACTTTAATTTAGTCAAAACTATTCCCGATACCGTAGACTTGTCGAAGTTCGGCTTTTCTAAATTCAAAGGCAATTATAAAGGTTCTCCCGTAGAAGCTGCTTTTTCAACCGATGGCAAATATGCCTACGTCTCCAACTACAAAATGTACGGTTCGGGGTTTAGCAATCCGGGAACCGACAGGTGCTCTCCAGCCGCAAAACACGACCAAAGTTTTCTGTACCGCATCAATACCAAAACGTTAAAAATAGAAAAGGTAATTCCTGTAGGTGCAGTGCCGAAATTCAATGCTGTTTCGCCTGACAATCGCTTCGCCCTCGCTAGCAATTGGTGCAGTTGGGATTTGAGCATAGTTGATATCAATAAAAACATCGAAATCGAGCGGGTAAAACTGGGTGCCTATCCTCGCGGTATTGTTGTTACTCCCGACTCAAAAAATGCCTATGTTGCCATCATGGGTTCTTCCAATATTGCGAAAGTCAATCTCATAGACTTTTCGGTAGAATGGCTGATAAATATTGGCAATGCGCCGCGTCATTTGACGATCGATCCCAACGGAAAGTATCTTTATGCCACTTTAAATGGTGAAGGAAATGTGGCCAAAATTGACCTACAAACTGGTAAAGTGGTGGACAAAGTTTCGACAGGAAGAGCACCTCGCAGCATGACAATTTCCGATCAGGGAAAACTGCTTTATGTGGTGAACTATTTCTCGAATACTGTTAGCAAAGTTAGGACTAGCGATATGAAAGTGCTGCAAACAGTGAAGGTTAATTCAAGCCCAATCGGCATTACCTACGATCCAGAAACTAATCAGGTTTGGGTAGCTTGCTATTCAGGCAGTATTATGGTGTTTCAAGATTAATTTAACTTGTTTCTATGTTCACTCAAGCGTGGACTAAGAAAGAAGGACTAAAGTCCTTACTACAAACTGGTTCGGAGTGAGAACTTTAGTCCTCAAAATTAAGGCGGTAGCAAACGTAATGATGCCTTTGCAACCGAATTTCATATCAATTACAAAGCTTTTAGATTAATTTTGTGCAAACTTATAAAAAGACAATCGATATCTTTACTACGAGGTACTAACTTATCTTTTCCAGTTAAGAGATGTTGTGTGATTAGTGGTGGAATGGGAAAGCAAGCTTTAATTTTAGTATCTTTAGCTTCAGGGCAATAAATTTCAAAATCATCTCGATTACTTACTTGTTCTTTCAATCGATCGATTATGGTGGTGTTTTGGTTATAGTTACATAAATCAATAATTATTATTACACCACCTACAGGTATTTCATTAAGCAAAAAATTGAGATTTGTTTGAACTGTAGATATATTATAAATTTCATTTAGACAATTTTGAAAAATGAACATTTGGCTTTTTTGAATTGTTGTTTTGATTGAGTAAAGAGAATTAGATTCGCATAAATCTAGGTAATTACTATTTAGCTTTAAATCTCCGGACCAGTATTCCGGTATCACAAATTTTTCGGTAATATTTCTGCTTAAAGTCCATTCCTCAGAAGCAATATCATATACATTAACAGTTAATCTTTTAATGTTTTGATACTTATCTGATAAGTATTTACTTAAGCCTACGATTTCTGGACATGGCCCTGCACCAAATAAGCATACTTCTAGCGTTTCGTTTGTTAGATTTTTCAATAAATTTTGAGCGTGTATCATTTCTAATATTTGAAAATTCATGTACGCATAATGGGGATAATAACGCATCAAATAAACTGCTTGAATTGACGGCTCCGAATAATTTACTTTAACCTGATTCGATCTATAAGAATACCACAATGCTTCTGCGGGTTTTTGTAATGATTGTAAATAGTTTTCAAAGGTTCCCTGGTGGTTTTTGTGATAAAAGTATGTCGAATTTTCTAATCCATCTAAAATGCAATTGTACAATATTGTCTTTGTTGTCTTTTTGATTGGTTTTGCTACTTCAGTTTTAACAGGAATTTTAGGTTTAATTTTTATGTCTTGATTTTTATGCTTAGCAATTACATTGTGCAGACTTTTTCGCTGTAGATTGAGAGATTTAACTTCTTCTTTAAGCCGCTCGACTTCAATCGCAATTGAGTTGTATTCTGCTTCAATCGTGGCTTTTGATTTAGTGTTGCTATCAATTGCCTGTACAAGTTTTATTCTTTTATTTTTCAGGCTTAAAATCTGATTTTCAATGCTTTTTAAATTTTCGGCATGGCTGCGGATATTTTCAAGTTCTCGGTCAGATTTTTTGCTTAAAACGAAGGCACTACTAAGGGTGCTAATTGTCGCTATACCACCTATGACAGCACTTTTATGAAGATTTTTTTCTACTGCTATACCCAAACAAAAAGCAATACTAAAGCTTAAGGTTCCTAATAAAAGTAGATTTTTCATAACTCAATTAACCCTGATTTGATAGCAGCGCTGAAATTTTATTTTCTTTATTTTAAACGGGTTTGATGATTCTAAAAGTTAGATTTATTCTTGGTTCCACAAATTTAGAAGTTTTAGGAATTTGATGTTGCCAGCAATGCTGGGTTTCACCTTTCATCAACAGCAAACTACCATTGAGCAAATTTATATCAATTTTGTAGTCTTTTGAAATTTTATGCTTTAAGGAAAATCGGCGAGTTGCCCCAAAGCTAATTGAGGCTATAATCGGATTTTTTCCTAATTCTGGCTCGTCATCGCTATGCCAGGAAACGCTATCTTTACCATCACGATATAGATTGAGAAGCACGCTATTAAAAGTAACTTTTGATATCTCTTCAGCTTTTGATTTAATTAATTTGAGTGTGGGAGTCCAAGGATCGGGATGCTGTTCGATGCCGGAATATGTATATGATTTGCCTTCATCTCCATACCAACCTGTAAGTCTGGGTAAAGGTATCTTTTTTCCATAAAAATGAATAATATCCTGTTTCCAGTTAATACTAGAATATAAATCTGAAAAAAGACGATCGCTTTCTTCGATGCTAAAAAAATTGGGATAGAAGAGCACTTCTCCATCAGTATCAATAACTACTGTTTCTTGAATATCGCTGCTATCGAGCTGATTATCCCCAAGTCTTATCTGATGATACATAATAATTGCCTCAAATCGAATCAATGAGTGTGGAATGATGATTTGACATGATTCCTGTGATTTTAACATCGATCTCAACTGCCCGCAAACCCAAGAAACCGGGTTTTTGGCTGATTCTGTCAGCTATGAGGAAGTATTGTCGCAAAAAACCCGGTTTCTGACGGCTCGCAAGCCCAAGAAACCGGGTTTTTGGCTGATTCTGTCAGCTATGAGGAAGTATTGTCGCAAAAAACCCGGTTTCTGACTACCCGCAAGCCCAAGTCAGACTCATAGAAAAAAGAAGGGCTTCATTCCTCTAATTAAAGCCGCACAACATACTCAGAAGCCTTTGCAGGTACTTGGCCTTTTTTTGCCATAGCTTGGTAAATCATGGCTGCTACTTCAGCGCGAGTTGCTGTTCTATTAGGCTGCAAAAGTGCGCGCTTCGGGTGGTTGACAACAATGCCAGCTTCTGTGGCTGATGCTACTTTGTTAACTGCCCATTTCGGCACTTTTTTCCTGTCTGTATAAACTTGTAAAGTTTTGGTTGTTTTTGTTGATGGTTTCAGGCTCAAACCGCTGGCTAAAGCTGCGATGACTTCGACACGGGGAATATTTTTGTCGGGACGGAACTCATTGTTTGGGTATCCTTTAAGATATCCAGTTGTGACGGTGTGGTCGATCGCCGGAGCTACAGGACTTTTGTCTTTTACGTCTTTAAAATCAATCGGTTTTCGGATCGGCTTTTTGTCGTCGGACATTCGCTGAATTAAGCGCGCTAGTTCGGCTCGCGTCATCGGTTCGTCGGGACGAAATTTGCTGTCGGTGAAATCAGTAAAGATTTTGCGATCGACTAAAGCGACAATGAACGGACGCGCCCAATATTTGTCGGGAACATCGGATAATATAACAGGCCCAACTTTGGGTTTATCGGCTTTGGGTTTATCGGCTTTGGGTTTATCGGCTTTCGGTTTGGTAATTGCTGGATCGGGAGTCGATCGCGCAATTGGCTTCGGAGGAACAACGATTACACCCACCGGAGGAGTTGCCGGTAAAATCGGCCCTAAAGGTGCCACAGGTGCGACATCTGGTTTTGACGGAAGGGGGGTTGTCGCGGGCGATCGCAAATCCGAACTTGGCGATTCTGGCGTTAATATTCCCGGAGTCGCGGGAGTAACAGCAGGCTGAGAGAAAACGGCTGGAAATTGCCAATTTCTGGCATTCAATCGATCGGGATTTTTACCTGTTACCCAAAATAAAATTGCTCCCATTGTGCCGAAGGCAACCAAGATAGCAATCAATTCATCCAATCCTAGAGGATTTCTTTCCCCTGACGGGGGTTGTGAAGAAGACATATTGTCACCTACATACTAATGTAGAAATTAAATCACATATTTTTTGGGTCTGGGGGAAACAGAGAAGGCTAAATCAACTATTCCAAAGTTCTCACTGTCAATACTTGCGGCGGCGTGGAATCGGGAGGATAAATAAAATCAACTTTTACTGATCGCGTTTCTGTCGCAGCTAACCTCAACTTTACCATCGGTTCCACAACTTGACCGAAACGGTGCCACAAATGCACGTAGCGAGTTACATCGTAACCTCCATCATCTCGGTAGCGCAGCCGCACAGTACCTCGAAAATAGGGAAAATCTAGGGGAGGTTGGCGAAATCGCAATCCATTTTTTGAGAGTCGATCTTCTTTTAAAGGCGTTTCCAAACTCACCGCTACCGTTTGCGGTTTTTGGGCAGTGTTATGCAGCGGCACAATCAGATTGTAGTGTACGCCGTAATTGCCGTGGGCTTCGTAAGCGGTGTCGGGATAGCGCGCCAGCATTTTTCCGGCTTGCACTTGTTGGGTTCCCAAAGTGCCCCCGCGCAAGGTAGAGATCCCATAGGATATCGCTTTTCCAGTCTGGGGAATTGCCAGATTTTTAGCATCGCGATCGACTAATTCCGCTTCCCATCCCGAACCTTGCTGCACCCCTGCTACGCGGCCGTAAATCAGGCTTCCCGAAGTCGCGTCGGGGGGAGTCGGGGTTTTGTCGCGGGGGCCTGCCAAACCGCCATTATTCAGCAATTGCTGCCATTCTTCCAGAGTTGGCGCGCGCTCGCCCCCATCAGCATTTTGAGGTGCATACATTGCCAAAGTAGCGGCATAAACCTTGCCGCTACTTTTGAGCTGCACAAAGGTAGAACGACCATTTATCGGCTTTTCCAGACCCCGCACGGGAATAGGGCGATTCATCAACAATGCGGTTTCTCCCGGTGCAATCAGCAGTTTTTCGGGAAAATCCGGCTGCCGCATTCCCCGCAAAACGTTATCGACAGCGCGAATCCCAGGGCCGGAATATACTTCGCCGTTGGGAGTCTCACTTAGTGCTGGTTTTTGTTTGAACGGTGCGTCTGGTTCCATCAGGTAACTGGCTGCCTGTAACACTTCCACCGTCACGGGTTCGGAGCTGGGATTGTAGAGCAAAGCGCCGATATACAAAGTTCTCAAATTCAGCGGAGTGTGAGAAAAGTGGTGAGCAAACAGGTTGAATTGCCCTTGAAAGGCGAAGTTAAGGTGAGCCGCGGGGACTTTTTTGCCGTCTGGGGGAAACGTGGAGAGCAAAATGCCTTCTTTTTTGACCCATTCGGGACTGTTGCTGTTGAAGAGGGGGATGCTGTCGAGTTTTCCGGGGAGCGATCGCACTTCGGCATCTAGTACAATTTCCTCTGGTGCTGGTTTTGCGGGAATAGATTGTACGGGTTTTTTGACGTACAACAATCCGCCGACTGCACAAAGGACGATCGTAGAAATGCCAGCAATTCGAGAAAAGAGATTTGGCTTCTGAATCATGAAAGTTAACTGTCAGCCCAATCTCTGTACATCTTCCACCGACAGCGACAGCGCCTGAGCCACTTGCTCTACAGTTAAACCCATTGCCAACAGTTGGGGAATAGCATCCCGTTGGGTTTGTTCTGCGCGATCGGCCCTTTGGCGTTCCTGTTCGGTATGGAGGCGTTCGAGTCTAGCTTGTTCGCTACCAGTTAACAACAAATTCCCCTGATTATCCCACCAACGCAACCATCGCTGATGCTGATTTTGATAGCTACCTTCCCACACACCTAACTCTACTCCCATCATGTCGATCGGATAATGCCCGCGATCGTTCGGTTGCAAACGGCGATAACGAGTATTCACCCAGTTATAGACTTCCAATTCGCTCGTTTTAATGATGTATATCGCATAGTAAGGAATGTGAATAATCTGCTCGTATACCCAAAACTTTCCGGGTTTCTGGTTGACACCTTCTGGTAAGCGAGATAAGGGAGTATTGTTTCGTTCTTCACAGCCATTACCACTAGCAAATTCGATCGCAATTAATGGCACAATATACTCGCGCCAAATCACGTAAGAGCGGCGAATTTCCCCATCTATTAGGGGCGGGACGTTGGGAACGTAGAACCAGTCAGGCGCTTCGGCTCCCTTTTCTGGAGGATCGGTTTCGCGCCAGTAAATGCCGCTATCTTGCCCGATCGCATATTGTCCGTCGGGGTGAAGGGTTTGCAGTGTAGTTTCCAGGGAGTCGGTGAGTAGAATACTCTGGGGATGTTCTTGGAAGTTTTTCACAAACGTGCCGTCGGAGTCAGGTAGTTGGGTGTGATCGGGAAAGGCGGGAGGTAAGGTTGTGGGGTTGAGGCTTTGGGTCATGTCAGCTATCCGATCGTGAAAGGACAGATGCTTTATTTAAGTATAGCCATTTTATATGGAAAGGCTTTAAACTGTTTAATACGCTCTCTGTCTATCGTTTAACTAGAGGTGTGACCATGCCGTTAATTGCCAAAATCGCAAGCACTAACGAACGAGTAGACATTACAAAATTGAAAAATCCTCGTGCTGAACTGCAAGCAGGTGACTTAGTATGTCAGCTTTGTGGTAGTCCGATGATTATTAAGCAAGGGATGATCAAAAAACCTCATTTTGCCCACAAAGCAGAATGCACAAGCGATTACCAAAGCCATCCAGAAAGTCCTGAACATCTTGCAGGGAAAGAGTTGATAGCAAAAACTCTCAAGACAGAACTGCCAGAGTACAGCCTTGCCGAAATAGAATATGAGTTTCCTATTCCTGAAGTAAGGCGGATTGCTGATGTTGTAGCAAAGTTTCCTAACGGGTGGATAGTCGCTCACGAGTGCCAACTAGCTTCAATAACAGTTGAAGAACTTGAAAAACGAACAGAGGATTACTTATATGCAGGAGTTGACGTTATTTGGTGGCTTGGCAAAGCTGCAAATACCAAATCCAATCTCGATTGGTCTCACTCAAAGTTTGGATTTGCCCTCGTACTCAATTACGACCAATTGTCCGCCCACGCTCAAGGAAGTCAAGATGGAGTTAAAGTGGGTTTACTCTAGGTTAAGTGAAGGTTATTGGTATGACAATCAAAAAAATGAACGCTCTGGCAAAATGCTTGATCTCTTCGATCTCTTTATGACTAACTTAGAATTAGAAAAACGGCTAAATGAAAGAAAACCTACTGCAAAAGTTATTGAGACGCTATATATTTTTCGCTGCCTTTACATTCAAAATAATGAATGGCAGAGATTTGACCTAACTATTGAGCAGTCTGGACTGGCGATTTTAGATAAGATTATCAACTCTTGTTTCGATCGTTTTGGAAGCTCTGTCAAGAAGTTTGAACTGGGTATTCAATATTATTATGAATTTGATTGTGGTTTGGCTTCTGGTAAATCTCCTTGGCTGCACTACACTACGGATTTGATGCTTAAGCGATGTTTAGAGATTTGGCCAAAAATTAAACCCGATCAAATTAAGCGAGGGTTAGCGCTGCAAAAGCGCGGTGAACCGTCCGTAAATGGTCATATTGGATCGCTCAATGCGAAGAAAGCTATAAAAAAAGAAAAAGAAGAAAAAAAAGAGGGGTATGGGGCTGATGAATATTGGGTGGTGGAAAATCCAGAAGCACTGAAACCCTGGCGTGGTGAACTTCTACCTAAAAGTGGTATCGAGGCTGCAAAAAGAAGGGCGCATGAGTGGCAGTTGAAACGTACAGGCACATCTCATAAATAATAGCGATATCTCTTACTTTGCATCCTTTGCGGTTGAAATTTTTCAAAGAGATCGTCCGATTTTATCATCAGGAATTGAGGGCAAATGATTTACAGCCCTGGCCTAAATTGCTGACGATAAATCCAGAGTGGAATCCTCGAATTAGCAATGATCGAAGGCCAGGATACATTTGGCCTGAGTTTGAAACATGATATTCTTAACGCCTTCTGCCGCCAAAAGAACGACTGCGACTCGGTTGACGAGAATTCCTGCCACTACCAAAACTCGGACTCCGCCTTTGCTGGGGGGAATTTGAGTTGGGCGATCGCCTCAAAGTGCTGCCACCGTAGCCCGAACCGGTCGATCGATTGCCATTTGGACGTACTGAGGGTCTTACTGGCTGGTTGTAGGTGGGCGATCGCAAGCGGCCGGTCGTCCTTAAAACTTGACGGTTTCTCACAGCCGGAGGCGGAGTTCGATACCGAGTTTGATATTGCTGAACAGCTTGGTTGTAAGTATTACCATACCCGCCATATCCTGTCATAATCCCCGGCTGATAGACTGGCGGCATATAATATCGCGGTCTAAATAACAAACTGCCGATCGCCTGACCGGCCACAGCTCCAGCAAACGGTGCCCAGAAGCCAGATTGCTGCCGCACTACTACGGTTTGTGGCTGACCTGTTTGAGGATTAGGAACAGTTTGGGTAACGTTGTGAACGTACTCAATTTTAAAATCTTCTGTCAAATGCAAAACCGCTTGATTGTTCTCCACATTTAGATAACTTTTCTTGCCTGCCGATATTTCTTCATTTGTTAAGCGAGCCATTTGCAAATCCCTAGTGCGGTAAACTGGGGGACTGCCGGGGGGAGTATTCAGCAACATCAAACTGTATTCGCCATCAGCATCGTTGTAGGTAACTTGCTGTACGGGATATTGGCCTTGAGCCAAGTTATTGTTTGGTGCAGGGCGCACAGTGTTAATATTCGGATTTCCCGCAGGATTTGGATAAGTTTGTGTGCGCGGAGAACCGCAGCCGGTTGCCGTCCACAAGAAAGTTAAAGCCATTAAATAAATTGTCAGTTTTCGCAGCATCATAAATAGTAATTGGGAATTGGGCATTGGGCATCGGGCATCGCGCATTGGTAGCAAATAACCCTTCGACTCCGCTCTGGGCACCGCAAATAACTAATAACTAATAACTAATAACTAATTACTCCTTCCTTAAATGGGAATAAGTTCGGGGAAATTGACCAACACTTGGTCGTTGGTAAGTTCGTCTCCCAACTGTGCGGGAGAAAAGTGAACTTGCACAGCTCGGAGCCTTTCTTGGTAATGTAAATTAATCAGTGCTTTTAAACCGACTTTCAGCGCGCTGATGTCCGCAAGGTCAGTTTCTAGGGCCGGAACTTCGCCTTCATAGGCAACTGTCAGCATCACCACCACATTTCTAGTTACCGGCAAAGACAAGGGGGAATTTTTATCGTAAACAGATGTACTGTATTGAGGCTCGCTGAGATAGCGATCGGCTGAATCAATGAAAAGTTCATCCACATAATCGCCGGCTTCGCCTTCATTCCAAAAAACATCGCCTTCATTGGCGGCTGCTTGCCAGTAGTTGTCGTACTGCAACAGGTGATTGCAAATTTCTACAAGACCTTCTCCTAAAACTGCTATGTCGCCATCGGCATCAATTGCTTGTCTGGCGGTGCGGTTGAGAACTCCTAACAGCGGTGCAACATCTTCGCCTGTTAGGTGAACGAACACCCGGCAAACTGCCAATCGAGTTTTACCTGTAAATTGATTGAATCGATCGCGCCAAGCATTCATAACCTAATAGTTGTAATCTGTAGGGCTATATTTCCTACCATAGCAGGGGATTTGAACTCTTGCCGTCTACCCTCAGATTGATCTGAAGAGTATTTTTAGCGATCGCCTCGGCAGCGTACTGTCTCGCTTTGACTCATCTAATTTTATAGCAGTTTTCAATCGGATCAAATACAGTTCAAATACAGTAGGAAAACCGCACAGCCTTGTCCTGACCGGGAGCAGCGACTTTTAATAATTGCTATGAGATTGATGATGGTAGGTAAGGATTCAGGTCAAAAAAACTTCAGTGTCAAAAGCTGGTAAAATAAACGAATGAAAAAGCCCGCAGCCACCA
>NZ_JAUBUY010000030.1:0-78726 GCF_036705565.1 Microcoleus sp. AT8-B5
ATTCATCTTTTTATTCACGATCGAGTATTGCATATAATAGTATCATAGTCTTGATAATCATTTAGGATTGCTATATACCACAACTGTATATAAAGCATTACAACTGTTGAACTAGCTTGCCTTACCCGTACTTACCGACACCACACTGTGTTTGCACGGGAGCCTAGAGGCCGTAAATTCTCGTTACCTGAGACTATGCAGCGATCGCCCCGCCGTCCCAATGAACCCCTATTAACGAAAAAATTGCTGTGGCGCATCCTGATTATTTCCATCTTCAATCTCATTGCTGTACTTGGAATTTTTGAATTGGCTTCGCAAGCCACAGGTAATATCAATTTGGCTCGGACAATGGCAGTCCATACCATCGTTTCCGCAGAAACCTTTTACTTATTGAGTATTAGCCAATGTATTCCATCTCTGTTTGCGTATTTTAAATATCGCACTCCAGAAATTGCCTTGATTCCTGCGATCGGTGTGGCTTGTGTGTTTATATTTCAAGTTTTCTTTAGCCAGTTGACTTTCATAAACCCGCTATTTGCTACCCAACCGCTTAGTTTTATTCAAGCTCTCATTTGTATCGGTGCAGGGATTCCAGTCATTGTGCCTGCTCTGTTTTTAAAGCGGTTTGCTCCTCTTGCGTAATGTGATAGCGATCGTCACTCTAATTGGCGCGGCTGGAATTTATGCGTTTGAGCGCGAACTTCCTAATCGATCGCCCTATGCGGTTATTTGACAGCAACGCTGCCTACATTTTTTGTGAGTCAGGATGCTGAGAGCGATCGATCAGAAATAGCGGCTACACAATCAATTCAAGCAGTGTCAACCGAAATTACTGCACTGCCAAGGTTCAATCCTGCTTGACGAAAAGGTTTAGACTTGTGAATTGCTAACCTTGGATTTGAGCATGAAGTCGATCGCTCTCGATGCGATACTATAGAATCGATGATGTCTGTCCAATTATAGATCACCTTTTACTCTAAACTCTTCCAAGCGATAGATGATTTTTGATTTTGGGAAATTTACTATAACAATACCCTCTACCCACTCACATAAAACTACTTAAAATAAGGGAAAAAACAAGCCGAATAAATTCATGACAGGGAATCCCAAAAAACTTGATTCAGGATAAATCCTATATTGCACTGTTCAATAGTGCGGACTATTTTTCTAGGACCCAATGGCTAATTTTCTATGACTTTGAGCCCCGGTGGATAATTAAATCAATGTCATCTCCACTCCTGACTTGCATTTAATTCGACTTTCTTATGTTCCTTGCCATCTAAAGCTTGTAGTATCATCCCCAAAAAACCAACTGTATTGAATGTTAACCTGATTCTATTTATTACATTGACACGAGAAACTCATGGAAAACACATTGTTCGATCGCACATTCCGCGACAGCGAAGGTCAAATTGTTATAGCTCAGATGCCAAATCTACCACTGAGTGTCGGGATTATAGCTAGTTTATTAACGCTCATTGTTACAACAGGAAAAGTTAATCTAGGGTTGGATATAGTAGCCTTTGGCTCTTTGTTTACTTGGGCTTGGGAAGAATTGTTTCAAGGCGTTAATTACTTTCGTAGAGCATTAGGTCTGATTGTGCTGCTTGGTCTAATTGCGGGGAAACTTCAATAATTAGGTCAGCATAAATCAAATCAAGAAGGTATATAAGCTGTCACGCATTTAAATTGCATATTCTGGGCGGGATATTAGGCCCACCCCACCCCAAGGGGATTGTTTTGTGACATTCAGTTTAAATGCACAACAGCTTAGCACTGGGAGCATCTCAATGAAAGCAGCCCAGCCCAAAATTGGAGTTTTGAGGCAGGAATTTTGAGGCTCTCTTGCTGCGGGGAAAGAGGAAGAAGGAAGGATCCCGAATAAGTGTTTTTACAAATATGAGATGCTCCCGGACGATCGCGGGGGTGGCGATCGGCATCCTGGATATTGATGAAATGCGTGGGGAAAAGACAGAACAACCTTCTGGTTGATGTAGAAGCCAGTTGGCTTAAGGTTTCGGTTAAGATATTTTGTTGTGAATCTCTGGGAGAGCAATTATGAAAGGTTTAAAGGGAAAAAACGCACTAATTACTGGAGCGAGTTCAGGCATTGGGCAGGCGATCGCCATTCGTCTCGCCCAAGAAGGTTGCAACATTGCCGTTAACTATCGCAAAAGCTTAGAAGAGGCAGAAGATACGGAAGAAATAGCTCTGCAAAAAGCCTGTGGACAAGCATCGGAATGCGGGGTTGAAACCCTATTAGTTCAGGGAGATGTCTCCAAAGAAGACGACATCCTTCGTATGGTGAATACTGTCATTGATAAATTTGGTAGTCTCGATATCCTGATTAATAATGCTGGGATTCAAACAGAAAGCGCATCCCATGAAGTGCCAACCGATGAATTCGATCGTGTGATTGCAGTAAATTTGCGAGGTGCATATCTCTGTGCGCGGGAAACCATTAAGCATCTGTTAGAGCAGCAGCGCCCTGGCGTGATTATCAACATTTCGAGTGTGCATGAAATCATTCCCCGCCCGATGTATATTAGCTATTCCATCAGCAAAGGCGGCATGGGAAATCTGACTAAAACCCTAGCGTTGGAATACGCAAACCGAGGCATCCGTGTCAATGCTATTGCGCCCGGTGCGACGATTACACCGATTAATGAAAGCTGGACGGACAATCCAGAACAAAAGGCAGTAGTGGAAAGCCATATCCCAATGGGACGGGCAGGCACATCGGAGGAAATGGCAGCATCTGTTGCGTTTCTCGTATCAGATGAAGCGGCTTACATTACGGGACAAACGCTCTATATTGATGGTGGATTGACCCTCTATGCTGACTTTCGCGAAGCTTGGTCTGCCTAGACTGACAATGAACCACTTGCCCAGTTGCGGAATGACTGTGAACTGCTCAAATTGAAGGAGAGGTTTGATAATAAAAAATTCTTTTGAATAAATTTAGGCTCGCTGCGATCGAGCCTAAATCGGGGTTAAATAACGCCTTGATTATGAACCGCAGAGGGCGCAGAGGACACAGAGAGGGGAGAAGAGGATCGAGGGGATATAAAACCCATATTTGGGATTACTTGTAACTAGATTCTACCAAGATGACAGGAAGAGGACTGGTTTCTAATACGGCTTGAGAAACTGAACCTACTAGCACTTGTTCCCAAGGTTGATGCCCTCGTTTTCCGATCGCAATATATGTCACTTGCCGAGCTTGCGCCACGCGGATAATCTCCTCTGGCACTGTACCAGAAAGACTCAGGAACTCATAGCGAATATCTGATAAGATTCGTTGTGCTTGTTGTTGTAATTGGGCGATCGCCTTTTTATCTCCCAGGTTATCCACATACAAAACAATCACATCCCCGTCACTGCGCCGAGCTAAGTCTGCCGCCTTAGTTAAAACATCTGTTGTTAGGGGAGAATTGTCTACGGCGGCGAGAAAAACTGGACGGCCGGAAATCGCTACTTTGGTCGGGTCAACTTCGCCTTTTTCTAATAGTTTGGGAGCAAAGGTAGGAATTGCCCAAGCACCCAAGGGAGCCGTTACTAAAATTGAGAGGGCTGCGATCGCCAAAATCGTCTCGCCACCAGCAATGCCCTGAGCTAGGGGAATCGCCCCAATTGCCGCCTGTACCGTTGCCTTAGCCGAATTTCCTGCTAGCAGAAACAGCCGTTCTTTCCCAGTCCAATTACTACCCAAGGTGGAAAGATACCAACCGAGCGATCGCCCAATCAGAGTCCCAATCGCCAACACCAACAAACCAACCAGCAAGGTATTGCCTAATACATTAAGTTGAATACTTGCTCCCAGCAGCACAAACAAAATAATTTCCGCGATCGTCCACAAACTATCAAACCCACCCCGTAATCTTCGTGCTAAAGGCGCATCCAACTCAATCAGGAAAAACCCCGCCCCCATGACAGCTAAATAGCCAGAGAAAACCGGAATATGTTCGGCTGATACTACCAGCCCTAGGGCAAAGCCAGCAGCCACTAGGGAGTCCTGAACCGCAGTTTGAGTCCAGTTTTGCTTGACTAATAGTGCCACCAAAATTCGAGCACTCACCCATCCCAACAGCACCCCCAAGGTAATTTGGATGATGATTTGAAATGGCAGTAATTGCAGAGGGCTGAGGGTGATTCCTCCGAGTAAGGTAATGGCTGTAGCTTTCCCTTGGGACAGAAAAGCTAGCAGTAGGCTAAACACCAGCAACAGCAATACATCTGACAAGGCACTTCCCGTCAGAATTGCATCGGGAATTCCTTTTTTTACTCCCCAACCAAGACTTTTTAACCGCAGCATTCCGGGAACAATTACTGCTGGAGATTCTGCGCCAATGATGCAGCCTAGCAGTAGCCCCGTCAAAAAATCAAACTGAAGTAGCCACATCGCAGCGACAGCAATAGAGATAGCCTCGCAAGCAGCAGGCAGAAAGCCTAATCGCAGCGCCACGGTTCCCTGTTGGGATAGCTTTTCGCGATCGAGTCCTAACCCCGCCTTCATCAAAATCACCATCACGGCTATGGTGCGAAGAGAATTCGCTGCGCCCAAAACCTCTGGGCTAATGACATTCCCCAGTTGCGGGCCTAATAAAATGCCCACCAGCACCATACCTACGAGTGCTGGAGCTTTCAGCCGTCGAGCAATCTGCCCGACAAAAAAGCCCATTAATAAAATCCAGATTATACTTTCTAACATCACGCCACCTTAAATTTGAATCGATGAAGGTGACTTGTAGGGGAAAGATCGATCGAGGCATCCGCACCATCCTACCCTTCCGCCACAAGTCGGAACAGTAGGAGCCATCAGCCTTTTAAACGTTATGAAGATTATTAATAACGAAGGGCGGTTTCGGCGAGCTCCATCGCCATCATTACTTTTATACCACTATTGAAGCTGATATTCCATTTCCGTGCCTCCCGGAATGCCTATCCTTGTTCATAAACTTCGACAGTTTGAATCCATCTTTTTGGGATGGAAACTAGCTCAGCTCCTGGAAGGATTGCTATAGCAATCCTTCCAGGAGTCGTACAAAAATTTAGGGGTAATGCCTTTCTTTGCCTACCCGGCATCATGGGGGCAACCACGAGGGGTTTGCCTCTAGGAATGAGAATTAAATAACTTAGAATTTTGATGGTTCTTGTGGGATGGGCGTCCCGCCCGTCCAGAAAGGGCGGGCTATAAGAGCCCAACCCACTTTCAAGAGTGTAAATTATTTAATTCGCGATCCCTACAAGAATTACACAAATGATGCGAGGATTGCTATAGGTAATTGAGAAGGGTGCAATATCTCAGTTATATTGGATTTTTACCCAAATTAAATAACCTTCTTTTTCCTAGCTTTTTATTAATTTATAAGTGCGATAGTTTGTCGAGTTTCGCTCGATCGCCTCGCAGCATCTGCCACCTTCAAAGCGTACAAACTACTGGCATTATTCACGTACAAAGGCGTACCGTTTGACAAATATTCCAACACCATATCGGTGTCTTTGGCAAACAAGCCGCGCCGCGTTCCTACTTTGAGGTTGCGCCGATTTTCTCCCTGAATAAATTGACCGGATTCAGGAGTGAAAACCAGCGTTCCTGCTTCACCGTAGATAGTAAAAATGTTTTCCGACTGCCAAAAAGTCTCTCCTTTTCCATAAACAGCTTCAGCGACAACGCCATTGGCAAAGCGCAACTGTGCGTTGCACAAACAAGCTTTGTAGAAATCCGGCTGACTGTCCCAAAATTGAGCTTGACAGTTAACGCTTGCCACTTCCCCGAACAAATCAGTAAATCGGTGCAGTCGCGAAATTGCACCAACTAACGGAAAGCCAAAGAGGGAATGTTGATAAGTCCACCGCTGCGGCGCTGGATGTTGAGGAGTAATAGTAATGTAGCGGGCGTAAAAAACTTTACCGATTAAGGGCAAAGATTCTTTGATTGAGGAGTGCAAACCGCCTAAGAGTTCGATGTGTTCGATGTGGAGGAGTTTTTGCTTTTGGGCTGCAAGTTCGATCGCCCTTTCTGCTTCAGATACGTCTAAAGATAGAGGATATTCCACCACAACGTGCTTGTTATTTTCTAGGGCTGCCAGGACGATCGCCCCGTGATCCCGGTTCACCGTACAGACAATCACCAAATCTAAATCGTCTCTTTCTACCAGCTTGCGCCAGGAAACCGCAGCTTCTGCCCCGAACCCTTGACAAAATTCTGCGGTTTTCTCCGGGGAGTGGCCCGCAAGCGCTACCAAGTGCGATCGCCCATCAGCTTGAATTGTCTGGGCCCTCAACTTAGCGGCAAAACCAGTACCCACAATCCCCACGCGAATTGGAGAATTAACTGAAAAACCAAAGCGAGTATCAATATTAGTCATGGGATTTGAGATTTAAGATTTTAGATAGTTACAGACTTGCGCTGCAGGGGTTTAGGGGTTCTATGGCCCCGATTTTAACCTGTGGTTGTGGTGCGATTTATGGGATCGAGCCTTCAACACCCAAGTCTTGATGTCGATCTAACTATACATTTCACCGCCGGCAGGGACTTGCCTTGCAGCAAGTCTTGCTGAAACTCGATCGACACAGCGCATACCCACAACCCGGTTTTTGTGCTGTAGGGCTCAAAACAGGATTTTTCCTAGAAACCGGATTAATTCGCGCAAGTCTTGCGGCAACAGTATCACAAGGCTGAACCCAAGATAGGTATAAGTAATCAAGATGAAATTAGAAAAAGTTATAACTAATCCCATTCAAATATTTTGTAAATAAGTGTGTCAACCTCCCTTATATCCCCTAATATCATAGAGGGAACGAACCTAATACCTAACCTCAAAGCTAATAGAGCCTTGAAGGTTGCATTAGGAAAAATTATCAATCTTGTTGAATTTTTGAGAGGATTTAGTGCATGGCAACTTATAAAGTTACCCTCATCAGCGAAGCCGAAGGAATTAACCAGACCATTGACGTTGATGACGATACTTACATTCTTGATGCTGCTGAAGAAGCAGGACTCGACCTCCCCTACTCTTGCCGCGCTGGAGCTTGCTCCACCTGCGCCGGCAAAATTACCAAAGGCGAAGTTGACCAATCCGACCAATCTTTCTTGGACGACGACCAAATCGAAGCTGGATTTGTCCTCACCTGCGTCGCCTATCCCAAGTCTGACTGTACGATCGAAACTCACAAAGAAGAAGAGCTCTACTAAGAAAGGACGCTCTGCGTGATACCCTAAGAAACCCGGTTGCTCGTTTCCAGAATTAAGAAGCTGAAATACGGCAATTATTTTAAGAAACCGGGTTTCGGTGTCTAACACTGCAACAAAGCCGCCAGCAGTCTCTCACTCCCATCTATGAATTCGTAGCTGTTTGAGCAGATAGCTGGCCCAATAATTTTAGATTTTAGATGGCCGATTTTAGATTAACTGTGAAACCAATCTAGAATCCAAAGTCTAAAATCTAAAAGTTTTACGGCTAATATTTAGTCTGGCGTGGCGCGAAATTTATTTGTGTAGTGGCGATTTAACTCGCCGACTCTTAGGCAGACTTCGATCGCCTATTCGCGCCAAAATGTAATGTTATCGCTAAGCGGGACAACTTGGGCGCCGGGAAAATAAAAGCCCAGAATTTGAGATCCATTCCAGCCCAAATTAGCCAAATTGTAAGAACCAGTCTGACTCATTCCCACGCCGTGTCCAAAACCGCCTCCGACAAAAGCATAACCATTGAGAGTTTTGTCTGGATTGTAAATTGGTTCTAGGTAAAAAAGCGTGCTAATCGGCGGGTAAAAAGCATTGCGAATCTCGTCTTTGTCGATATCAATCGGGCCCAAGTCAGTTTGAACCTTCATTTTCAAAACTCGACCTGCGGGCGACCTTTCTACCACTTCCACCTGAGTGACAGTTTTCAAATTAGCCATCGGGTGCTGTTTCTTCTGAAGATACTGTTTGAGAAATCCAGCAATCGCGGTCAAAGAAGCGGGTTCGCGCCACCGAAATGTGTCTTCTTTTTCCTCATTAAACCCTTTTTCCAAACTGATAAAGCGGCGGAAATTGTTTTCGTCAGACAAACTCTGCTTGGACAAATCCCACACCTTATTAGGGGAATCGACGATCGATCGCAAATATGGACGTTCCGCGCCCTGCCACACATCGTTAAAAGAGGCTGTCACGCCGCCGCTAGACGCGGAATAGAGCGCGTCTACTAGCTGATTTTCGTAAGTTAGCACCAAACCGATCGTTTGGGCGATCGCCTTATCACTTTGCGGGTAAACCTCCGTCAAACCCTTATAAACTTGACAGTTAACATCAGCGCACAACTCATAATTATCCACAGCAAACCGGCGCAAATTTCTCAGGGCGTAGGTTCTCGCCAAAATAGTTTGAGCGACAATCGAAGCGTAAGGCGAAAAAGCCCCAATTTCGTGAGGAACAACACCCCGCAAATAAGTTTCCGTCAGCACTTCATTCACCAAAGTATAAGTGCCGTAAGCATTTTTTTGCAGGCGCAAATTCCCACCATAACGGCGAGTTTGTTGAATAGCTTTTTCTGGTTCAATAGCTGTCGCCTCTTGGGTAGTTTGTTCCAATACCTCAATCACATTTTTACCGGCCGTCACATCCAACTCATTGCGGTTGAAACGAAAGCCGTTTAAAACCCAAAAAGCCTGGGGTATTTGCTTCAAAACTTTGGAATCCAAAAAAGCTGTTGTGTTCCCTTGAGCTTGCAAACTTTGCAACAGCCAGCGCCGCACCAAAGGAGAGTTGTAAATATCTCTTTTTGCCCAAACTTGCCAGCGAAAAGGTTGAGCAATTTCTACCTCAATTCCCTGGGCGCGCCACTGATTAGCGCTGTCTTCCGCACTCTCGAAACTGCGGTGAGAACTTAGTACCACTCGTTCTTCTACTAAGGGCGTTTCCAGCGGTTTCGGGGCTATTTCTAACTTGACGCTAGCAGCAGTTTTGGTTTCTATGCCTTGAGGAGTTTTGTAACGCAAAGTTAAGCTGTCGCCCGGTAATGCTTTCAGCGTCAGTTTGTCGGTTGCTTTGGTGCCAAACCGCTGCACCACGCCGATTTTGATGGGTCTATTTTGGGGACTTTGGGCGTATCCCGCAGCGCTGAAAAGAGGTAACAGGCACAATGCGGTGAAAACAGTCCTAGAAATGCAGCTAAACCATTTGTAATTGGGAGTTGGAGGTGCTTGAGCGAACACGGTTATCTGTCTCGCGATAGTTGAAATTGGGGGATTTTTGATTGTAGGTTAGCACATTTAGCGACTGCTATAGGGGAATTGCGGAAGATAAGGTGGTTTGGTTGCCAGAATTCTGTTAAGCAGCTAGGCGCAAATAAACTTTACATCAAGCAATTTTGAGCTATTACCCACCCCACAATCTTATTACGGGTAATTCAATGAAAGCGAGTTTACCTACTTGCTTGCTGTTTCCAATATTGGTAGGCGGCATAGGCCAAGGTGACAGCGCCGGTGACAATAGCCGCTTCATCAACCTCAAATTGCGGGTGATGGAGGGGATAGTTCGGTTTGTCAGTCAGTCCCACTCCTAAGCGAAACATGGTTCCCGGTGCGTGTTCTAAGTACATCGAAAAATCTTCCGCGCCGAGGGATGGTTCTGGTAAAATCTGGACGCGCGATCGACCTAAAGCTTCTAAAGCCGCAGTTTCGACTAATTGCGTGAGTTTGGGGTCGTTTTGGACTCCGGGCACGCCGCGCTTGTAGGTGAGTTCGTACTTAGCGCCGTAAGTCGCGCAAACGCTGGAAACAATTTGTTCGATCCAAGCCGGCAGTTTTTCGTGGGTTTCTGGATGCAGCGATCGCACGGTTCCCAGCAATTTTACTCGATCGGCAATCACGTTCGGCGCTCGTCCGCCGTTAATTTGCCCGATCGTCAAAACCAGTGGCCTCAAAGGATTTTGCGTGCGGCTAATTGCCTGCTGCAAAGTGGTAATTATCTGAGAAGCAATCCAAATTGCGTCGATCGCCTCGTGGGGACGCGCACCGTGGCCGGATTCGCCCATCACAATCAATTCTAGGTCATCTGCCGCCGCCGTCAGGGCCCCGTGGCGGATACCGACGCAACCGCCGGGAATCGTCGGAAAAACGTGCACTCCGAGGATGCCGTCAACATCTTGCATCGCCCCGTCTTTAATCATCCATTGAGCACCTTGGGCAATCTCTTCCGCCGGCTGAAACAAGAAGCGGACGTTACCGGGCAATTTTTCCTCTAGCTGAGACAATATCATTGCTGCGCCCAAACCGACGGTGGTGTGGATGTCGTGGCCGCAGGCGTGCATGACTCCCTCGTTGCGGGAGGCAAATTCTAAGTTAGTGCGTTCTTGAATCGGCAAAGCGTCCATATCGGTGCGAATTGCCAGCCACCGGGACTCGCTGCTGTTGCCTTTGAGTTCGCCGAGCACTCCTGTTTTGCCGATTCCTTCGATGGCGCGGACTCCGCTGGATGCGAGAACTCCGGCTACGTAGGCGGCGGTTTGATATTCTTGGCCGCTGAGTTCGGGGTGGGAGTGGATGTGGCGGCGTATTTCGATTAAGCGGGGTGCTAGGGTGGCGGCTAATTCTTGGATGCGGGGAAGCATGAATTTTGTTGGGGAGTGCGGTACAAGTTGTAGTCAACTAGGTTAACGCATATGTTTGGGGGTGAACAGGGTTATAAGGGGCTAAAGTGCGATCGGGCTTTTGGATGGCAATGCTATTTCGTTTGTGAATAGGATTTTTTTTTTAACCGCAGAGGGCGCAGAGGACGCAGAGAATAGAGAGGAAAGAGAGTTAGGTTGAAACCAGGAATAAACGTCTATATTCTAGGTTCAAAGGCTGATTTTTAGTTAATAATATGATGTCCGGTCGAGCAACCGCGATTTTTGTAGGGGCGGGTTCACCAACAATACCTGTTAATAATTTACTATCTCAAAAACCCGCCCCGACCGGGATATTAGGGTCGATGGATCGGACATGAGATAATTTCTGGTTGTGATATCATCAAATAGTAATTTGATCAAAATTATGACCTATGATTAGCTTGGGATTCTGGAATATAATTATTATAATTACCGTCGCTTTGTTCCTCAAATTTAATTGGCGATTAGATACCGAAAAAACAGCATGGCAAGATTCTTTGTTTTTCAAACATCCTTCGAGCCAAAGGTTGACTCAGTTTTTTCGTCAACCTATCGTTAACTTTATTTTGCAAGCAGTTATTGTATTAGTTCTCACCCGATTTCTCTGTTATACCGGTTGGTTGGTTTACAATCTGACTACTCGGCCCGATCCGCCTTACTGGGATTTTAAGTGGTTTTATGTAGCGAGTAGATTAGCCCATCAGCATTTGAGTCCCTTTAATGTCGAGGTGTTTAACAGCGGTTTCTGTAGCATCACAAAAGTGTGTGGGTTTATTCCTTCTTTTGTTTATCCACCTAATATCATTCCTCCGCTGTGGTTTTTGGGCTATTTCCCGATGAAGACTGCATTCACAATCTGGATTTGGCTGCATCTTATTGCCACAGGTTTTGTTTTATGGGGAGCGAATATTTTGTTGGAGTCCCACTCACGAGCTTTTAGGACTATTTGTAGTATATCAGTTGCATTCCTCTACGGTTTTGTCTTCGATCTTCAAGTTGGCAATGTGGCAACTTTTATTGCGGTTCTGCTGTTATGGATGTTTATTTATGCTAGAAATGATCGGGATATAATTGCAGGACTTTTCTTAGGAATTGCCCTTTTTAAACCAACTTTAGTTATATTGTTTCTTCCTTATTTTTTAATCAAAAGACGGTTTCAGCTAGTTTTTATATCTATAGTCACGGTAACTGTTTTGGCAGTTATAGGTCTAGCTGTAACGGGCAATTCTTTAACAGGATTTATACAGGATGCGACTCGTGGATTTCCACTCTGGCTCAACGATCCATCGAATAATGCTTATATTTCTATGAGTCGCCTTGATTTAAGGGTTATGGGGCCGAGATTTTTCCCCGATAGTCCCTTCGTGGCGAAGCTATTTTCTGACTTGATTGTTCTGGTGCTAGTTGGTTTAGTGTGTTGGTATTTTTACAAAAAACAATCTCGCAATGCTTGGTCAAAAAAGGTTGACTTATCTGAAATGGTGCTAATTTCTACTTTGAGTATTGCTATCAACTATTCTCAGCCCACCAGTTCTGTGATGTTAGCACCGGCGGTGGTTTTTTTGCTGAATGATTTATGTTTTCAGATTAAAAATTGTGCCTTCTCTAGGCAAAGAATGTCGGTTTGGTTATTGGGCGTTGGCTGTGTCATGGTGCAAACCGCAGTGATTCATGGCGGGCTGTTGGTGTTTCTAGGAAAGCGGTGGAACTGGAAGGGGGGGGAATTGCCTTATTTGTTTAAAGTAACTATTTTTTCACTACCGAGTTATGCGATTTTAGGTCTTACGTTAAGTGTTTTAGTCTTAGCAATTACCTCTCTTCGTCAAAAACAGGTTGCTGAATTTGACCAACCGAGCTGAAGCAGGAAGTAGACATTTCTCTCTTCTCTTCCTCTGTGCTCTCTGCGTCCTCTGCGGTTAAATAATCCAGAAACAACCTTAAATGATATTACTCGTCGCTGTCGCTTTTCTGTTGCTGCGATCGCTCTTCGCTTTGAATTCTCCCCTCAGATTTAGCCTCATCTACTGCTTCTTGAATTAATGTCAACACCATATTCGAGACCGGCCGATAATGCGATTTGGCTAACCGCTCTAGGTCTGCTTTAAGTTCTTCTGGAAGATATACAACTATTCTGGGGAGTTTTGCTGGCAAGGCTGTTGTTTGTGCTTTTACTGCCCTATTGTACCTTACCCCGTCACCGTCCAAAACAAAGTACACGGCAGGACACGCAGGCAGTTGAGAGCGATCGCGCGCAGTGGTAGTTGCTAGTTTAATCGTCTTTGGATTCATTAAACTTGCCTTCCTTCAGCGCTCTTTCGAGTCCTTCTTCCACCAAAAGTAATGCCATTTGGGAAATCGAACGACGCTCAATACTCGCCAGTTTTTCTAACTTCTCCTTAATTTCGGGCGGCGGGTAAAAGGCAACTCTGGGAGATTTTGCAGGACTCACATTGTTTGGGGGTAGCGTGTTCACGATGTCATTTTACCTGACTGGAAATTTTTTAGAGATTTTTTAAGCCAAGGTAGCACACCACAATCTAGTTTAGGCTATAGTAATCTAAAGACCCAAAAACCCAACCCCACTCCAACACAAAATCAACGGCCCGACAGGTTGGCAGTTGAGAATGACCCATCAGCGTAGAGATCAAAGGTTAATTGCTGCTGGGTTCATCTTCTGTAGTCTGTTTAGCCAAGTAAGCATCTACAGCTTCAGAGACAATCCGACTTACGAGATTGCTGACTGTCCGGTCTTCTTTCTTGGCCCAATCTTCCAAGACGTTGTAGGCGTTTGGAGGAACGTAGCTGGTGACTCGTTTTAGGTTTTTTGCTGGCAAGTTAGGCAACTGGGAATTTACTTCATACATCGATCGTACTTTCTTTGTACGCCTCTTTGGTGTCGCCCCTTCAGGTGTTTGACTCATCCCGTTTCGCCTGGGCTTGCTCTTGCTCTTGACACCAGTTTTCTATTAGTTGACCTCCGACGCTGCTCATATCCCTTTCCGCACGAACGCACAAGGCTTTGAACCTGATCTTCAATGCCTTGGGAATTACAAGTTTGATGGTGTCTTCTTCGCCTCCAACCCTTGTTTGGTTAAGAGATGGCTGGAAGTGTTCAATCAAGGCTTTTTCAATAGCTACCAGCAGACTAGCATCGCTGCATTCGAGCCAAGCAATCCGAATATTACCGCTCATTACCTTTAGCTGATACCAGCGATGATGTGCTAGCCAACGCTGTTGAAGGTTCCTAGTCCTGCCAATATACAAAACCGCGTCACCGTCTAAAACGAAGTATACGGCAGGACAGGCTGGAAGTTGAGAGCGATCGGCCAATGGCAGTGAGGGTAGAGTTAGTGGCTTAATCGTATTTGGATTCATGAACCTCCATTCCTGCTGCGCTCTAATGTGTTAATTATGTCATTTTAAGCCATCGGGATTGTCCTCCTCGTAAACCATTAAGTCCCCAGGCTGACAGTTCAGTGCTCTGCACAAAGCGCTGAGAGTGGCTTCGTCAATTCTCGTGAGTCGGCGGCGGGTTTTGAGTCTAGAAAAGGAAGTTGGGTGCATTCCAATTAAAGCAGCCAACTCTTTATTGCTGATATTACGCTCGGCCATCACAACTGCCAATTTCCAACGGATCACTACTGACTCTCAACTGCTAGCCATGATATTGCAAGCTGATGTTAGCATTCCGTAACCTTCACTACCCGCTAATTAACCGCTGCGGTTAATTATTTATCTGGAACAGTTGACTAATTGCAGAAAATGAACTAGACTCAGGATGTACAAACGGAAAAGCGATCGCCCCTGGCCTGGAAAACTTGAGGGCGATCGCAATTCCACTATTCGTGTAATTCAAAGTCTATGATATCACAGCCAAAGTCAGTTCCCGAACTACTCCGGGAAGAAATTCCTGACGTACCTCAAGGTAAGCAACCGATTCGTTTGCTGTTGTGTGGCGTTCCCAAAGCGGTAGACAGCATTGTTAATCTGTTGCACGTTTTAGGTTTTGCAGAAGTTGGGGAATGGAGCCCGCCTCTACCATCGCCTATCGCGGGTGAGGTAATTCGGATTTTAACCCGTTACTGGAAAGAGTAATTGTTGAGGGCGATCGCACGAATTCCAGAAGTGCGATCGTCCCTTAACTCAATTCCAAAAGTTGGCTCAAAAACTCAATAAAATTTGCCAAAGCAGGAACCTGCTGCTTTGTCTGTTCGCTGACCCAATTATTATCAGCAATACTTGTTGTATTAGTCTTCCCAGGTTTGAGAACGCTGACAACAGTAGCAACTAAAGCTTTTTCGGGATCGAAATTTTTCCACTTTAAAGATTTTCTATCTGACTCAGAAAACTCATTTAGATAAGAACTAGCTTTCTCCATGTACGCGGGATAAGCTATCTGTCCGCACTCACACAGCAAAGTATCCAACACACCGGGCGAAGCGTTATCTGGCAAAACATAGACTCCTGTACGCGGGCTATTAGTATTTACAACACCAGGGCGAGCGGGAAAATTAGGAAAATAACTTCGGAATTTGTTAGCATATGGTTCCGCAATGCGATCGGGAGTTGATTTGTCGCAATCGGCAACTATCCCGAAGGCTGCCAAGTTTGTCTGATACTCATAATTTGTGAATAAAATGTCATCCAAATTAGTCACAAGATTGCTTCCTTCACCTGCATAAATTGCTACAGAGATAGTATCATTAAACAGAATAGAAGGCATATCAAGACGTTTGTACAAGTTTCCTTTCTTGGGATAAACGGGAATAAACTTGCGCCAGAAGGGGTCTAACTGAGACTCTAATCCTTTCAACTCTTCCCGCAAATCTTTGAAATTCAAAAGCTTGAGAACCTTGCCTGTAAAGGCCTGATCGTGTGGCCCTTCTACTCCAATAATGGCGTATTTCACACGCGCACCTCCTGACCCAAATCCTCCCGCAATCTTTGCAATCTTTCCCGTTCAATTCTAACTGCTTTAGTTTGTGACTCGTGTTTCTCTAAACGATAAAGAACTAAGTCCGTCTCCGTATCGCTAGCATCCAACATCGCATCAACTGTTTCTAAACTGTGAGTAGTTGCAAATAACTGAACATTCATTTGCTTGCACCACTGCACAATCCACGCAAATGAACTGCGAAGTGCTTCAGTATGAATTGCTGTTTCTATCTCATCAATTAGCAAAACTCCACCTCTGACTTTTGTCAGCGTTAGAGCAATAAAGAGCAAGCGACGTACTCCATCACCAAAAGAACTTAATGGTGAAATTCCCACTTGTTTGTGGTCAATATAGAGACTGCTACGATTGCCGCCATGCGAGAGAATCACTAAATCAATAATTCCTGAATCCATCACTTGCAATAGATTAATCACTTCCGGCTTAAAACGCTGAAAAATAGCTTCTGACAGCAAGCCAACTTGTGACTGTTCTATGCGGTGAGAAAAAGGTGTCACAGTATCAACTGACAGCATTGCATCTGAGCGAATTCGCCGATTAGTTAAACGCTCATTTTCCCAAATTTCAAAAAATTCAGATAATTCATTTGGTGAATCCGATATAATAGCTTTTAGCTCTATTTCTGCACCTCGCAGAGTATTATCAAATCCAAGATCGTCTGAGGATTGACTTTCGTCATCTTCCGATAATTCCACTCCCTCAATTTCTTGGTAAATTGCCCTCGACTCTCTCACTAAAAACTTACCATTACCAGAAACACGAGTTTCCATTGGGTAAAAATCCAATTGTTCTTCTTCTTTATTTTGAGGAAACAGCCATTGTAGTGCCTCCAGTCTTGGCTTGCGAGAATATTTGATTTCTCGCCGCCACGATGTGTTCAGCCATTCCAGGGGATCTAAGGGGCGACAATAGGTTGATATCGCCTCTAAAACACTGGTTTTACCTGAGTTATTTCCACCAACCAATATGTTGATTTGACCCAAGTCCTGCAAGGTTAAATCTCGCAGGCCTCGGAACCGATGAATGGTTAAATTGTCAAGGTGTTTCATAATTATGATTTAGGCATTTCAACTGAGATGCTTCGTTTCTCTCAGCATGACACATCGGCTTTGCCTAAGTCCCGATCGCCTTATGACTTGGGCGTATAAGTCGATCGCACTTGCAACTCCTTCAACTGCTTCTCATCCACACCAGACGGCGCATTTGTCAGCAAACAACCCGCCTGCTGCCTCTTCGGAAACGCAATCACATCTATTCAGTGTAATGATACTTACAAGCCGCGATCGCAATTTCTCGATCTGTAACTTGGTAAACTAAACGATGTTCGTTATCAATGCGCCTAGACCAAAAACCACTTAACTCGTATTTCAGAGGTTCAGGTTTTCCCAATCCTTCAAACGGTGAGCGGTCTATATCTTTAATCAATTCTACAATTTTGCGATAAATCTTTTTGTCTAATTTTGCCCATTCATTAAAATCTGCAAAAGCAGAAGATTCAAAAACAATTCTTCTGCTCATTGCAAATTCTGTAAGTTAACTTCAACTAAATTTTGCCGCTCGTTAACATTTTCAATAGCTTTTAAAAGTCTATTTTTGTTGACTTCGGATTTCAAAAGATATTCTGTTTCATCACACTCAGAAACAATTATTTCAATCTCTTTATCTCCAAAAGTCGCCTTGATTTGTTCTAAAAAATGATGATTGATTTCGCTGGCTTTTAAACGATAAACTGTTGACATCGTTTTTACCTATTTTCGATTATGCTAATTATAGCGTTTTTAGTCTAAAGACCTGGAATGTAACTCTAGCATACAGTATCAGCCAAAGTTTTGACTCAATGACAGTCCTGGACGCAGAATCGTGTCTGTCATGCTGAACAAAACGCAGTCTAGTGAAGCTTCGCTTCTCTCAGCATGACACATCGGCTTTGCCTAAGTCCCGATCGCCCTTATGACTTCGGCGTATAAGTCGATCGCACTTGCAACTCCTTCAACTGCTTCTCATCCACCCCAGCCGGCGCATTCGTCAGCAAACAACCCGCCTGCTGCGTCTTCGGAAACGCAATCACATCCCGAATCGATTCCTCACCAGCCAACAGCATCACCAACCGATCCAAACCGTAAGCAATGCCTCCGTGGGGCGGAGTTCCATACTCAAACGCATCCAACAAAAAGCCAAACTTATTGTAAGCTTCCTCAGTCGATAAGCCGATCGCCTCAAACACCTTTTCCTGAACTTCCCGCTGATAAATCCGCAGGGAACCGCCGCCGATTTCTGTACCGTTTAACACCAAATCGTAAGCTTGAGCTCTCGCAGTTTTCAAATCATTAATATCGTCAGGATGCGGCGCAGTAAACGGGTGATGCAATGCTTCCAAACGCTTCTCATCAGCGTTCCATTCAAACATCGGGAAATCTGTCACCCACAGCAGATTCATCTTATCTTTGTCAATCAATCCCAATTCGTTACCCACGAACAAACGCAATCTATCCAAAGTCTTATTGACAGTTGTCACATCGGCGGCTGCGAATAACAACAAATGACCTGGTTGCGCGCCCGTGCGATCGAGCAATTGCTGTTTTTGTGCTTCCGTCAAATTATCCTTAATTGCGCCGATCGTATCAATTTCGCCATTATCCCGCACCCGGATGTAAGCCAATCCCTTCGCACCCGCTTCGCTGGCTTCCTTAAACAAATCGCCTTTCGGGCCCGGTTTAATCCGCACGTTAGAAATCGCATCATTCCCGCCCGGAATCGGCAAAACTTTCACAATTCCGCCCGCAGCAACCGCCCCGGAAAATACCTTAAATCCCGAATCTTTCATCAAATCGGAAACATCGACTAATTCCATACCGAAGCGAGTATCCGGTTTATCGCTACCGTAGCGATCCATTGCTTCAGCGTAAGTCAAGCGCGGGAAAGGACGAGGCAATTCTACCCCTTTGACACTTTGGAAAATATGGCAGACTAAACCTTCGTTTAATTCGATAACTTCTTCTAAAGACATGAAACTCATTTCCATGTCTAATTGTGTGAATTCCGGCTGTCTGTCGGCGCGCAAATCTTCATCGCGGAAACAGCGGGCAATTTGATAATATCTGTCCAAACCCGAAACCATTAACAATTGTTTGAACAACTGCGGCGACTGCGGCAAAGCGTACCATTCGCCCAAATTGACGCGGCTGGGCACTAAATAATCTCTCGCACCTTCAGGAGTCGATCGCGTTAAAATTGGTGTTTCAACTTCAATAAAACCTCCCACATCTTCCAGGTGGCGGCGCATCGCTTTGACTACTTGGTGGCGAAGCTGCAAATTGCTACTCATGCGAGCGCGCCGCAAGTCCAAATAGCGATATTTCAGACGCAAATCTTCCCGCACGCTTTCGGTATCCGCCGTCGCCACCTGAAAGGGTAACTGTTTGCGAACCGCATTCAACAACTCAATTTCGTCAGCATAAATTTCCACCTCACCCGTAGGCAATTTCGGGTTGAGGGAATCTTCGGGGCGGCTGCTGACTCTACCCGTAATTTTAAGCACGTATTCGCTGCGTAAAGCCTCAGCCCCGTGATAGGAATCGGGGGTGCGTTCAGGATCGCTAACAATTTGCACAATACCCGATCGATCGCGCACATCCAGAAAAATCACCCCGCCATGATCGCGGCGGCGATCCACCCAGCCGTAAAGGGTGACAGTCTCTCCGATGTGTTCGCTTCGCAGTTCGCCGCAGTAGTAACTTCTCATGGTTGGGGGTTATGGACTAAAAATAATGCTTTTTGATTATAGCGCTTAGTGTCAAAACCTTTTATGAACAGCCAAGATGCCTGTTCCACAAGAAAATTCAATCTTTGTGGAACAGGCATCTTGCCTGTTCTTTAAAATGGTCTCATATCTGAGTTTAATCCTTCTTGTCAAAAAACACCGTCAGCGAGTTCCATGCAGACTTAGCCGCATCCGTCAAGCGAGTGCCGATCGACTCAATTTGCTTCACAATAAGGTGCCAATTCTTTTCAGCTTCCGTGTGAATGTGGTCAACAGCTTGTTCGATGCGATCGCGTTCGATCAATTTATTTTGTTCCACCGCTTCTCGCGCTTGTCGCACTGCTTTCAAATAAGCTTCGCGACTGACAACACCTGCATCTTGCACCTGCGCTTGCGCCCGCGTTTTAATCGCATCTACCACCAGCCAATTTTTCTCAGTTTCTTGTTTAATCAGCTTGACTGCTTCTGTGAATCTCTCGTGGGCGAGATCCTTATTTTCTTCGATCGCCCCGGAGGCCTTATTCACAGCTTTTAAATAAGCTTCGCGGGTGAGTTCGCCCGCTGCTTGCACTTCGGCGGTGGCGCGTTTTTTAATTGCTTCAAACAGCGCCGCAGTTTCTGCGATCGCCTCATCAGTCGCGTCGGGCATCTCTTTTTTGACGAGCTCCGTCGTTTCGAGAGTTGCCTCTAAAACTGGTTCCTCAGTTACTTTTGGATCTGTCATATCAATCTTCTCCTTTGGTAGCAAACATTTTGCACAAAACTAACAGTCCCCGGACGCAGACTTTGTATGTGTAGCGCCCGATTGAATTGTGGTTTTTTATACAGACTTTGTACGTTTAGCGCCAGAAGTAATTCTGGCATTTAATAAGAACTAGGCAATTCTTGTTCCAGCTCGCTCAACTTTTGTATCCGCGCTTACCTAGTTGGAATGACCTCAGTTCTATTACATTATATCTACCAAAGTTTCTCTTGTCTGTAGGATACCGCCAACTTGCAGGTACGGTTTAGCGCACTTAGGATCGCGAATTAAATAACTTACAATTTTAATTGTTATTGTGGGATGGGCTCTTATAGCCCGTCCACTCATGACGGGCTATAAGAGCCCATCCCACTTTCAAGAGTGGAAGTTATTTAATTCAATACTCCGGACAGTTTTTAAGCAGCGAGAGTACCATAGGATAGGACTGACGGAAGGTTAGGGTGATTTAAAATTAAATTCTGGTCTAAATCTAACTTCTCAATAAAGGTGTAAAGTATATGCCTATTGAATTCAAGGCGTTTATAAGAAGCCATCGAAAACACGAATGGAGCGGGAGATGAATGACGATTATAAGCTTCATATTTGGCTAAGTTTAAAGCAGTCAGACTGGCATTAAAATGAAAATCCAGGCGTTGACCACTACAAGATTGGCAATCGGATAAACCTGTAAATTGTTTGGCATCACGAAAAATAAATTCAATTTGAAAACGAGCCCGATAATACTCAAGTATTTGCTCACCTGTCAGATCGAGAGCAGTGCTGAACAATAAAATATTTTTAATTTTACCGTTAGGTTGAACTTCTTGAAGACAAGCTAAACGTATTTGACATTTTAAACAAACACTCCATACTACTAATGAATAAAGCTTAACCCCCGGCTTGATTTCTTTGATAAAAGTTAAGTTTTTTAATTTGTTACAGTCTACTTTTCCATCATATTTGCGAGGGGCACCTATTTTGTTTTTTTCACCTGTATAGATGTAATTCAAGTTGGCATCAGACCGTAATTTGCTAATCAAATGTAAATTTGAATCCCGTACAGCATCCCAGAACTTGGCGCGACAATAATAACCGTCAGCTACCAAATAACGTACAGATTCTGGCAAGATAAAACGAGTTTCTTTTAAATGTTTGGCATAGTCGTCAACTCTTGTTAATTCAGGCGTTGAGCTTTTAACTGCCTCTTTTTTTGTCTGTTTTTTTGAAGTTTTTTTCCCTTTAGTAGTTAGGGGACTTTTGGGTAGTTCTGTAGGAGGACGCCAGGGCGTTTGTTGTACGCTCACACTATAAGATAAATGAGTTTCAACTTCGACAAGAGAAATGACAGAAATTTCTAATCCCTCTTCAGGTCTGCCAGCTACACCATTATAAAATGTAGCTTTACCTTCAGTCTTTTTGCCACTTTTGTTAATAAATGAACAATCGATTGCAGCAATAATTGTTCGCTCAGAATTCAATGCTTTCTTGATAAAACATTGATGGAATTCACTAAAACTAAATTTTTTCAAAAAATGACGACGATAAGTTTTTTCACTCAAGGAACTATAACGGCTCAGATTGGTAAAATTCACTTTGCCATAAACAAGTAATATGGTGGAAAATAAAATTACCATAAACTTTTTTTGGGATTGACTAATCCCTGACATTTGTTGTAAGATAGATTCTATAATATTCATCGGGCATTTTTTTAAGTTCGTGTGTTTTTTGAGCTTAACGTAAAAAGTGCCTTTTTTTTGATTATCGGTTAAAATCTCAGGGAGTTTTTGGCTCTGCTCGCGGAGCGCCGCTGTTCCAAAACTGTCCGAAGTATTGTTAATTCTCATTCCTTAAATTTATGATAAGTCTCTCTACCTAAAACAACACACACCAATCAACTTGGTTTCTCAACCCAATAAAACGGGCAAATTTTATAATTTCAATTTGCCAACTGCAAATCTTCGCGATCGTCGGTATATAACAAATGGTGACATCTTTGAGCGTGCAGTAAAGATTGAGGAAATTCGTACTGAGATAAGAGGATATCTTCCAGCGCAACTTTCATTTGATTGGCACAGATATGTGGTGGCATTTTGCCCATTCCCGTACCCATGCCGGGAATAGCGATAGTTTCAATTATATGTTTGACAGGAGTTCCATCTGCGACTGAGCCAAATTTTACGAGAGTCAAAATAGCGCGGGTTGCTAGATAAACATTTACTGTTTCTCTTAAAACTGTGGGAACGCGCATAATTGGGGCAGCTATTAAATAGGGAATTTCTGCATGATCCGTGTCTACAATTTCTGCCATGCCTACTAAGAGTTCGCCGTGATGTCGAGATTGAATTATTTTTTGCAAGCGTTCAAGAACCTGCCCTCCAAAATATTCCGAAATTTCTAACTCTAAGCCGTCGTCCATGAAACCAAAACTATTCCCCGGACTAACAATAGCATCGCATTTCACATCAAATATTGAACCGTGATGTATCTTTACATTTTCCATACTGCCGCAAGTGCTTTCCCAGGCTCTAACTAAACTATCGTCTAAGGCAGCCAGCACAATTTGCATAAATACTCTCTCTTAATTTTAATGGCGAACAGCCAGAACGATCGCCAATTTAATCCTACAATACTTTACATAAGTCCGCTGAATCTAAAATTCATCTCAATTTCAACTAGCAAATGTTCAATAGCTACGAAATTTTTTGCTCGCACACACCCTTAACCTAATACAGAGAGAGCTTTTAACGCGGTTGTCACCCTCTCAGTTTTAGGTGTGATGAGCTGTACTGCATCGTGTTTTCTGGCCCAGGGGCTAAAGTCTGCAAGCTGTTTCCCGATCTTGTTTTCAGTTTACTCTTTCTCGGTTGAACTCACGTTTAATAAATACTGCTTATGACGCTCCGATATCGGTGTTCTCAAAAGAAAGGTTGAGGATTGAAACAGCGTTTGGTGCGTTTATGCTCGTACATCAGTTTATCAGCCTTTGCCAGCAATTGTTCTAATAAAACTTCATTATTTAAATCCCCAAACTGCACACCAAGACTTATTGATATATAAGCTCGCTCGGACTGTTGATTAAAGCGATCTATATTTTCTTGCAGCCGAGCATGGAAATTAGTAGATGAATCCCCCGAAAAGTTAGGAATGAATAAAGCAAATTCATCTCCTCCCAGTCGAGCTACAATATCCGCCTCACGAAAGGTTTGTTTCAATATTTGAGCTGCGTCCACGATTACTCGGTCTCCCATTTCGTGTCCTAAAGTGTCGTTAATTTTTTTCAAACCATCTAAGTCAGCGAACAAAATAAAATAAGATGTTTGCGTGCGCCTCGCAATTTTTAGTTGTTGCTCTGCTAGTAAAAAAAAGCCCCGTCGGTTATATAATCCCGTTAATTCATCGGTCACGGATAGCTGTCTTACTTCTGCTTCTGCCCTCAGACGTTCTTGGATTTCATGTTCTAAACGTTGATTTTGTTCTAGCAGTTGTTGGCGTTGCTGTTGGATGAGTAATTGATTTTTTACTCGCATCAGCACTTCCTGTTCTTGAAAGGGTTTGGTAATATAGTCTACGCCACCGAGTTCAAAGGCTCGTACCTTGTTTTCTAGTCGTTCGAGGGCACTGATAAAAATAACCGGTATCTGAGCACTCGCTTCCGATGCTTTTAACTTTTGGCAGACTTCATACCCATTCATTTCCGGCATATTGATGTCAAGTAAAATTAGACTCGGTGGGTCGCGATGAACACCTTGGAGTGCCATTCTGCCGTTGAGGGCTTTACGCACAATATAGCCCTGTGACTCTAGAATTTTGGCTAACAAGCGTAGATTGTCTGGGGTATCATCCACGATGAGAATATTCGTTTGGGCCGCAAGTTTGAATAAAGCTGTCATGTTCTTATTCCTAAATCTGGGTGAGAGTTGCGATCGCTTCAAGCTGAAAGTTATCTACCAGAGATGTCATCGCCGCGATGAAATCTTGTTTCTCCTTGGGAATTTGAGCGATAAGTTCATAAAGCTTATTATCACTAAGATCGAGTGCTGCTTCATGAACTTCTGCAATCCACTTGGGGGGCATGGTTTTCAAGTCTGGAGTCAATATCTTTGGTGGCGAAGCTGATGAGTCTGACTGAACTTTTTCGGCGTAGCAGTAGCGGACGCCCAAGTGATGAGCTATCTTGTCGAAAAGTGTGTCTTCAGTAAACGGCTTGGCAATGTAGTCATCGCAACCGACTTCCAGGCTGGCGGTGCGATCGTCCTCAAAAGCATAGGCAGTGAGGGCAATTATGCGTGTAATTTGTCTTCTGTCCTGTGACATTTGCCCTGAGTTATCTGCTGATGACTCATGACTCATGACTAATGACTGTTGTGCTCGAATCTGTCTCGTCGCTTCATAACCATCCATGACAGGCATTTGAATGTCCATCAAAATCAAGTCAGGGTGCCATGTTTGCCAACGATCGATCGCCTCTACCCCATTTTCCACCGCACACACATCAAACCCAACTGACTCCAGCAGCGTCACCAGCAGTTGCCGATTTTCTAGAACATCTTCTACTACTAGAATTCGGTAGATAGGTTGCCCAGGTTCGATCCCGATAATCCGATCGCTAATTTCAGGTTCATCTAAATCAACCGACTCTGGTAGTTCCAAAACGACTTGGCAGGTAAAAGTCGAGCCTCGATTCAGGGTGCTTCGCACGGTGATATCCCCTCCCATCAGACGCGCAAACTCACGACTGATAGACAGTCCTAAACCTGTTCCTCGATCGTGGCAACCGCGATTGGTTTGCATGAAAGCCTCAAAAATTGATTCTAAATCTGAGGGAGAAATGCCAGGCCCGGTATCCTCAACTTCGAGACACAAGGTAATAGTTGGTTTAATATCGGGTGGATTAGTGGCGCGATCGCAATTTGTACCGGATGGCATATCATCTAATGAAAAAGCTCGTCCACGTAGGGCTATGCTTCCTGTTGTTGTAAATTTGAGCGCGTTCCCCAGCAGATTAATCAAGATTTGGCGAAGTTTTGCTTGATCGCCACACACATAACGGGGGACAGTAGCATCCCACTCGCTGCTCAGATGTAACCCTTTCTCAGGCGCTTTGATGGTAAACATCTCGTTAATAGAACCTAGCAGTCGATGCAGATTAAAACAGCTTTTACTCAGTACCAATTGCCCTGCTTCAATCCTAGACATTTGCAAAACATCGTCGATCAATGTCAGCAAGTGTTCTCCACTACGGGTAATGATCCCTAAATGCTCTTGAAATTCTTCTGGGATATAGGGGCTGCGGTTCATAAGCTGGGTAAATCCCAGAATCGCGTTGAGTGGCGTTCTGAGCTCGTGGCTCATGTTGGCAAGGAACTGGCTTTTGGCACGGTTGGCTATAGCGGCCCTTTCAGCAGCGTGTTCTAGGGCTGCTTGCGAAAATTCTAACACCGCCAGCATGAGGATATGTCTCATTTCGGCAGCAGCTTCTAACTCTGCAATCTGCCACGGATAAGACATCTGGCGCACTGTCTCTTGCCACCGTTCAAAGGATCTGCGGGGACACAGGTGCATTTTTCCAATTTCGTCGATCGACACAGCATCCTGTGGATTACCTGCCCAGTTTATCGTTTGAATTTGTTCGGGTCGGAACCAAAGGATATGATATGACTTTTGTTTGGCATAGCATAGGAAGATTGAGATTGCTAAAACACCGCTAGCTCGCTCTTTGAATTGCTTGGCTTGGGGATACAACTGAGACAAAGAAGCTGTTGCAAACACTCGTTCTTTGTTCTGTTGCAGCAACCACTGCACGAGTTCGTCTACCTCAGCTTCAGATGGTGTTTCACCCACCAATGTCAGACGACCATCGAGCTCAATTGCAGCTCCCTGAGCATGAACTAAATCTAGCAATTGAGAAGCATTTTCGGTCAATACCTGTTCGATAAAATTAGAATCCCGCCGGAATGCCTGCTGAAGTTTATCCTGAATAGTTTTCGCCTGCGATCGGTAAACGTTCAATTCTCGCTCTTGCTGATGCACCAGTTCGATCGAGGCAAATTGTCCTAAAAATTCACAGCTTTTGCGAGTTTCGTAATCTACCAATCGCGGGCTGTAATGGTGACAGGCAATTAATCCCCAGAGACGCCGATCGTCAATTAACGAAATCGTCAGTGTCCCAGCCACTCCCATATTCTGCAAATATTCAATGTGGTAGGGAGATACTCCCCTTAACACACAAGCACTGAGATCCTGGGGTGTATTGGTTAGGGGATGGTTGGTGGGAATTAGGCGGGCCGGGGTGTAATTGATATTGGGAATTTGGCGCACCCAATTGCTGTAAAACAATTTGCGGGCGGGTACGGGAATATCGATCGCCGGGTAATGCAATCCCAAGTAGCTTTCTAGATAGCTTTCTTTCTCTTCAGCAATCACCACCCCATGCTCATCGGCTTCAAACCGATAAATCATAACGCGATCGAACCCTGTCATGGCTTTTACTTCTCTAGCAATGGTTTGAGCTAAATCAGAAAGACCGAGCGCAGTGCGAAAGTTGAGGATAACTGTTTGCAGACGCTGATAAAAATCCATTGCATGATTATTTTCAATAGTCAATTGGGGCTCTAGTTCCAGAATCAACTCATCGGGTCGCTGATGCACTGTGCTTCTAAAACTTTGAATTTTTCCGTCTTTTAGAGGTATTTTCAGATTAAAACTATTATGAATCTTGAGCTTTTCTTGATTGAGATACCTGACCATTTCTTGTACTTGCTCGTGACCAAATAGCCATGGCAATGGCTGACCTAGCAATTCTGCGACAGCAATGCCAAAAAACACTTCTACATTGTCACTTACTTGTAAAATATTGAGCGTTTTTTCTTGCAACAATAAAAGTATTCCGTGGGGCTGAATATGACCGGGAGCATATACTGATTCTTCACTGCAGTCCTCTAAATTTGTTAAATCTAAAGGAGTAATTTCCGAAATCTTTGGTACTTTATGAGGCATTTTAGAGCAGTAGTTATCAATAAAAATCAAGGATGTTTTTTGGAAAACTTTACCAACAATCAAATTGAATTATTGTTGGCTGTGCCTAATTTCCTAAGCTGTTCGGCATTTAAAGGACTTGCGTAAGGTGCGTCAGCATCTAAGGTTTTCCGTTTCAGCGTAAGGGTTCGCGAATGACGCACCCTACTAGCCTCGTTACTGGTTAAATGCTCCACAGCTTAGTCCTAATCAAACGTTTAACTGCACAACAGCTTATAAATCCAATGGAGGAATTCCACTTGGGAAATTACCTTGAATTAGATTAAGGATTTTCTCAAATTGATACTGGTGGGCGAGTTCCGTCAGATGAGTACCGAATTGAGCCAGGTCTGATGAAAGTTCAGCTACCAGTTCAACGATCGCAAAATCATCCCCACATAAAGCAGCATCTTCCAGCTCAACCACCCATTCTTTTGGTAATGTCGCCAAAAGCATTGGATCGAAGGAATCTGAAACGGAAGAGGCAACAGAACAGAGGTTAGAAGGAAAACAATCTGTTCCCCGTTCCCCCTTTTCTGTTTCCTCTTCCTCATATACATACTCTAACCCCAGGTATTCGGCCATCTTGAGAAATAGGGTCTGTTCCCGGAAGGGCTTGCTGATGTAGTCGTTGCAGCCAGCAGCCAAGGCTAGGGCGCGATCGCTCTGGGAAGCTTGGGCCGTAAGTGCAATAATGATACTGTTCTGTCCGTCTTCCATTGCCCGAATTTGCTTCGTAGCCTCGTATCCATCTAACACGGGCATCCGAATGTCCATCCAGGTTAGGTCGGGTTGCCATTGTTGCCAAATCTGCACAGCTTGCTGTCCGTTGGTAGCTTCTTTTACCTCTAATCCTAATTGTGTCAGTAATCTGACCATTAGCAAGCGATTTTCTGCTTGATCGTCAACCACCAAAATGCGACGATCCCGTTCACTGGGAGCCAGCCCAATCACGAGGCGATTATTCTCTTCCGGTGTAACATTAACTCCACTGATGGGGCTGACGGGAAGGGTAAAGGTGAAGGTACTCCCCTCTCCCAGAGTGCTGCTGACAGAAATTTTTCCGCCCATGAGTTCCAACAATTTGCGGCTAATAGTGAGACCTAGACCAGTACCGGCGATCGATCGCTTCCCAGCTTGGGCTTGCACAAACGCATCGAAGATAGTATCGAGTTCGACCGATGCAATCCCTACACCTGTGTCAGCGACTACACACTGGAGAATCTGCCGAGTTGTGGTTAATGCCCCTGTACCGTCCGCCTCAATGCTGACTTGCAAAGTAATGCTTCCCCTCTCGGTAAATTTGATGGCATTACTCAGCAAATTGAGCAAAACCTGGCGCAGTTTTTGAGCATCGACAATCATAAATTGGGGAACTTCTGGCGCAATCTCGAAACAAAAGTCAAGTCCTTTAGAACTTGCTCGTTCCGCCAACATATTTCGGAGGGAATGCAGCAGCGCAATTAAGTCCAATCCGCTTTGTTCAACTGTGCAGTGTCCCGATTCAATTTTCGAGAGATCCAGCACATCGTTAATCAAACTCAAGAGGTGATCCCCACTCCGTCGAATTGTTTGCAGGTCTTGTTTTTGGTTGGGAGTTAAAGAGATGTCATGGGTCATTACCTGAGCAAATCCTAGAATTACGTTGAGAGGAGTGCGTAATTCGTGGCTCATATTGGCTAGGAAGGTACTTTTTGCCAAATTCGCTGCTTCTGCTGCTTCCATGGCGTGCAGCAGTGCCAGTTCTTTTTGTTTGCGATCGCTGATATCTTTATGCGTTCCAATCATCCGTAAAGGCTTACCCTCTTCATCGTAGGCAACGATTTTCCCGTAGTTAGCGATCCACTTCCACTCACCTGACTTGCAACGCACACGATAGTCAAAGGCATATTTGAGAGAGCTATCTTGCAAGTTACTATTGAGAGTCTCAAAAACCCAGCATTTATCATCAGGGTGAATCATCTGTTCCCAGACTTTCACATCCATCACCAACTCACCGGGCTTGTAGCCCAGCATCTCCTGGTAGTAGGAATTAATGTAAACTTCTCCAGTTGCAATTTTCCAATCCCATAATCCATCTCCCGAAGCTTCTAGTGCCAGCATTAAGCGTTCTTCACTCAGTTGTAAAGCGGTTTCCGCTTGATGTTGTCGTGTCACATCGATCGCCACACCACCTACTAGCATTTGCCCAGGTAAGTCGGGGATGAGAAATTTGTAAACCAAAAACTCACCCAGAGTCCCATCTCGACGGGACGCCATCTCAATCGTTTCAATTAGCTCGTTGGTTTCAACAACCGTTTGGATATTGTCTAGATATTGTTGGGCGAAGGCGGCAGGGTAAAGTTCAAAAATGGATTTTCCAATCACATCCTCACTGGGTAACTCCAAGGTATTGAGATAAGTCTGGCTGGCATAGAGCATTACACCATTTTCATCGGTAATCCAGGCAAGGGCAGGGCTGTGATTCATGAAGGCTTGGAAGCGAGTTTCACTCTCTCGGAGTGCCTGTTCTGCTTGTTGGCGTTCCGCTTCGTTGCGTTTGCGATCGCTAATATCCCGGCAGATACAGAAGTTCATCATCTCATCTTGTAATTCCACCCGGTTCCAGCTAATTTCCACGTCATATACAGAACCATCCGGGCGGCGATGTCGCGTTTCAAACAGCGGAATAACCTCCTCTCTCTGGAGCATAAGTTGTAGTTCTTCCTTCGTCCATTCAGCATCCCAATCAAACACACTCAGATTCAGGGTTTCTTCTAGGGTGTAGCCCAGCATTTGAGCAAAACTGGGACTAGCTTCGACAACTTTTCCGACCCAATCCATGACAACAACACCGTCCATTGAAGTGTTGAAGAAGGCTTTACTCCGCAGGAGTTCCTGTTCTAGTGCAAGTTCGGCTTTTTTGCGATCGCTAATATCTTTCATGAAGCAGTAATGCCCCAAAAATTGATGCTGTTCGTCGTAAGTTGAAATCATCACCAATTGCTTATAAAAAACCGAACCGTCTTTACGAACCCCTCTGGTTTCTACTTCAACTCTGCCCTCTTGCACCATCAGCTCATAGGCTGCAACGAGTTTTTTCAACTCATCGGGATCTACGGTTTTTTCCCAGGACATCCCGATCATTTCTTCTGGCTGATAGCCTGTCACGTCAGAATATGCTTTATTGACATAGATGTAACGCCCTTGTACATCCAGTTTGGAAATGCCGGACAGCGCATTTTTCATCACCTCACTCAGTTCTCTAAGCTCTGCTTCTGCGTGTTTGCGATCGGTGATATCTTCTGAAAAACAAAGTAGGTACTGGGGCTGATGCTGCTCGTCGTAAATGGGAATCTTCACCGTATGCAGCCAACGTTTTCCGAGACTATGACTGTCAATGATTTCTTCAGCAATATCCTCACTCTTACCTTTCTCAAAGGCTTCTCTATCCTTCTGGTCAAAAAAGATAGCCTGTTCTGTTGGGAAAAAATCATAGCCACTTTTGCCGATCGCTTGTTCCGCTGAAATGCCAAATAACCGTTCGCTGGTTTTATTCCAAAACTGAAATACCCCAAATCGTTTAGGCTGTGCGTCCTTAACAAAAATTGCGATCGGTAAATTATCCAGCAGTGCTTGTAAGAAATTGCGCGTTTTTTGGATTTCCAGTTCTACTTTTTTGCGCTGGCTAATATCAATAAACGTAACTACAACTCGTTGGATTTGACCAGTTTGATTTAACTCAGGGTAGGCATTAACTAATACCCAAATACAACAATCACTTCTTTTTTTAATTCCTAAAACATAATTTTTGATGGAATTTCCAGTGGATAAAACCTGATTCACGGGATATTGTTCTAGGGGGATAACGCTGCCATCTTCCCGCACCAACTGCAATGCCGACTCGCTCACTGTTTTTCCCAGCATTTGGTCAATTGAAAACCCTAGTAATTCAGCGGCTGTTTCATTACATAATTGGAGGCAGGTATCTGTCCCATGAATCACAAAACCCGCATTTAAGTTATCGATCAATTGCCGATATCTGGCTTCGCTTACCTGTAAAGCAACTTCAGCTTGCTTGCGCTCCGTAATGTCGGTGTGAGAGCCAGCCATCCGAATTACGTTACCTGCATCATCCCAAAGTGCTTGACCACGATCCAAAATCCATTTGTAGGAACCATCTTTGCAGCGAATGCGATGTTCTGTGATATAGAAAGGAGTTTTCTTGGCAAAATGATCTTGAACGGCTTGCATCACCCATCCCAAATCATCGGGATGTACCAGATTAGCCCATTCGTCTAGAATGTTTTGGATTTCATGGTCTTCATAGCCCAGCATTTCCTTCCAACGACTAGAAAAGAAGACCTCGTTGGTTTGAACATTCCAATCCCAAATGCCGTCATTATTCCCGCGTACAGAAAGTTCCCAGCGTTCTTCACTTTCACGTAGTGCTGCTTCTGCTTGTTTGCGATCGGCAATATTCCTGCCAATCTTTGAGGCTCCAATTATATTCCCTGCTTGGTCTTTAATGGGGGAGACACTCATCGAGACATCGATTAATGTTCCATCTTTCCTCCGCCTCTTGGTATCGTAGTGTTTGATGCGTTCTCCTCGCTGGATTTTGGCGAGAATTTCGTTTTCCTCCTCTCGATATTCTTCGGGAATCAGCTTTCTCCCTGATTGCCCTACTATTTCGGCCGCTGTATAACCAAAAATTGTTTCGGCTCCTACATTCCAACTTGTAACTACACCCTCTAAATCTTTACTAAGAATGGCATCTTCCGAAGATTCAACGATCGCAGCTAGTCGGGCGATCGCAATTTCTGCCTGTTCTCGCTGGTGAATTTCCCATTGCAACTGGCGATTAGCTTTTTTGAATTTATCGACTTTGCCATAACTAATTTGTGCGAGATACACGACCCACATCAGGATCAAAACTAAAACTAAACCACCAATTAATACAACTCTTGGCCAATAAAATTTGACATTATTTAGTAGATATGAAGTTGGAAAAACCTCTATCCTCCAGTCTACACCATAGGCTTTCACTACAACTGTTTTATCCTCGGGTTTTTGAGGCAAATACTTTTGACCGTAGATCAAATTTGGGCCATCATATATAGCCACATTGTACCCAGATGACACTTTTAAAATACTCTCAAATAGAGTTTTAAATTGAAAAACTCCGACAATAAACCCATCAAACCGTTCACCTACAAACAAAGGAAAACTTGCTAAAAATCCTTTACCCCCTTGAACAAGTGAAATATTGCCACTTAAGATAGGTTGACGCAAATCACGAGCTACTTGCAAAGTAATTTTCCGACGTAGTTCCCCATTCAAATCTAGGTTTTGCGCTGCCTCATTCCCTGCCAGTGGTGCAACCCATCGCACTTTAAATGATGGATCGACTAATGCGATCGCCTGATAACCGTAAAAATCCTTTACATAAGCCTCAGCATCGGCTTCCCAAAGAGCCTTTGGTGTACCGCCATTGGCTTGCCAGCGACTCGCCATTTGCCGAAGCGTCAACACTCGAATGGATAATCCTTCGGTTAGTTGTGACTGAATCGCATTGGCTTCCTGCTGAATTAACTGCTCAATGTGAATTTGTGCATTGATGGTTAGCTGTTGCCACGTAAATAAAACAGCAAAAGAAGCCACCACACCAAGCAAAAGAGGTAGCAATCGTTTAATTGGTGTTTGGTCTAAACTTATAATGACTTTGCGTCGATGTATCACCATAAATTAAGCGATAGATGAATAGAGCGGTTTTCGATTGATTGGGCTATAATTGGGTAATTTACTGAGGCAAGAGAGCTAAGTATTGAGCCGGAAAACCCGTTAGTTATAAGGCAATATCTAAACTTTATACCCCCTCAAATGAGCTATTAGATTCCACCGGTAAAGAATGTTGTTCCTTAATCCCTAGCCCTTTAACTAGATTTATAGAGGGCGATGAGCAACATCTGTTCAGATTGTAAATAGGTGTTGTTTGCCAACATTGGCGACAAAACCAGTAGATTTGATGCTGGCGAACGTGACGGAGCATTTGATTCGAGCAGCAGGGGCACTGTGTCATAAAGACCTCTTTTTTAACTAAAGGCTATTTCACTGTTGTTGCAAAATGCTGTAAGCTCGCTTGAAGCAACGATAACAAGACCCTATACAAAAAAAATAAAGATTTGGTAAAGAATATAAAAGGGTTAAGGAAAAGATACAAGTTTAAACATTCCGTAATAAAATTAAGACCGCAGAGAATTTTTATCCCACCATACGCACCTTGTAATATCACATCTGTTGTGTGATAATTATATACTATTCAGATGCAGCTTTTGAGACTCATTCCTACATCAAAGAATTTTCCTGTTCCCTGTTCCTTGATTTGATATGAGAGTCTAAATCCTAGCCCTACACCTTTGTATGAAGGTATCGCGGGCCGACAGTCTGGTGTAAAAGATGCGGTATCAGGAACAATCGATGCCTTCGCTAGCGACGGAATGCTGTTAGTAGGAGAAACGCTGAGACAGGGTTTAAGTCCAAGCCAATATTCTGTGATACCGGAGCAGCCTTTAACCTGCATTTCTTACGGCATGATATTGCCAGCAAGTGACACTGAATGGCAAGAAACAGTCAATAATTATATTCGCAATCAAAGTTCGACAAACCTGTTGGAAAAAGTGCTGGGGCGCAATTCTCCTTTCCTACCGATGAGTGTTGCCGCTCAAGATAAATGTATTTGAACCCAAATCGGGCAAGGTGGTCGGCGCGCACCAGAAGAATAGGGGTCAATCGATTGCGCGATTTTAGATTTTAGATTTTAGATTTTAGAGGCGACCCCACGGATCAATGCGGGGGCAATAAGTGATTTTCGATTTTCGATTTGGGATTGATTCCACGGATAAATCACGTGGCGGGTACTACCTTTGAAATTCGTGGTCAGGTGCGGATCTTGTCAGGGCAAGTCCGATCGCTGTAACCAGTGGCGTCAATAGGCTCTAAACTGGATTCAGGAAGGCGCGCAGCACAGGTTTAGGAGGGTCATCAGTGACAGAAAAAAGTTATCAATCGTCTTCTCTACCAACCTACGCGCGAAAAGAACTGCGGGAATTAGTTCGATCGCAGTTAAGGGCCCTGTTGGAAGAAGGAGACTTTAAAGGAGCAAAAGCGATTTTGCACCCGGTGCAGGAAGCAGACATAGCTGAAGCTATCGAAGGCCTGCCAGAAACCATGCAAGTAATAGCTTTCCGCTTGCTTTCCAAAGACGAAGCAATCGCAGTCTACGAATATCTCGACTCCAGCGTTCAGCAGTCCCTCTGCGAAAAATTCAAACGCCAAGAAGTCATTGACATTGTAGACAAAATGTCCCCGGACGATCGAGCTAAACTGTTTGACGAACTGCCGGCAATATTAGTCCGTCGCCTGTTGGGTGAATTGAGCCCAACGGAACGGGAAGCTACGGCTCAACTTTTGGGTTACGAAGCCAGTACCGCCGGTCGGATCATGACCCCGGAATACATTTCTCTCAAAGAAAGCTTTACCGTCGCCCAAGCTTTAGACCGAATTCGCTCTTTGGCTAAAACTACCGAAACAATTTATTCTCTTTACGTCACTGACGCCGGACGCAGCTTGACAGGTATTTTATCCCTGCGGGATTTAGTCACTTCGCCCCTCGACAAAACCGTCGGCGAAATTATGACCCGCGACGTAGTTTCTGTTCAAACAGGAACGGATCAAGAAGAAGTAGCTAGGCTGATCCAGCGTTACGATTTTTTAGCTGTGCCCGTTGTAGACCGCGAACAGCGTTTGGTCGGCATCATTACAGTTGACGATGCGATCGACATTTTAGAACAAGAAGCAGCCAAAGATATTTATACCTTGGGCGGCGTCCAGTCCGGCGGCGACAATTATTTTCAGACCGATTTAATCACTGTTGCCCGGAAAAGGGTCGTGTGGCTGTTTGTTCTGCTTTTAACTAATACTGTCACCGGCGCAATTATTAGAGCTCAAGAAGATATTTTGAACCAAGTAGTCGCCTTAGCAGCTTTTATTCCCCTGCTGACTGGCACTGGAGGCAATGTCGGAGCTCAGTCCTCAACAGTTGTAATTCGCGGTTTGAACACTGATGAAATTACAGCAATGGGGCCGTTTCAAGTAATTGTTCGCGAGGGGATGGCGGGAGCGCTGCTAGGAGCTATATTGGGGACTGTAGCGACGGGCTGGGCTTATACTTTGCAAGGGAGTTTAGCAGTGGCACTCGCGGTGGGAGTGAGTTTGTTTGCGATCGCAATTTTAGCTTCTCTTGCCGGTTCAGCTCTGCCGTTTCTATTTCGTTCTTTGGGTTTAGACCCGGCTTTAATGTCTGCTCCTTTTATTACCACCGCAGTTGATGTCCTCGGGGTCTTGATTTATTTCACTTTAGCTCGACAAATTTTGCAGCTTTAATATATTTAATTACATGGCTGTGAATAAAAAACTTAATCTGTTTTTCACCACTGCTAAATTCGGGGTTTACGTGCGATTACATACCGGATATCTGCCGTCGCGCGTACTTTATTTTTATCCGCATACTTGCACCAGTTGAAAAAAAGAATGCAACTATAGGCCCGTGCTCCAAACTCCGAGCTTCCTCAGTCATTCCCAATCTAAAATCTACAATCTAAAATCTAAAATCTAAAATGGTATTAGCCTATGTCATCATCCAATTCACCAACGAAAATCCAAAATCCCACGTCCAGCAATTTGTTAGAAACTGCTGAAGTGGTTTTTATTGCTGCCTCTGCTGTGGGATTGGCTGCTAGTTTGGTTTGGGAACAGAGCGTTTATGCTCAAGGCGCGATCGTGATTGCGTTGGTGTTGAATTTTGTGAACCGACAGAAGCTGCACAAGCAAGTTAAAGCAAGTACGGCGGCCACGTTCGATCGCGTAAATCAACAAGCAGCTACTACCGATCGCGCGATCGAGCAATTGCAACTTGCTGTAAATGCTTTAGACGAAGCTGTTGCTCAAACATCTCGCGAAAATCTCAATGTTGGGCCTGGAGAAAACGTACACTCTCTCATTTCAGCAATTGAGAACCTGCGCCAGCGACTAATAATTTTAGAAAAAACTATTAAAATGATTCAAAGCGAGATCGAACTCACCAGCCGCCAATTCAAACAGCGACCGGAATTGCAACAAGTCGAAACTTTGACCACAATAATTCTGGACTTGCAGCAGTTTATCAACGAACTGCCACAGTGGGGCAATTTGCAGCAGCGGCAGCTAACAGAACTTCAGCAAAAAGTAGACAATGCTTTAGCGGAACTCTCAGAAGAAATTGCTGTGATTCCCAACCGCGTGCAAGAGGCGCTAGCTAGTCGCGGTGGGGAAATTAACCCACAGTTGGGTTCTGGTTTGAATGCCGAGCAAAAGAATGGTTATCGACCTAAAACCCAGAATGAGAAAATTCGCCAGAAATATCCCAGAGCTTATGTCAAGTGGAGTCAGGATGAAGACGAAAATTTGAAGCAAGAATACGCTAGCGGTCAACAAATTGACGAATTAGCTCAGAGATTTCAGCGACAGCCTAGTGCCATTCGTTCGCGATTACAAAAATTAGGATTAATCGAATAATGGGAATGGTATAGACAAAAATGAGTAAATCTAAAATCTAAAATCTAAAATCGGCAATAACAAAACGATCGCCCTTTTTTTTCAAAAGAGCGATCGCTTTGTTTCTGTATTCAGTACCGGCTGCTAACAGCGGGCCACTAACATTACATCTCAAGGCTTTTTAGCCTGGGTCTACCTCATTTTAGAAATCTTGGGGTAACAAAGAACTTAAACGCTCCAACAAAGGATCGGAATTCCGAGGAGGAGCAACTTCAGCATCAGGCACTACATTATCATCCGCCACAGAGTCAGACTCAATCGGGCCAGGCTCTACTACTTTTGAAACTGGGGCAAAAGAAACTTGAGCAAACTTACTGTTAACACTCCCCTGCAACTGATCCAACTGCGCGCTGAGTTGACTCAGTTGATGTTCCAGTCCCTCCAAACGGCTTAATTCCTCTGCCGAAACATTGTGCTCAAACTCAGCAAATTTCACCACAAGTTCAGCAATACGCTGTTCCAACCGCTGAAAGTTCTGTGTAGAGCTAGCAGACTCAGATACAGACAAAAACTGCCACAAAGCTTGCTTGCAGAGATTGCTGAAAGTCTGATACTTCGTGAAAGCCAACTCTTTTTCAATAGCGGCCAGCAAAGTTTGATCCGCAGCATCTTCCGTAAACGCCACCGAGAAATTCGCCTTATTTTTTGCCCACAGTGCCATAGGGTTCAAGCCTTAATGCGTTACTTTATCGTGGCTAGCTGAGCCTCAGCATAAATAAACTGTCCCAAAGCATTAGCTTTCCGGGAAGGCTGAGCCAAGTGAGCCTTAAGATTGGCGTCTTTAAGCAAAGGTTGCAAAACCTCCCAGAAAAACTCGCCGCCACCGCCAGTCAGAACCACATCCGTCACACGTTCCGGCAGCCACTGCACCAAACGTTCGGACAGTTCGTTAGCGAAAGCCTCCCGCAAGTCCTTAATAATCGGATCTAAATTAGTCGGCTTAGTCGCTCCTCTGGGACGGTAGAAACGCTGGCCTTCGGGTTTATTCACCGCTTCCAGTAAAGACAGAGATTGAGGGTCTGCCCCCGGAATCTTTGAGGCAACTTGTTCGTAGAACTTGTTCATTGCGAAGGAATCGCTCTTTGAAGCCGCCCGGGCGAAACGGAAACGATCGACCATTAACAAATCGGTAGTTTGGTGTCCGATATCAACCACAGCCACCGACAGTTCCGGCAACTCCGGCGTAAACTCCTTGTTATCTTGAGCCTCGCACCAAATCAGGCTGCCGAACCCTTCCGGCATCACCCAAACGTGACTGATGTTAATATCCACCCGCTCGCCCCGGTACACCACAACGTGGGGAGAGCGCAGTTGGCTGATAATCTCTTCCTTTTCCTTCTCAAACTGATCCTGCGAATAAAACGGCAAACCCAGCACAACTGCTATTTCGCCTTTCATCTGGAAATATCCAGCACAGGAAAAGACCTTAACCAAAGCATCTACTACTTTCGATTGGTCAGCGCCACCGAGATTAGCGCCAAAATCTGCTGCCAATTGACCGATCGCGTAGCCCTTGCCCTGGTACTCCAGCCACATATCCAACAGAGGGTCTGTTGCTTTGGACTCAAAGCTGCCGCCCCGCACCTTTTCTACGGGCATAGTAGCCACGTTGGCAGGGATGAAAACAACGCTACTCGGGTTGCGACTCACGCAAGCTTTAGTTGCCGTCCGACCCAAATCAGCACTAATAATCGATTTGTTAGAAGCGACTTTAGTCTGCTGGGTCAGCATAGCCGAATTAGGAACAAGCTGTCTAGTTGTCATTGAAATGTGTTACCTCACTGAGCCTCACCATTATCATGCCTTATCCCTTGACACTGCCACGCTTAAAGACAGTGGGTTTTGCGGCGATTCTTCTAACTCTACCTAGATCGGTATCGAAATCAGCACCAAACATTATATTCGGGACGATCGCCCTTAATAGATTTTAGATTTTAGATTTTAGATTTTAGATTTTAGAGGCGACAACAGGGGCCGCGGTCCGGGGGCTTGTACCCTGGATGGTTTCGGTCGAGGAGTATTCTCGATCGATCGCGGCAATACGGCCTGTTGCCTGAGAGTGCATTGTTAAGTTAAATTTAGTTAAGATTCTGAGTGTAAACTTTTGTCGCACTTCTCCCACACCGCGATCTTACCCGATCTGTCCCCAATTCAAGGCATCCGCGTTTATGAAAATTTCTTGGCGAACTATACTACTTTGGACTTTACCCGCCTTAGTCATCGGCTTTTTCTTGTGGCAGGGGGCCTTTGCGCCATCCCCGGCAGAAATGAGCAAGAACACCGCCAGCACCCGCCTGAGCTACGGTCGATTCTTAGATTACTTAAACGCCGGTCGAGTGACCAGCGTTGACCTTTACGACGGAGGTCGGACGGCTATTGTCCTAGCAGTCGATCCCGAACTGGACAATCACGAGCAGCGGTGGCGGGTAGACTTGCCATCAAATGCCCCGGAACTGGTTTCTAGGCTCAGAGACTCCAAAATCAGCTTCGACACTCACCCACTACGCAACGACGGCGCTGTCTGGGGACTTTTAGGCAATCTAGTATTTCCCCTCTTGTTAGTAGGAGGGCTGTTTTTCCTCTTCCGCCGCGGTGGCAACGTGCCAGGGGGCCCTGGCCAAGCCATGAACTTTGGCAAGTCCAAAGCTCGCTTTCAAATGGAAGCTAAAACAGGCGTACTGTTCGACGACGTAGCAGGCGTTGAGGAAGCCAAAGAAGAACTACAAGAAGTAGTGACATTCCTCAAAAAACCCGAACGCTTCACCGCAGTCGGGGCGAAGATTCCCAAAGGCGTGCTGCTAGTGGGCCCTCCCGGAACCGGTAAAACCCTCTTGGCAAAAGCGATCGCAGGCGAAGCCGGCGTGCCTTTCTTCAGCATCTCCGGTTCAGAATTTGTCGAAATGTTCGTCGGTGTCGGCGCTTCCCGCGTTCGGGACTTGTTCAAGAAAGCTAAAGAAAATGCTCCTTGCATCATATTTATCGATGAAATCGATGCAGTCGGCCGCCAGCGCGGCGCCGGTATCGGTGGCGGTAACGACGAACGGGAACAAACCCTGAACCAGTTGCTGACCGAAATGGACGGTTTTGAGGGCAATACTGGCATTATCATCATTGCTGCTACGAACCGCCCCGACGTGCTCGACTCAGCGCTGCTGCGTCCGGGACGTTTTGACCGCCAAGTTACCGTAGATACGCCGGATATCAAAGGCCGCTTGGAAATTTTGGAAGTTCACGCGCGCAACAAGAAGCTGTCTCCAGAGATTTCTCTGGACGCCATCGCCCGCCGCACTCCGGGTTTTACCGGCGCTGATTTGGCTAACTTGCTCAACGAAGCTGCGATTTTAACCGCACGCCGCCGCAAAGAAGCGATTACGATGCTCGAAATTGACGATGCAGTCGATCGCGTGGTAGCAGGTATGGAAGGCACTCCTTTGGTGGACAGCAAGAGCAAGCGCTTGATTGCATACCACGAAATCGGCCACGCGATCGTCGGTACAATCATTCAAGCCCACGATCCCGTTCAAAAAGTTACCTTAGTTCCTCGCGGACAGGCCCGGGGCTTGACTTGGTTCATGCCCAGCGAAGACCAAGGTTTGATTTCAAGATCGCAAATTTTAGCCCGGATTAGCGGTGCTTTAGGTGGCCGCGCAGCCGAAGAAGTAGTTTTCGGCGATGCCGAAGTAACCACCGGTGCCGGCAACGACTTGCAGCAAGTCAGCGGTATGGCGCGCCAAATGGTAACTCGCTACGGGATGTCTACCTTGGGCCCGATCGCCCTGGAAGCCCAGCAAAGCGAAATTTTCCTCGGCCGCGACTACACAGCGCGATCGGAATATTCCGAAGAAATAGCCTCTCGGATTGACGGACAAGTTCGAGCAATTGTCGATCACTGCTACGACGACGCCCGCCGAATTATTCGCGAAAATCGCACCGTGATCGATCGCTTAGTCGATTTGTTGATCGAAAAAGAAACCATCGACGGCGAAGAGTTGCGCCTAATCGTCTCTGAATACACTTTTGTTCCTGAAAAAGAACAATACGTTCCTCAGCTTTAATACTTGTTTGAACATTAGGGACACGGCATTGCCGTGTCTTTAAAAAGTAGGGACGCAAGACTATTGCCACGTCCCTACTTTTTTATTAAACTGTCAATAATATTAAACCGCCCCTAAACGCCAATTAACGCAGATGAATACTACATTGGCCCTACATACTAAGAATTTGTCATTTTTTTTTATAGCAGCTTTTATTTGTGTTGGTGTCAATACTTTGAGCGTCCGCGCCGAAAAATCAAGATGTTTTGTAGATATTTGCATCGACTCCAGCAGCGTTGAATTAAGCAAATCCGATATTCCCGGTGCTCCCTCTTATCCAGTCAGAACTATTTTAGTAACTCAAGAGTTTAGTAACGATAAATTGTTGGCGCAAATGGAAGTTGACTGCCAGCAACGACAGTTGAGAACTGTCAGAGTTAGCCAAGATGGCGAAAATTGGTCGAATTTCTCTCCGAAATGGACTTTAGTCGATGGCCACTCATCTTTGTCTCGGCTGGTTGACTATACTTGTAAATTGGCGATCGAATAAGCATAAAATGCCGATCGAGACTTAGGCTGCAATCCAAAATCCCCAATCGAATAACTTAAAATGTCGATCGCGACTTAGGCTAAAATCTAAAATCTAAAATCTAAAATCTAAAATCGGATGACAAACCCCACCGAATATCGGCAAAGACGCGAACAATTAATGGCCAAAATTGGCAGCGGGACGGCGATATTTCGCAGCGCCCCCGCTGCCGTCATGCACAACGATGTAGAATATGCCTACCGACAAGATAGCGATTTTTTCTATTTAACCGGTTTCAACGAAGCTGCGGCGGTAGCGGTGCTCGCGCCGCACCACGAAGAACACAAATTTGTCTTGTTTGTGCAGCCAAAAGACTTGGAAAAAGAAACTTGGCACGGTTATCGCGCCGGAGTAGAAGGCGCTAAGGAATTGTACGGCGCGGATGAAGCTTTCCCCATCGCCGAACTTGCGGAAAAATTGCCGAAATATTTAGAAAAAGCCGATCGCATATATTATCACTTCGGGCGCGATCGTAGTTTCGACCAAACAGTCCTCAATCACTGGCAGCGCTTGATGGCAACCTATCCCAAACGTGGCACAGGCCCGACAGCAATCGAAGATTCCAACATCATTTTACACCCAATGCGGCTGGTGAAAAGCGAAACTGAATTAGCATTAATGCGAAAAGCCGCTAATATCTCAGTTGCAGCGCACAACCGCGCCCAAGAATTCGCTAAACCGGGCAGATACGAATATGAAATTCAAGCTGAAATAGAACATACTTTCGGCTTAAATGGCTGCACTCCCGCTTACCCTTCAATTGTTGCATCCGGCTACAATTCCTGCGTCCTCCACTACATCGAAAACAACCGCCAAATGCAGGAAAACGATTTGTTGCTAATAGATGCCGGTTGTGCTTGCGACTACTACAACGCTGATATTACTCGTACCTTTCCTGTTAGTGGCAAATTTACAACTGAACAACAGATAATTTATGACTTAGTTTTGCAATCACAATTGCAGGCAATTAGTCAAGTATATCCCGGAAATCCTTACAGCAAAATTCATGAAACAGCGGTGCGCGTTTTGGTGGAAGGTTTAATGGATTTAAAACTTTTGGTGGGGGACATTGAAGAGATAATTAAAGAAGAGAAATACAAGCCATTTTATATGCACCGCACTGGTCATTGGCTGGGATTGGATGTACATGATGTCGGCGTTTATCAGTACGGCGAAAATCCGCAAGTTTTGCAGGCAGGACAAGTGCTGACGGTGGAACCGGGGATTTATATTTCTCCTTATATTAAACCGGTTGAAGGACAGCCGGAGGTTCCTGAAAAATGGCGCGGTATTGGCGTGAGAATTGAAGATGATGTTTTGGTGACATTGGAAAGTCATGAAGTCTTGACGGCGGGAGTTCCTAAATAAAGGAAAAGTAGAAGGCTTTGGGGATAAGTCAAGAAAGATTGATTAATTAAGTTGGCAGTAAAGGCTTGAGCTTTGTTAGTATTGAGATATTGCACCCTTCTCAATTAGCCTTTTATGAACAGGCTTTCCGGCCTGTTCCACAAAAGATAAATTTTCTTGTGAAACAGGCCGGAAAGCCTGTTGCTGACAATGGTGCAAAATGTGAGTTAGTATTAACTTGAAAAAGCTCAAGTCCGCAACTGCTAAACCTAGAGCAATTATGTGTATTGATCCTACCAAGATCGATCGACCTCTGGAAACCTGCGAAGCATTAGTAGCAGAGCAAAAAGCAAAAATTCTACAACTAGAAGAGGATTTGCAGCAGCAGAGAGAATTGTGCCAGAAATTAGAAGCACAACTCAAAGCAGTCGAGAATGCTGGCTTTTCGGGTTCGGCAACAGAATTTGATATCATCGAGGACGATCGCATTGGGTTAATCACATCTCTGGAAAAAAGCCAGGAAATGTACCGAACTCTCATCAAACATTATCCCAATGGGTCGGTGTTTTTGTTCGATCGCGATTTGCGCTATACTCTGGTTGACGGCCAAGGTTTGGCAGTAGTTGGTTTGTCCAAAGAACTGTTGGAAGGCAAAACATTGTGGGAAGCATCGCCACCTGAAGATTGGCAACTTTTTGAGACTACATATCGCGCTGCTTTGGCAGGAAAAGAGAATACTTTTGAATATAAATACGGCGATCGCGTTTATTTAACAACAACTGTTCCCGTCAAAAACGACCGAGAAGAAATTTTTGCCGGCATGGTAGTTACTCATGATATCACCGAAAAAAAACAGGCAGAAATAGCGCTGCAAGAAATCAAAAATCAGCTAAAAATTAAATATCAAAAGCGCACAGAAGACTTAAAAACAGCTAACACTCAATTGCGGGAAGAAATTATCTATCGCTGGCAGGCAGAAGAAGCTTTGCGAGAAAGCCAGGAACAGCTAGAATTGTTTTTCTCTCAATCTTTAGATGGTTTTTTATTTATGATGCTGGACGAACCAGTGCACTGGGACGATACAGTTGACAAAGAAAAAGTTTTGGATTATGTATTTACTAACGGGCGGGTAACGAAGGCAAATGATGCTTTGATAGCTCAATACGGGGGTACTAGGGAAGAGTTTATTGGTCGCACGCTTTACTCTTTGTTATCGCACAACTTGACTGGTGGCAGAGAGATAATCAGGGAATTTTTTGATGCGGGCAGAATCCACATCGAAAATGACAATCGCAAGTTTGACGGGGCTCTAATTTGGGTGGAAGGCGACTATATTTGCATTTACGATTCCCACGGCAGAATCGTGGGCTATTTTGGCGTGCAGCGCGATATTAGCGATCGCAAAAAAGCAGAAGCAACCCTCAGAGATAGCGAAGAACGCTTTCGGGCCACCGTCGAACAAGCGGCAGTCGGTATTACGCACCCTGACGCAACAGGCCGCTATTTGCGAGTCAATCAAAAATTCTGCGAGATAGTGGGATATAGTGCGAGCGAACTGCTGTCGCGAACTTGGATGGACGTTACTTACCCAGAAGATATAGATGCAGATTTAGAACAAAACAAGAAATTATTTGCCGGAAAAATTGACAGTTTTAAAATGGAAAAACGCTTGCTGCACAAAGACGGCACTGTAGTTTGGGTAAATATTACAGTATCGCTAATCAAAGAACCGCTGAGTGGGGCAATTTACAATGTAGTAGTGACAGAAGATATTAGCGATCGCAAAAAAACCGAAGCAGCACTGAAAGAGAGCGAAGAAAGGTTCCGACAGCTAGCAGAAAACATTGAAAGCGTGTTTTGGATGGTAAACGTTCAACCCCAGGAAATTATTTATATTAGTCCGGCTTATGCAAAAATATGGGGCAGAAGCTGTGCTGATTTGTATGCTTACGGGCGCTTTTTTACAGAGTCTTTCCATCCAGAAGATCGCGACCGCGTTATTGCTACCTTCACGAAACAAATGGAGTCTGAAAAGGATATCGAATATCGAATTTTCAGACCTGACGGCCAAATTCGCTGGATTCGCGCTCGGGCTTTTCCGATTAGAAATCAAGCTGGTCAAGTTTACCGCATCGTTGGCATTGCAGAAGATATAAGTGAAAGCAAACAGGCAGAAAAAACCATTCGTGAAAGTGAAGAACGCTTCCGCCAGCTAGCAGAAAATATCCAAGATTCCGTCTGGCTAATGTCTGCAGAATTCACCGATTTATTGTATCTGAGTCCAGCTTACGAACAAATCTGGGGGCGCAGTCGCGAAGAATTGTATGCTGATCCATTAAAAATGATGGAGTGGGTGCATCCAGAAGATAAAATCCTGTTGGAAGAGGCAATGGGGCGAGTGTTGCAGGGCGAGTCCACCAATACCGAATATCGGATTTTTTTGCCAGAGGGCACAATTCGCTGGGTGTGCGATCGAGCTTTTCCCATTTACGACGAATCGGGTAAAATTTACCGCATCGCCGGTATTTGCGAAGATATCAGCGATCGCAAATTGACCGATGCCCGCATCCAAGCAGCACTCCGCGAAAAAGAAGTATTGCTCAAAGAAATTCACCACCGAGTCAAAAATAATATGCAGGTAATTTCCAGCTTGCTGCAACTTCAAGCTCAATACATTGAAGACGAAGCGACGCTAACTTTATTTGAAGAAAGCCAGACCCGCATCCATTCAATGGCTCTGATTCACGAGCAACTTTATCAATCCGAACATCTCGATCGGATCGCCCTCTCCCCCTACGTCGAAAACTTGGTTGCTAATTTGTATCAATCTTTTGGTTGCGGCAACACTTCAATCAAATTTAATCTCAAAGTTGACCCCATTTATTTAAACATAGAAACAGCAATTCCGTGCGGTTTAATTATTAACGAACTGGTTTCTAACTCTTTAAAATATGCCTTTATCTCAAGTCTTGCTGGTGAAATATATATCAATTTTCATGAAATAAATAATTCCCAATTTCATTTAACTATTCAAGATAACGGTCGCGGATTTTCGGCGAATTTTGACTTGGAAAATACTGAAACATTAGGATTGCGATTAGTAAAAATGTTGGCTTACCAATTAGAGGCGAGTATTGCCATTGACAGTCAGCGTGGAACCTGCTACAGTCTGATTTTCCAAGAGTTAAATTATCGGCAGCGTATTTAACGAAAAATGAACCCTATACAAATTTTGGTTGTAGAAGACGAAGTTATTGTAGCCCAAGACATAGCAGGTCGATTAAAAAAACTGGGATATGTAGTAACAGCTACAGTTTCTTCAGGAGAAGAAGCAATTAAAAAAGCGATCGAAAACCCGCCCGACTTAGTGTTGATGGATATCGTGCTTAAAGGTGACATGGACGGGGTAACAGCAGCCGAGAAAATCCGAACTAATAGGAATGTGCCGACAATATTTTTAACAGCTTATGCCGACGATCAAACGCTGCAAAGAGCGAAACTTACAGATCCATTCGGTTATATTATCAAACCATTTCAACAAAATGATTTGCGGGTGGCGATCGAGATTGCCCTGCACAGACACGAAATCGAAACCAAGATGCGAGAATCTCTCAAAGCCGCGGAAGCAGTCAGAGAGTCGGTGGAAGAAAAATCGCACCGCCAAAACCAGTATATTTCAATGGCCGCTCACGAATTGCGGAATCCCCTCAACGCGATTTTAATCTCTGCGGAACTTCTCGATCGAACTCGCAGCAGTGACGAATCCCAAGTTAGAACCCTGCGGCTGGTGCACTCAGCTACCCAAAAGATGAACCAGCTAATCGATGATATGCTGTTTATGGGTCGAGCAGAAGCAGGCCAACTCAAATGCAATCCATTACCGATAAATTTAGTCGAATTTTGTCAAGACTTGCTCGCTCAATTGCAGTTAGGAAATGAAGCCAAGCACAAACTAACATTAATCCCGTCAGATGTTACCAGTGCAATATTAGATCAACAATTGCTGCACGGCATTATTTCTAACTTAATCGTCAATGCCATCAAATATTCTCCCAACGGCGGGCAAGTCACCTTGGAATTGGAATGCCGTCCAGCAAGCGAAGGAGACAAAGAAGCTATTTTCTGCTTGTCTCCTCAGTGTTTGTTTCCCAATTCCCAATTTACAAAAATTAACTCTCCCTCACTAATTATACGTATCCGAGACCAAGGTATCGGCATCCCAGAAACCGAAGTAGGGAAAATATTTGAAATGTTCTACCGCTGCAAGAATAGTGGGAAAATTAAAGGTAATGGTTTGGGATTAACAATTGTTAAAAAAGCTGTGGAATTGCAAGGAGGGGCGATCGCCTGCGAAAGCAAAATCGGCGTTGGTACAACCTTCACCGTCGCCCTTCCTTACGTAGCACTTTCCTGTTCGACTCAACGGCAAAAAACTTAAATGCCCCTACAAACACTAATCAAACTGTTGCAAAATCCACTCCACCGCCACCGCTAAATTTGCTGCAATAAAATCCGGTTTAGTATGGTGCTGATACTCCCCACTCAACACGCTTTCCCCGTAACCAGTCTGCACCAAAATACCAGTACAGCCGGCATTGTGAGCCATATCAACATCAGTCGCTTTATCCCCCACCATAAAACTATTTCGCAAATCTAAATCCTGTTCCCAAGCGGCCGCTACCAACATCCCCGTATTGGGTTTTCGCCAGGTTGTATAGCGCGTAAATTCTGGGTTGGTTCCGCCTTCTGCTGCGCTTAAATAAGGACAGTAATAAAGAGCATTTAACTTGGCTCCTGCTTCATTTTCTAATAGCTGACAAAGGCGTTTGTGCAAAGCTTCTACGTGGCTAACCGGATAATAATTCCTCGCTGGGCCGGATTGATTGGAAACCAGACAGCAAAATATTTGTTGGTCATTTAAACGGCGTACAGCTTGGGCGACTCCGGGGATTAAATGCAAATCTTCTACTTTGTGAATGTAACCAGCTTCGATATTGAGGACGCCATCTCTGTCAAGAAATACTGCTCGTTTCATTGTTGTATTGTTTTTGATATAATATAAAACTCGGTGGCATCGGAATTGATATTACTTAAGCTTTTCGTCGGCTAGTCCTCCCGCCTACCCGCCAGTCCGCCAGGGAATGAATTCCCTGTCTAATAGCGAAAGTCCTCTAAAAGAGGACTGACTCATTCATTAGTCCTCTTTTAGAGGAGTTCAGCTTTGAGGCAGGGGTTTCAACCCCTGTCGGACTATCGGTTTAACGTGTTTGTTGACTCCAATGGACACGGCGCCGTGTCCTCATCATCATTCTAAAATAGATTGTTTGCCTAGCCATTCGCGGAAACTATTATGATACAAACTATAGCAAATTTCTCCTCCAATTTCTTGTTTATTTAAGAACTCGATCCAATTGTCTAACACTTTTTCAACATCGTATTCATCCCGATCAATTATATTGGCGATCGCACTTACAGACAAACCTGTTGGGGATTTTACCAAAACATTGATCGCAGACAAGTCGATCGCCGATAAGCCATCACCTGTCATCCGCAGCCAGTGGTTTTGATAATACGCTGCTAAACCGGGAGGAAGTTCAGAGAGAAGTGAGGACTCTCCCAGATTAGCATCGGGGCGTGAATTCTCGGCGATCGCCCTTAACATCTGACTCAGATACATGAAATTGTTTTCGCTGACAGTGGCGAGTTGTTGGCAGAATTCGGGTTGAGTTAAATCCGGTGCGGTTGATAGGTATTGCTGAATGTAGTTCAGGGCATCTTCGCGATTTTGGGCGGGATAATCTCTTAAATCGAGAGTTTGGGAGGGAGTTTCAATTAACAAACCGGATTTCTCTCTCAAAAACGGGCGGCGGGCGAGGATAAAATAAGTACGATCGCCCAAATATCTCGGCAGATAAAACAGATTTGTGCTGGGAGGCTGACTGGTGCGGGCGATCGCGTCTACGGAATCAATGACTATTATCAACTTTTGTCGATCGTTTAATTTATCGCTAATTTGCTGAAGCAACAAAGACAGAAACCAACTCCCATCATGGGATTCGAGATTTTGAAGTTGAGATTTGAGCTTGAGAATTTCCGATGTTTCCCCATTGGCGGCAAGGTATTTGTCAATCAGTTGAGTGCAGACAGAAGCGAGAAAATCTTCAGCTCGATTTTTGCCTTCAACTGCAGCGTTGTAATAGATACTGCGAGGATGGGCCCTGACATATTGGGCGAGGATGGAACTTTTGCCGCAGCCGGGAGTGCCGACAATTGTGAAATAACCGCGGCTGTGGGAGTTCAGAAAGTCGGATATCGCAGAAAAAACAAACTTGCGGCCTGCAAAATTCTCAGTTTTTTCTCGCAGGAGTTGCTGAAATTCTTTTGGGTAAGCAGCGGTATAGATGGGAGTTGACAGAGGTGAGGAATTCATGTTAGTTCCTCCATCCCTTCTAGGCGCAGGAAATATACGCGGCCGGATTCGTCGCCTGCGACAATTGTGACTCCATCGGGGGCGATCGCGCAAGAGGCGATCGGATTTTCAAGGGTGAAACTAGCAATGAGATTTCCAGTCGATAAATCCCATAGTTTGATGGTGTTGTCATCTGAACCAGAAATCGCTCGCTTGCCATCAGTAGTGACGGCTACTACATTTACCGATTTGCTGTGTTCGGTAAGAGTAAACAGTTCCTTTCGAGTCGTTAAATCCCAGATTTTAAGGGTGTTGTCTCTCGAAGCAGAAATTGCGTGCTTGCCATCAGCAGTGACAGCGACTGCGTTTACACAGTCGCTGTGACCAGCAAGAATAAACAGTTTCTCTCCAGTTTTTAAATCCCAGACTGTGATGTAGTTCCACGAACCAGAAATCGCCCACTTTCCATCAGCAGTGACAGCTACTGGTGTTACCAAGGAACTCTCATTAGCAAGAATCAACAGGTTCTCTCCAGTTGTTAAATCCCAGACTCTGATGCTTTTGAAATAACGAGAAAGCACCCGCTTGCCATCAGCAGTAAATGCTAGTGCATTTTCCAAGAATCGGCTATCTTCGCGAGTAAACATTTCCTTTTTAGTTGTTAAATCCCATACTTTAATGGTGCTGTTTATATCAGAAAGATTCAGCTTTTCACCAACACAGGGGTTGCGCGACGAATCAGAAATCGCCCGCTTGCCATCAGCAGTGACGGCTACTGCTGTTACCGGGTATCTGTGACCCGTAAGAGTAAACTGTTCCTTTCCAGTGGTTATATCCCAGACTTTGAGGGTTTTGTCTCTCGAACCAGAAACCGCCCGCTTGCCATCAGCAGTAACGGCTACTGCTGTTACCGAGTAGCTGTGATCCGTAAGAGTAAACTGTTCCTCTCCTGTTGTTAAATCCCATACCTTGAGGGTTTTGTCATCTGAACCAGAAATCGCCCGCTTGCCATCAGTAGTGACGGCTATTGATTTTACCGATTGCCTGTGACCAGTAAGAGTAAACAGTTCCTTTCGAGTTGTTAAATCCCAGACTTTGAGGGTGTTGTCTCTCGAACCAGAAATCGCCCACTTGCCATCAGCAGTAACGGCTACTGCTGTTACCGATTTGCTGTGACCAGTAAGAGTAAACAGTTCCTTTCGAGTTGTTAAATCCCAGACTTTGAGGGTTTTGTCTCTCGAACCAGAAATCGCCCACTTACCATCAGCAGTGACTGCTACTGCATTTATCCAGTCACTGTGACCAGTAAGAGTAAGCAGTTCCTCTCCAGTTGTTAAATCCCAAACTTTGAGGGTTTTGTCTCTCGAACCAGAAACCACCTGCTTACCATCCGCAGTAACGGCTATTGCATTTATCAATTTGCTGTGACCAGTAAGAGTAAAAAATCCTTCTCCTGTTTGTAAATCCCAGACTTTGAGAGTTTTATCATCGGAACCAGAAATCGCTCGCTTGCCATCAGCGGTGACGGCTACTGCATTTACCGATTTGCTGTGACCAGTAAGAGTAAACTGTTCCTTTCCAGTTGTTAAATCCCAGACTTTAATAGTGTTGTCTCTTGAACCAGAAATCGCCCGCTTAGCATCAGTAATGACGGCTACTGCATTTACCACTTTTCTGTGACCAGTAAGAGTAAGCAGTTCCTCTCCAGTTGTTAAATCCCAGATTTTAATGGTGTTGTCTCTGGAACCAGAAATCGCCTGCTTGCCATCACCAGTGACGGCTACTGCATTTACCCAGTGTCTGTGACCTTTGAGGGTACGGATTACTTCCCTGCTAGGGGGAGTTAAACAAGGTGTCAAAGGACGCAACCAAAATCCTATTTTCTGTTGCTTTACTTTCTCCAGTATTGTATAAATTTGTGGTTTTTTAAAGTGTACCAATCGCCCCCACAATTGCTCTGCTAGTTGCGTTTTGTCTCGCTCTAAAATATCCGATGATCTCCACAATACCGATCGAATCAAGTTCAGAGCTTTTGCTTTTTCTGGGTTGTACTCTGGGTTACTTAATGCTTCTGAATCGTCAACTAAATGGAAATCATCAATCAGTGCCTGCACTCCAAACTCAGGATGCTGAATTTTTGCCATCAGGAAGTTAAAATCTGTCAGCTTTTCATAATATTTTCCTAATTTTCCAGACTTGATATAATTTGGCAGTAAGCTGCCCAGATAAGCACGTTGAAAGAAAAGTGGTTTGGCCTCTAACTTCTCAGCAAATTCTCCCATCTCACGCCATCCCTTTTTCTAAATTCTCAGCAATCCGTTGATATACTTCCTGAAAAATTTTACGCTTTGAATCCATCTCTCGTTGGGCTTTCAGAAAGTCAAGGAAACTCGCATGATAGATGCTGTAGCAGATTTTTCCGTCTACATTCTGCTTTTTCAAATACTCAACCCACTCATCTTCTAAAAATTTTTTCAGCTCGCATTCATCTTCGACCTTGATAATTTCAGTAATTATATAGAAGGGAATCGGTATGCCAATCTCTAACAAAATATACAAGACAATCTCCATCAATTGCCCGGGATTAGCTTCCAGCCCCATCCGCACCCAGTGGTTTTGATAATACTCTTGCAGCCCGTCTGGCAATTGCTTTAAACTTAAGTCATTGTAATCGCCCTTAACAATTGCTGGCAAAACATAGCGCAAATACATAAAATTGTTTTCGCTCTTGTCTGCCAATTGTTCGACAAAAGCTGTATCGGCAATGCTGCGACTTTGAATCCAGTTCCTCAGCCCATTATTATACTCAGAATCGGTATTTATAACAAATCTAATATATTCTTTGATATCATCTTGATTATAATTAGCATACTTTTCATCTCTTAAATCTAACTCGGTTACCAAAACTCCAGGAGATACGGAAAGCCGCTTTTTTCCGAGGTTATAGGGTCGCCTCGTCAGCAAGAAATAAACCCGATCTGGCAGAGTAGTCGGTAAATGTAAAAGATTTTCTCCCGCTTCTTGTTCGACTTCATCCAGTGCATCTATCGCAATTACCAAACGTTCGCCCAAAGTGAGTTTTCCCGCCACCTTTGCCAGTAAAGTTGGTAAATCGGCATTTTCTGAATTTGGCAATTGATAGCGGTCAATTAATTGCTGGCGAATGCTCTTCAAAAACAATTCTGGTCTGTTGCGGCGTTCGACGAGAATATTGAAATAGCAGGGAGATTTATGTTCGGAGACGTATTTGGCAACGATCGAACTTTTGCCCATTCCCGCATCCCCGATGATTGTAAAATAACCGTGAGGATTTTCGCTGACAAATTGCTGAAAATTATCAAAAACAAATCGGCGGCCGCAAAAGGTTTTAATTTTTTCTGCTATAAGTGATTGAAACTCTGGTGGCAGCGAATTGTCGGCATTCCAATCTTTTGGGTCAACAATATCTGTGGGTTCTATTCCTAATGCTTTAGCGATGTTGGTAACTGACCATCTTTCTACGCCATTGGGGCAGTCTTTTGTACCGAGTAAGCGCTTAATCGTGTCGGTGGAAACTTTGGCGAGTTGGGCAAATTTTTCTTGAGTAAAATCTTTTTCTTTAATTTGTTCTCGGAGATACTCTTTTCCCTTTGCACTCGATTGAACTTTATCGGAGTCGCGCATAGTAATTTGTTAGCTATTGTTATTGGTTTTTCAGTTAATTCCATCATCCGACAGTCCGACAGGGAATGAATTCCCTGTCTCATAGCGAAAGTCCTCTTAAGAGGACTGAAAATTAGTATTTTAGTCGGTTTTAACCGACTTCTGCTATTAGCCAGGGAATTCATTCCCTGGCGGATTTTGGGAGAGTCCGACAGTCCGACGGGGAATGAATTCCCTGTCTCATAGCGAAAGTCCTCTTAAGAGGACTGAAAATTAGTATTTTAGTCGGTTTTAAGCGACTTCTGCTATTAGCCAGGGAATTCATTCCCTGGCGGATTTCGGGGAAATGAAATAGCATGGGGGCTAGCGGGAGCGAGATTTCATGATTATTCATCCGTAACTCTGATCGCACTCACATTCTATATTTAAATACTTCTCTCTGTCTAGGGCAGATAGTTTGTAATCTCCTGCCCTATCTGCCCCAAAAATGAGGGCATATCGCAAATTAAAACTCGCCCTATCTGCCCTTGAGTCTCGCTGTTTGCTTCGGTAGAGTAATTGTAGAAACAAAAAATTATCACTATTTTGGAGAGAAAACAGTTATGAATTTTAACTTATTCGGCAACTCGCAACCTGATGAAGATTATAGCGAAATTAAGAAAGAAATGCTGCGAGAATCATTGCGGCAAGTTCGCCAAAGCTACAATCTGGCCCTTTTTGTTACCGCCGCATCGGCAATGGTTACTTTCGGAGGGATCGGACTTCTATTTTGTGAGAAAATCTCAGAGGCTACTCTCACTGCTTCGGGCGGATTGTTGACAAGTTTGGGCAGCATTGAGTTTGCCAAGCAAAAGAAGAAGGAATTGCAGCAGATGATGGATGATTTGGAAGACTAACATCGAGTTTTAAATCCCCCACTTCTTTCCTCGTCCCCCGGGCCTGGAAAGCAGCTAAATTGTAGGGACACGGCAGTGCCGTGTCCTGACTTAGATATCCTAGTTATTAGCCGCCCCAAACCTTCTTCAAAACATCTTGAGGAGAGATGTCTGCCATTTTGCCAGTAGGAGATTTAATGCCCAAAAATCGATCGCTCTTTGGCAACAATTTCGCCGGTTCAGTCGGGCCAAACAAAGCTATTGTATAAGTTTGAACCGCCACAGCTAAGTGCATCGGCGCACTGTCAGTACATATCATCAAATTAGCAGCAGCAATTGTCGCCGCCAACTTGCCGACATCATCCGGCGAGATAACTTTTACATTCGGACATAACTCGACTAACTTTGTCACGAAGTCTGCATCTTCTGGGCCTTTCACAACAACAACGGGCAAATTCGGCTGCCGCTGCTGACAATCTTCAATTATTTGCTTCCAGTTGTCTGTAGGGTAAATTTTGTCAATACCTTTAGACACAGCTAATTGACTGGAACCGCCGTGAATCAAAATGTAGCCGCTTTCTTTTACGCCCAACCGCTGCTGTTCGGCTTCCGCCCACTGAATGTCCTGTTTTGGTACATTAATTGCGATCGCCGGACAAGGATTTGTAATGTTAAATCCTTGCAGCAAATCATGGTACATTGAAGCGGCGTACTGTTCAGTTTTCAGCGGTACTGCAGCGGTGAGAAATCGAGCACCGTTGGTTCCCGAATAGCCAACTCTCTGCGGAATGCCGGTCAGCCACAGCAGCAGCCCTACAGTCCACCGCTGGCCTAGGGAAATAACTGCTTCGTATTCGCGATCGCGAATTACGCCCAGTAAATTGCCCAAATCTGCCATAGCGTTGCGGTCTTTGAAATTGTACGTCAAGACTTCTTTGACGGATTTGCAGACTCGGTAAGCACCCTTTGCCCTCGGTTCCACGATGACATCAATTTGCGCGTCGGGATAGGACTGCTTGAGGTCATCAAGAGTGGGGAAAAATAAAATTTGGTCGCCAATCCCGCCAGGGACAAGTGCTAGTATTCGCATCATAAACGATCGGGCTATTATTGATCGAGGTAGCTCTCAGAGATCGGCTCTCAACTATCAGCTTATAGTATTTCTAGACCTTAAAAGCTACTGGCTGACAGCTAAACAACTGACTCAAAAGTACAGGACGCTCTTATTATATATATCTAGTTGGGTTAAAAACGGTTAGTAAATGCACTTATTAATTCCTGCAGCGGGTTCGGGGCGACGGATGGGCAGTCAGCGGAACAAACTGCTGCTGACTTTGCTCTCTAAACCTTTGCTGAGTTGGACTTTGGCTGCGGCTGAAGCTTCGCAGCACATTAGCTGGATTGGCATCATGGGCCAGCCAGACGATTTTCCTGATTTTAAAGCAATTCTGAGCGATTTATCTTTGGTTAAGCCCGTGGAACTGATTCAAGGAGGCGCCACCAGGCAAGAGTCAGTTTACAACGGTTTGCAGGCTTTGCCCCCCAATGCCGATCGAGTGTTGATTCACGACGGCGCGAGGTGTTTGGCAACTGCTGAATTGTTCGATCGATCTGCAGAGGCCCTCTTGACCTGTCCGGGCTTGATTGTCGCCGTCCCGGTCAAGGATACGATTAAGGTCGTAGATAAGCGTCGGATCGTGCGAGACACCCCAGACAGAAGCAATTTGTGGGCAGCCCAGACTCCCCAAGGATTTGAAGTGAAATTGTTAAAGCAGTGTCACGAAGAAGGGCGACACAAAGGTTGGGAAGTTACCGACGATGCGGCTTTGTTTGAAAAATGCGGTTTACCAGTGCAAATTGTGGAGGGAGAAGAGACGAATTTGAAAGTCACAACGCCCGTTGATTTAGCACTAGCGGAATTTATTTTACGGCAAAGATACGGGAAATAGTTTTGAAGTGTGTAAGGCGAAATTGGGAATTGGCAAGGGGAATTGGTAAGCTAACTAAGTCCTCATAAAAACTCAGAATACCCAGATACCCGACTTTTAAAAGAAGTTGGGTATCTAATAACCCTCGCCTTTTAGATTTAATTAAATTGACCTACTTAGTAAGGGCTGGCTGTTGGTCGGACAATAATTTCGCTAACATCAACATCGTCAGGTTGTTCGATCGCAAATACAATCGATCGCGCGATCGCAGCAGCAGGAATAGCTATTTTGCGGAATTCTTGCATTCCCGATCTTGCAGTTTCATCAGTGATGCTCTCGGCTAACTCAGACTCCGTTACTCCAGGAGAAATCACCGTCACCCGAATGTCGCCTCCAATTTCTTGTCTCAAGCCTTCTGAGATGGCTCTAACGGCGAATTTAGTAGCACAGTAAACAGCAGCAGTAGGAGAAACCGCGTGTCCGCCGATCGAGGAAAGATTAATAATCTGACCAGATTTTTGTGCTTTCATGACAGGAAGTGCTGCCGCGATGCCGTACAAAACACCTTTGATATTGACATCAATCATTTTATCCCATTCCTCAACTTTCAGTTGTTCGAGTGCGGATAGAGGCATGATGCCAGCATTGTTAATCAGGACATCTACCCGATCGAACTTGCTCTGGGCAAATTGAACGAGATCCTCCATTTGACTGCGTTGCGTGACATCGAGAGCCTGGTATTCGACTGTTCCACCCTCCGCACGAATGTCCTTGGCGATCGCTTCTAGGCGATCGGTGCGACGTGCACCCAAAACCACTCGCGCGCCGTTTTTAGCAAGCAATTTAGCAGTGGCTTCACCAATTCCGCTACTCGCTCCAGTGATGATAATAACCTTTCCATTTAAGTTTGACATTGATATCTCCTATTTTTGTGATGTTACTGGGAACTTGATATTATTTTCCTGAAACAACTCTTTGAGAGTTCCTGCTGCAATCAAGGCGCGGGGAAAGCCGGAAGTCACTGTGGTAATATAAATAACTTCCATCAGTTCTTCCGGCGTAGCACCGTAATTCAAGGCATATTGAGCGTGAACTTTGAATTGCGGCATTGTGCCTTGTGCCGCAAACCCTGCAAGTGATATAAGCTGGCGGGTTTTATTATCTAGCACCTCACGAGCCCAGATATCGCCTAGGGAGTATTTGAGCGTCATGTCAGCAAGTTCTGGGAAATCTTTTTGAAGCTGAACAAAATGCGGTGGCAAACCTTTTCCACCTGACAAACTATTCAGAACTTTTTCGCCCCGCTCTTGGCGTGTCATTGTTTCAGAAGGTTGTAGAACTGTTTCTGGCGATCGGGTAGGTGAAACCATAAATATTGCTCCCGCTACGGTGAAAGTTAAAAATTGCTTGTTCATGATTTTGCCTCGCTTATAGATTTGCTAATATTTTCCTTGAAGTGAGGTTGATTTTAATTAAAGAAACATATTGCAGTGCAACAGCTTTAGCCCCGATCGCTTCGATCGCAGATACGACATTTTGGGCATCCTCCTCGCTGTTGTGATATGTCACGATGACATCGACTCGTTTTGTGGCAAGGGTCAAAGCGGTATTTTTGCCAAGTCCTCGGCTCGCCCCTGTTACCAATGCGATTTTTGTCTTGTCTTTCGTCATTGCCTTATCCTTTTACTGTTTCATTCAGATGTGTTCATCCTATGAGTAAAAGCATGGGTTTTGAATACACAGACCTCGCAATTTATTGCCTAATCCTCCAAAGCAAGATTTTATGAATGGATAAAGATGTTCTATAATGCTTAAAAGATAATGATTAAATTAGTCGAGAAAACCACATGGCGATTGAAATAATCAACCAAGTAATAAATCAAGATGCGATCGGCAATCAGTGTCAAGAACTGGCGGCCTTGCTAACTCGGCACACCGACGGCAAAGGAAACGGTTTTCATAAAACAGACATAGACAAACTGGAATTTATGCGAGAATCTTCTGTTTCCGCCGCACAGCACGCTGTCTATCAACCTATTCTCGGCATCGTCATTCAGGGCAAAAAAGAAGCCTTGCTGGGTGAGGAAACTTATCGTTATGGCGAGGCTCAATATCTTGCGATCTCAGTTGATTTACCTCTGAGTGGATTTGTTGTAGAGGCCACTCCAGACAAGCCGTATTTAGGATTCAAGCTGAATTTAGACCCACGCCAACTCTGCGATATTATCACTGCCCAAACCAAGCCAAGCGCAAGCAAGAAAGAAAACTCTGTCAGAGGCTTATTCGTCAGCACTGCCGATGCGCCGTTGCTCGATTGCGCCCTCAGACTGACACGACTTTTGGATACGCCGCAGGATATCCCGATGCTGGCACCGATGATTATCCGCGAAATCTATTATCGTCTTTTAATGGGTGAGCAAGGCGAAGCTGTGCGCCAAATCGCAACATCTGGCAGCAATATGCAGCGCATCGCTGAGGTGCTCAAACTGATTAAAACTGATTTTGCAAAACCGATGCGGGTTGAGGATTTGGCAGGACAAGCCAATATGTCTCCTTCATCTTTCCATTACCATTTCAAGGAAGTGACATCGATGAGTCCACTTCAATATCAAAAGCAATTAAGACTATTAGAAGCACGTCGCCTGATGCTTGCCGAAAACTCCGATGCGGCAAATGCTGCCTATCAGGTGGGTTATGAAAGCCCCTCACAGTTCAGCCGCGAATATTCTCGTATGTTTGGTGCGCCGCCGATCAGGGATATTGAGCGTTTGCGTACTGCTTGAGCGTCACTGTTTCGACTATATTGGTTTTGTTCCGTTAATACAAGTGGAGGATGAAAGCAATGGAATATAGCGGTACATGGCGGATCGCAGAGATGGCAATGTGGGATAGTGATTATTTGGACATGGAAGTTGAAGCCTATATCGAGATTGATGAAGCAGGTTCAGGAGAATTTCAATTCGGTTTAGTATCAGGTGAAATTGACGGCGAAGTCGTAAAAGATGGAAAGGATCAGCGATTTGAGTTTACATGGGACGGTAATGACGAGAACGATCCTGCATTTGGTAGCGGTTGGCTCAAATTACAGGATAAAAACTCGGTAGATGGTCGAATCAAATTCCACCAAGGCGACAGTTCTAGTCTTGTTGCAAAACGCATGAAATAGGCAATCAGCGATCGTACTATTTTATGCCATTTTTTTAACCGCAGATGAACTCAGATAAAATCCCATCCGCGTTCATCTGCTGATATCTGCGGTAACAAAATCCCAATCTAACCAATAACCAATAACAACTGACTCAGGTTTTTCATGAAGGATTAATCGGAAAATCGCCCTCACTATCAACGTCTGCGGCACTTTTAACTAAATCCAAAAACGCAAACACGGCCGGAATTAACAGCCCATCCCTCAAAACAGCCACCCCGATTACCCTCTCAAAATCCGCCGGTAAACTGCAAACTTTCACCGAAGACGGTATCGGTTCCGCAGCCAAACGGGGCAGAATAGCTGCACCCAAACCTTGCATCACCATACTGACAATCGTTGAATCTTCGCTGAGTTCGTAACCGATATTTATGGGAAAATCCGCAGTCGTCAAATACTTGCGAAGCGGTATCGAACAAGCATTTTCTATCGGCTGCAAAATCAGCGGATAATTCGCTAATTCTTCCCACGTAATCTTATCACTTTTACATTGCGCCTTCGGCGGCAGCAAAACCAGATATTTGTCCCGCAAAATTTCTCTAGTTTCAAATTCATCGGAGATGGGAAGGGAAACAAAGCCGATGTCTGCTTTGCCCGATCGCAAAGCTTCTTCCACAGCTTGAGTATAATAAACTTCGGTAATGCTGACCGTAATTTTGGGAAAGCAACTGCGAAATTTAGCAATAATACCCGGTAGGATATGAGTGGCGACACTCCGAAAAGTAACTATCCGTACCTGGCCTCCCTGCAAACCTTTTTCTAAATCCGCTTCTTTGACCATCATTTCTAACGATCGCACGATTTGACGCCCGTGACTCACTACCCTTTGCCCCACCGGCGTCAGTTGAGCACCGTGTCGCCCCCTGTGAAATAGCTGCACTCCCAATTCTGTTTCTAAAAAGGCGATGGCGTGGCTGACTGCTGACTGGGACAGTTCCAATTGCAAAGCCGCCTCGCTAAAATTTTCACACTCTGCTACAGCTATCAAAGCCTGAATTTGAGAGAGTTTCATCCGCCGCGTATTGATTTCATTCATAGCCTTTTGCCCGATCGTCAATCTATCTATTTTATTCATACAATCTATGCAAGCAATGATTTGATTGTCAATAACCAAAGAGTTAAGGTGAATTTATTAGATAAGAGATTGACTTTCACAGGAATTTCACGCCAACAATAGTGGGCTGTAATTGCGCTGAGAATATTACAAATTTAAGCATTTATTGTAATTTTAATTAGTGCAAATCTTGTGGAAAATATAAGTTGAAGGTGTGGGATATGTCTACTTGCAAAAATCCAATCGATACCCCAAGTATCCAAATTTTTTCGATGACCGATCGAGCTAACCCATCCGAAAAACATAAAGGGCTATCTCTCTTTTTAGCAATAAAAAAAATTGGGCAGTTTTTGCTCTACCTCATTTCGAGTGAGGACGAACTGAGAATTTGGCAGACGTGCGATCGCTATGGTAACACTTGGTGGCACGGTTGCGATCGGGCTACAGGTCGCTCTACCTGCGTGGCGACGGATGATGAAATGCGCGCTTGGATCGATCGGCGTTATTGCCAATAGTAGTGTGTGGGTTGCGTGGAAATGAAGTGAAATACAGCCCTCGATTAGCAATTACCCATTAGCAATTACCAAGTAGCAATTACCAAGTAGCAATTACCAATTACCAAGTAGGAGATGCTATGCTTCAAATATCTTCCGAATGTGCAGCGCCAGATCGCATTATTCTGATGGAAAACGAGGTATACAGATTGCCTCAAACTCATCGAGAAATTCAAGTTTTGTCAGGAATTGCTTGGATCACGCTTGACCAACAGGACATCATCTTGCAAAGTTCTGAAAAAGTATCGCTTCCACCCAGCAAAAACTTTGCTGTCATATCCGCTCTCAACAATAAGCCGCTGATTATGGCCGTCTGGCAAGACAAAAACCCAGTCATGGGATTTTAGATTTTAGATTTTAGATTTTGGATTGAAGAATTGGGAATGACTGATTTTGTATGGGTTTGAAGCACGGGTCTACAGTTGCCTTCTTTTTTGAAACTGGTATCAGAACCTAGAGATGGAGAAAAAAATTGGCAGGAACACCCCAAAAAGCTCTATCTTAATAGTTATCACTTAGCTATTGGAGGACTCGATCGGTGCACCGCCGCTCTTACCACTTCAGCTATCTCGCAGCTATAAGTATTGTGTTATCGCCCGCACTCAGCTTGCTGGCAATTTCAGACGCCCGCGCTTATGCCCCAATTATAAATGCGAGGCGCGCCCAAGCGAGCGACCAGGCTCAAGCAACTGACCCCAAAACGCAAGCAGACGAACTCTTTGAAACAGGAGTAAAACAGCACCGCGAGGGTTTGTTTCGAGAAGCAATCGAGACTTTTGAGCAAGTTTTGGCAATCCGCAAGCAACTAGGCGACCAAGCGGGAATCGGAGAAACCCTCAACAATATGGGGGAAGTTTATGGCGAAATGGGTTTGAGGCCCAAAGCTTTGGAAGTTCTGCAGCAAGCTTTAGTCATTCACCGAGAAATCAGCGGAGGGCGTCGTATCGCGCGCACTCTCAATCTCATCGGTTTCGTCAACCGGATTGGGGACAATTTTTCCGAAGCGATGAAACTGCACCAAGAAGCTTTGGAACTTGCCAAAACTACCGACGACCAAATTGAAATTGGAGAATCCCTCCACAACATCGCGGCCGTGTACGCAGAACAGGTCAATTACGCCAAGGCGATCGAATTTTACCAGCAAGCGCGAACGATTCGCACGGCCGCCGGCGATAAACGCGATTTAGGCCGTACCCTCAATAATATGGGCGGCGTCTACTACAACATCGGCGACTTTAATAGAGCGATGGAATTTTACCACCAAGCTTTAGCAATTCGCCGGGAAATCGGAGACAGGGCTGGCGTCGGCCGCCTCCTCAACAACATGGCACTTACCTCCCGCAAACTCGGCAAAGATACTCAAGCGCTGATATATTTTCAGCAAGCAATACCGATGTTAGAAGCAATCGGCGACAAGACAAGTATCGGACGCTTGCTCAACAATATGGGCGCAATTCATGAAAGTCTCGGTCAAAATGCTCAAGCTCTCGAATCCTACGAGGAAGCTTTAAAAATTGCTCGTGAGGGCGGTGACAAAGCCGGAGAAACTACAGCGAGGGAGGGCATTAAGCGATTGTCTTCCAGTCAGCTTGTACCGCAATAAGAGTAGTTAGTAAGTCGGGTCGAAGGAAGTAAAACCAGATATTTAAGGAATTGAAAATGATAGATTTTTGAACAATAACTTGCTATGATTGCCTGGATGTAACATTAATCAGCCAGTGCCTCGCAACGATATTGACCGTATCAGAGAGAAAATTCGCCTCCGCCAGTACGATATGTCAGCCCACGCAATGGAAGAAATGGCTGAGGACTTGCTGACTATCCTGGATGTAGAAGAGGCGGTTCTGAGCGGTCAGATTATCCGGGTTGAAAAAGACGACCCCAGAGGTACAAAATATGTAGTAGTGGGGACTGCACTGGATCGACAAACACCTGTTGGAGTGGTTGGACGTTTCGCTAGTAACGGACGTTATCTAATCATCACGGTTTATGAAGTCACTCAACTTAATGGCTAATTGTATGTATAAATACAGATGTGAGTATTGCGAAGGAACCGTTCAACCCCGCACTGTCAAGCGCGAGGCATTCAAACATAAAAATGGATTTGTCATTCTTGAAGATGTGACCATCGGTGTTTGCGATAACTGCGGCAATCGATACTATTCAGCCGATATTCTTCATGCGGTTCATGCCGTTGCAACTGGAGCGAGATTGCCTGAAAGAACCGAACAAATTCCGGTTACTCATTTAGAATCAGCATAACCAGTGGAGCGCTTTAATTTCATTAAAACGCTGTGACGATAAAGAAGACTGTCCGGGCGTGAAGATTGGAAGCGATGGGAGCATCTCACTTATGCAGCCCTCCGCTAGAAATTGGAGCCAGGAGTCAGGAGTCAGGAGTCAGGAGGAAAGAAGAAGGAGGAAGAAGGAAGGAGGAAGAAGGAAGGAGCCATTATAAGTGTTTTTACAAATATGAGATGCTCCCGAAGCGATCGACCGACTTTTGCGACGATTTGACATTCATCTGCAACTCGTTGTATAATTGGTTGCCGAAAATATATAACTCAAAAACCGGAAAAAGGCTTCAGGAGCACTATAATTTGATTAATATCGCGATCGCAAGATAGAAACAGTTTCTGTAGTAATTCGTCTGCCAGAGCGGCCGCACAACCATTAATCTAAGCTATGGATATCCGTACCGAAAAGCCAGAAGATGTAGAAGCTGTTCGCAACATTAACATTGCGGCATTCGGGCGAGAAAATGAGGCTAATCTAGTCGATCGATTGCGGGGAATTGCATCTACATTTTCCTTCGTTGCGGTACAATCCGATCGCATTGTCGGACACATTTTCTTCAGTCCGGTTGTCGTGGAGGGCAAATGTTCTAGCAATTTGTCGATTCAGGGGTTGGCGCCAGTCGCAGTTCTACCCAACTATCAGCGGCAAGGTATCGGAACGCTGCTGATTCGGGAGGGTTTAAAAGAGTGCGGGCGATCGGGATTTCAGGCAGTAGTTGTGCTGGGTCATCCAGATTTTTATCCGCGTTTTGGGTTCATTCCTGCTAGTAGAAAGAGCTTGGGATGTGAATATGATGTGCCCGATGAAGCATTTATGGTGTTGGAGTTAGAAAGCGGAGCCTTGCACGATTGCAGCGGCACGGTGAAGTATCGATCGGAGTTTAGTTTATGCGAGTGATATTAATTGGGCCCTTCATCCGAATTATTCATCTCTCTCCGCTCTCCCTCTGCGTTCTCTGCGTTCTCTGCGGTTAAATCATTCCGATGCAACCGGAACTGATCTGACGAACTGGCGGTTTTTATTGTGAAGTATCGTAAAAAATTATAAAAATAACATTTAGTAGTCACAGTGGAAAATAGTTGTGCTGTACTTGCCTTTGTGAACCATAAAACCTGTACAACTATTACCCAGCAAAGTTATTTAAACGCCCCCTTTCCCCTTCTCCCCTTTTGCACCTTGCAAAGCAAAAATCGGAGTTTGAGCAGATTTCCCCTTCAGAGCAACAGATCCCAAAGCCTCGCAAATAAAGTTTAGCTCGATCGACTCACACACCCTTTCACCAATCAAAATTTGGTTTTCCCCCGCCTTGCTCATCAACCGAGCCGCCGTATTCACCGTATCGCCGAGAATATTAAACTCCCTGCGCCCTCGCGGTTCCCCAACCTCAGCAGCAAACACCGGCCCCAGGGATAGCCCAATTTGACAGCTTACTTTTACTTCTTCACCCGCGATAATTACCAGAGGCAAACCTGCAATCATATCTCGGATCGCAATCGCCGCACTAGCCGCGCGGCTGGCGTCATCCCTGTTAGCGTCGGGCACGCCAAAATAAATCAGCATATCCGAACCGTCTAAGTGCGCCGTTACTTTTTGCAACACGCCCCCTTTAGCTGAGACTACAGCATCGATCGACGCAAACACCCTAGAAAAAGCAACTATCAGATTGACTTCTTCCTCCAGCGAAGCTTTGTCTACAGACTCTGGTAAACCAATCAAGTTGACAAACATCACCGTCGGTTCAGGAAAATCCGGCGGAATTTTCCGCCTGTCTGCATTTTCCACCAGCAGTCTCAGGATAGTTTTGGGAATATAACTAGCAAGGGGTTCAAGCCGATTCACAGCTTCCCCGATTTCTTTTACCAAGCCCGCCACGCTGCGATCGAGCAATACCGAACTCGGCATCCGCCGCCCAGTCAAAGTGATATCATACTCTCCGAGTCGATCGTCCGTGAAATCGTCCGCCACCAAAAAATAACCCTGCTTCCCAGGTTCAAAACGAAATTGCTCTCCCAAAGACTCTCTAGCAGTTTCAGTCACACACACCCGCCCCACAGTCCCAGAACCCTCAGCTTGCTTAGCTTGCTGGACTGAATGCCCCAGCAGTACGTGAGCCATCCGCAGCGGCGTACCGATGTCAGCACTAATATAGCGCCCGCAGTGGATGCCCACCCGCATCCTCAAAGACAAAACACCCCGCGCCGTTTCAATATTGGCAAATTCAGCCATCGCCCGCTGCATCCGCAAACCCGCCCGCACCGCCCTCGCTGTATCCTCTTGGTAAACCCCTGACGGAAACTGCACCAGCATCGCATCTCCGGTAAACTCCAGCAAATCCCCGCCCGATTTGCTGACAATTTCAATCATTGAGGCAAAATAGTCGTTAATCACGCCCAGCAGGGTTTCAGCTCCCTTGCGCCCCTGGGTAGCGTTCGCTTCCAACAGCGAGGTAAACCCTGCCAAATCGGTAAACAGCAAGGTGCCTGTTTGCCACTGGTAGCGCACCTCCCCTGGGTTGGGCGGAGATTCGGACACGGGCCGGGGCACGTAGTCATGGAGGATGTAGCGCAGAGTTCGCAGGTGATCGAAAACCCCCATTAGCGTTGCGGGGGACGGATCTACCCACGCAGCAGCGTACAGTTGAGCGGAAAGGAGCGATCGCAGCCGCAGTTCGATCGCAGCCAAGGGAGGATTGTAGGTTAATCTATTAATAATTTCCACCTAAGTTTATTCTTAAAAAATAGGGTAAGTTCTATCAATGTAGAGGCAACACCAATAGCTCGACTTTATACCATTATGATAAGTTTCCAGTGACTCCATACCAGCCAAACCCACAACCCACTAGAGAAACTTCCGAACGTCACAGCTTGCTAGCTCCCGATTTGATCCGAGCTGCTCGATCGGCCTATGGTATGTATCTGAAAGTGCATTCCGAGCAGATGCAGCGTCCGGCGGGTGTAGTTGTCAGTCAAGGAAGCGATCGAGGTCAGGTAATTTTTGCTTCGCAGCCGATTTTATTGCCCGGTGAACGTTTTGTTACTTTTGAGGAAATTGAATCTCAAATGTATTAATTGCTAATTGGTCATTGGTGGTAATTGGTAATTGATAATTAAGCATAGGGCATGGGGAATTGGTAATTAGTCACTAATATTATGTCCCCTCGAACGCTCGCACTAAAATAGGTTTCTAGTGAAGAGCCATGTTTTCAGGATTTTATGAAAACTTGCATTCTTGACTATTAATACCTTTTATGATGGGTAATTGACCGTACAAGCTCTAACAACTGAGAACTAACTATTGAGAAGTAACAAGTGATACATAACCCCAGTCAACAGTGAACAGTCAACAGTCAACTTAATGGAAATAATCTTTAATTGCCTTGTCATGGCGATCGTCTTTATTGTCGGATCGGCTATTGGCAGCTTTCTAAATGTGGTAGTCTATCGGTTGCCTGCGGGTTTGTCGGTGATCAACCCTCCTTCTCGCTGTCCCAAATGTTTAAATCAACTCAGAACTTACGAAAATATACCCGTTTTCGGTTGGCTGTGGCTCCGAGGCCGCTGCAATCACTGCCGCAGTCGGATTTCTGTCCGCTATCCACTGGTGGAAGCAGCTACGGGTTTGCTGTTTTTGCTAATCTTTTGGCGGTTTGGCGTAACAGTGCAAACTCTTGGTTTTTGGGCTTTGTTTAGCTGGCTGTTGGCTTTGTCTTTGATTGATTGCGATACAATGACTTTGCCTAATTCATTAACTCGATCGGGTTTGGTGCTCGGATTGGTTTTCCAGGTGGCGAAAGGTTGGTGGCCGACATTTAGTTCGATCGACTCGGTAAACTATCTGGTACTCGATGGGATCGCGGGAGCAGTTGTCGGGTTGTGGCTGTTTGACGCGATCGGACTCGCCGGGACGATCGGGCTGGGGCAGAATGCTATGGGCGCCGGAGATACCAAATTGGCAGCCTTGATGGGAGCTTGGCTGGGGTGGAAATACTTGCTGCTAGCGGGATTTATTGCCTGTGTCGCCGGGGCTTTTGTCGGTGGCGGGGCGATCGCCCTCGGCTGGCTCGATCGGCGTCAACCCATGCCTTTCGGCCCGTTTCTGGCTCTCGGTGCAGCAATTACTGCTCTGTGGGGCGAAGCGATCTTATCTACTTACTTGCAGTTGTTTTTTCCGAATTTTAGTTTCTGATCGGCAGGCAGTCAGGCGCGATCGAACATAACATTGTCTCAAAAATTGGTAAAATTGTTCCGTGTCTTGGATTACACTTACAACAACTAGCTTTCGTTGGGAAGCGGAATTAATGCAGCAGCTCCTAGCTGCCCATGAAATCCCGGCCCGGATTGTAGACTTGGGCATAGCATCTTATTTGGGGGCTGGAAGTGCTACAGCCCTGCAAGTTCTTCCAGAACACCAGCGAACAGCATCGCTCCTCATCAGTCCCGTTGAAGATGAGCCAGAAGCGGGTGATTAGTCATTAGTCATTAGTCATTAGTCACTGAACAACTAGCAATTGACAACTAGCAACTAACAACTAACAATTACTAATTACCAATTACCAATTCCCAATTACCAATTACCAATTACCAATTACCAAGTTTTAATGTCTCTATTTGATTGGTTTGCAAATCGACGAAAATCAGTACCGAACTCCCAAGAACGGCCGGAACGAGAAATTGCGGACGGACTTTGGAATAAATGCGAAGCTTGCGGTGCCCTCAGTTATACCAAAGACCTGCGAGCAAATCAAATGGTTTGCTTGGAATGCGGGCATCATATCAGAGTTTACAGTGACGATCGCATCGAGCAGTTGATCGATCCCAACACCTGGGTGCCCCTTAACGAAGGACTGCACGCCACAGATCCTCTGAAATTTCGCGATCGCAAAAAATATAGCGATCGACTCCGAGAATTTCAAGAAAAAACAGGCCACCTAGACGCCGTAGAAACAGGCATCGGCAAACTGGAAAATTTGCCAGTCGCCCTCGGAGTCATGGAATTTCAGTTCATCGGCGGCAGCATGGGCTCAGTAGTCGGAGAAAAGCTGACTCGCCTCATCGAACACGCCACGCGGGAACGCTTGTCCGTAATCATTGTCTGCGCTTCCGGTGGTGCAAGAATGCAAGAAGGAATGCTCAGCTTGATGCAAATGGCTAAAATCTCCGGGGCTCTGGAACGCCACCGGGAAGCGAGACTGCTTTACATCCCGATTTTGACCCACCCGACCACCGGCGGCGTCACCGCCAGTTTTGCCATGCTGGGAGACATTATAATTGCAGAGCCAAAAGCTACTGTGGCCTTTACGGGCGGCAGGGTAATCGAACAAACTCTGCGGGAAAAGCTACCGGAAAATTATCAAACTTCCGAATACTCCTTCGCCCACGGTTTTGTAGACTTGATTGTACCCCGGACTCAATTAAAGAAAACTCTTGCTCAGCTCATCAGCCTCCACCAGCCCCAGCCTTTCTTGGCAGACTCGGAATTTCCCGCCCTCAATGGCAGCGATAGCCACGCTTTGCCCCCGCAGACTCACGCTTTCAAACTTTCTCCCTAAGCTGTCGCGCCGGAGGATTGTCTGTTGGTGAGTCCGGGGCACCGAGGGAAATTTCTGAGGAATTCCTCAAAACCGGGCTTCTACCAAAAATATTGAGTTTGTTAACGAGACGTTCACGCAGACACCGGGTTTTGATCCCCGCCCGCCCAACTCCTATTGGTAATAACGACCCAGCAGTGGGATGATATTGATCGGAAGTTGATTGGCCCTGAAGTTAGGCTGGGCAAAAATGCCTAGTCGCAGTTAGCGGTGAGTTAGCTTGCGATAGATCGAACAAAATCTCAGAACAAACTAACAGAACAAGCTCACAGCGCTTTCTAAAATTGTCCGGCTTTCAGTTAATAGCCGTCAACTCAATTTTTACCTGTCAGCGACCTAAAAATTATGGGTTTTGCAGACCTGTCCATCGCAGAAATAGCAGAGGACTTCAACGTCCCTGTTGAAGAGGTGATCCGCTTGTGCGATGAGTTGGAAATTGCCTACAAGCACCCTCAAACCCGTTTGGCTTTGGAGGATGTTAAGGCAATTATGTCCACTCTCGAAAAAAGGCGCGACTCAAAACTTCTTGCAGATTAGATCGCAAAATTCCTCTACCTTTAAAGGTATAGCTGCACAAACTTTCGCCAGTTGTTGCAGAAAGAGGGAATTTTGAACACAAATCTGTTTGCCAGCTATACTCTCTTAGCGTTCAATAATTTGCCGGATTTTTTTAAGGAGAACCATGCTTAAAAGATATTTCATTGCTCTGACCGCTGTATTCTTGAGCTTTCAGTTATTTGTCAGCAGTGCGATGGCTATCGAACTGAGTCCTGAACTTCGCACTCTGCCTTTGAATGACAAGGGTACTCCAGTGGTGCTGAGCCTCAAACAAGTTGAGCAAGGCAAACGCCTGTTCAATTCGGCTTGCGCTCAATGTCACGCTGCGGGCATGACCAAAACTGACCCGAACGTGAATTTGAGCCCGGAAACTCTGGCTTTGGCCAACCCGCCCCGGAATAATATTGAGTCGCTGGTGGACTTTATGAAAAATCCCACCACTTACGACGGGTTTGAGGAAATTTCGGAACTGCATCCGAGTATGAAGAGTGCGGATATTTTCGCTGAGATGAGAAATCTCTCGGATGAAGATTTGTACGCGATTGCCGGTCACATTCTGTTGCAGCCGAAAATTGTCTCCAAGCAGTGGGCTGGTGGCAAAGGCGCTCGCTAATCGATTTTAGATTTTAGATTTTGGATTTTGGATTTTGGATTGGGAGATGGCTGAAGTTCGGCAAGGATTGCTGGCTGGTCGTTTTTCGCTCTAAAATCTGAAATCTAAAATTTACCTCCTGCTCATTGATTATCGCAAAAGGTTGTAGTCCCTCATGCTGCGTCGTGGTGCTTTTGTCTGCTTTCTGTTGGGGATGTTAATTATTTTGCCACTCGTGCTGTTGGCTCCTCAACCTGTTTTGGCTGCTGCCGATTCTTACGTGAATAGGTATTTACAAGCCAGCGAACCTGTGGCTCTGGAGTTGGACTCTGAGGGACATACTCGCTTGTTTTCGGCGTTTGATTTGTCTGCGGGCAAGGTATTGTTCGAGCAAAATTGCCTGAATTGTCACGTCGGAGGAGCTAATTTGCCCGATCCGACGATATCTCTGTCTTTGGCTGACCTCAAGGGGGCAACGCCTCCCCGCAACAACATCAATAGTCTGGTGGCGTATCTGAGAGAACCGATGACTTATGACGGTACTGAGGAGACTTTTTGGTGCCGCCAAGTGCCGGAAAGCTGGATGCCACAGGCTGAGATTGAAAATTTAGCGGCTTTTGTGATCCGGGCGGCTCAGAAAGCTCCGGGCTGGGGCGTGGAGAATTTTGAGAGTTGAATTGCTACTGCCAAAAAGTGGTAAATTACTCGGAAGAAGGCGATACGACTGCGCGATCGCGCCTGTTAAAACAGGTAAAATATCTAAAGAATCACCCTTTGCGTGTCCATTAGAGGAGAACTGCGTTGAAAAGACTCTTATCGATCGCCCTATTAGCGTTCGCAATTTTTACCGTCGGCTTTGGTCGCCCTGCTTTGGCAGGTGATGCTGTTAAAGGAGCTAAAATCTTTAGCTCCAACTGTGCTGCTTGTCACATCGGTGGCGGCAACGTGGTTATGGCCCAGAAAACCTTGAAAAAGGAAGCTCTTGAGAAGTACGGCATGAATTCTCTGGAAGCTATTACCACTCAGGTAACTAAGGGCAAAAATGCTATGCCTGCTTTCGCCGGCCGCTTGAAGCCAGAACAAATCGACGATGTAGCAACCTACGTGCTCGAGCAATCTGAGAAAGACTGGAAAGGCTAAACTGCCTCTTGGAAGTCGGGCAACCTGGGCGGGTTTGATTTAATTTAAAACTTGTCCTCCCGATCGCACCCTCTCTCACCCTTTGGCGAATAAACATCGGTTTGCAGCGATCTTAACCTATTTGGGAAAGCGCGCCAGAAATCCAATTTTTATTAGCTCAATGGCGAGGGAGGGACATTTTATTTTAGATTTTAGATTTTAGATTTTGGATTGAAGAATTGAAGAATTGAAGAATTGAAGATTTGAAGATTTAAAGATTTGAGATTGCTAAATGCTGACTTTGTATAAACTGTCAAGCACCTTATACAGCACTTTCCAGGTAAGTGAAGTACAGAGAAACCGGGTTTCTTGAATAAAACCGGTTTCTGGCGAGAAATCCAGAAGAAACCCGGTTTCTGGGGTGTACTTTATAAACCTGGAATCCGCTGTATTAAGATTCATGTATTGAAGCCCGTCATAAATTGGAGTTGTGTGCTAGGATGTAAACCCTTTACTACCAAAGCCTTGAAATCCAAATTAAAGTCGATCGGGGATCTGGAATCTACACCTGCCATGAACGTAAAAACATCAGCAAAAGTTAAAACTCCAGTTAAAACTCTCGGAGACGCTGCATCTGGGGCGATTGAGAAATATTTCCGCAAAAGTGTAGCGCACGAGGCTGAAGTTATCAAAGACAAAGACGCGGAAGAACTTCATCAAATGCGCGTGGGATTGAGACGTTTGCGATCGGCTGTGACTGGTTTTGCTCCGGTTTTAGATTGGCCAAAAGAGGCTTCTGAACGTAAAATTGGTAAGGTGGGGCGGATTCTGGGAACTCTCAGGGATTTGGATGTGATGCTCGAAAGTCTCCAAAATCGCTATTACCCGAATTTGCCGACTGAGGAACAGGAAGTTTTGGATAAGGCTTTGTCGAATTTGCTCAAACAGCGCCACCGGGCTTTGAAAGGGGTGAGGGCGATTTTAGAGCACAAAACCTACGAATCGCTGAAGCAGTCGATCGAGGATTGGCTGGAAAAACCGAAGTTTCAGGCGATCGAACATTTGCCAATTGCTGAGGTTTTGCCAGATTTACTGTTACCTCAAGTCAGCGAGTTTTTTCTCCATCCGGCTTGGCTGTTGGGTACAGAATATGAAGATGGCAAAGTTAAAGTTGCTAAGGATTTGAATGCTGAGGCTGTCGAACAGAAGTTAGCAGCCGAGGGAACTATTCTGCACGATTTGCGGAAGCAAGCTAAGCGGGTTCGCTATTTGATGAATCTGTTTGGCGATTTTTACAGCGAGACTTACGAAGTTTATGTCGAAGATGTGAAAGCTATTCAGGAATGTTTGGGCGATATTCAAGACAGTGAAGTTTTAGGCGAGTTTCTGACAGATTTTGTCGATCGCGATCTGGAAAAAGAGTTGCCGAAATTGGCTGGTTTGTTGGTCGAAAATCGCTATGCAGCTTGGCAAAAATGGCAGGTTTTGCAACGCAGGTATTTGAGTTCGGAAATGCGGCAAGGTTTTCGATCTGCTTTAATTCATCCTGTGGTTAAAGATGCTGCTAATGGAAAGTTGCCCCAGGAAAGTTAGGGTTTTTGGGCCCTGAGAATGCGATCGACTGCCGGGAGGGACTAAAAGAAGGATATTTGTAGGGACACGGCATTGCAGAGTCCTTCATTGTATAACTCAATCAAGGGCGATCGCTCTTGGGGAGAGGTTCAAGAAAAAACCTTAACAATTATTCTTTCCAGTAACGAGTTAAAACCCGAATTACTTCACGAGTGTGAAGTAAAAGAAAGGGCGATCGCGTTTTTTACCATAGAAAATCAGGACTGCAACCACTTCATAAACTTATTCGTCGCAGTACCAATCGACTCTCCCACCTGTTTCTTCAACCGCCACCGCTGAAATGCTTGTTCGTAATCTTCCCCTTCAGTTTGATAAACATTCCAAGCATTTAGTGACAACCCCAATCCCCACGTTAGTAAAATGAAAAGTGACCAAGAAAGCTCGTGCGAACCTGCTAGATTAAACAAAACTAAAAAAGTATTGATAATGCCGTACTTGGTCACATTTTTCTGCAATTTGCGACGACGGTAAGAGTTAAAAACCAGCTTTTCTTGAACTTCTCCTCTAGTTGCTAACCATTGCTGTTCCGCCGCTACAATATCCTGTTCGGAAATGCCCAATTCCGCTGCAATCTCGAAAAGCTGCACTCTGGATAATTCCCCTTCATCCTGTCGCCGCGCGATCGCAAGCTGTAAAATACCCTGAGCATCCTCTGAACCGTAAACTTGACTTATTTGACTTTCATTGGTTGCCATAACAGGTTTCCGATAATTCCTGACATCATTTCTATCATAGATATAGACGCAGTTAAACGATAGGTAGTGACATTGGCGGATTTCAACACCCGGACATTTGAGTGAGCAAGACTCCTGACTATGGGAGGGGAAATCGAAGAACCGATATATTTCCCCAAATGGCAACTAATTAATTTCCCGAACTGTGACTAAGTTGGCTATCTCGTTTCAACATAAATTGATAAAATATCCCAAACAAAATCACCGCAATCATTCCCACCACTAAAGAACCTTCACCCTCATGCCAATATTTAAACAAATCTAGGCGATAAGATGCAACTAACAATGCCATTCCCGCCACTCGCAAAACATTAATAATAAAACCCAAAATGACAGCGACACATATTACCAAAGCCTTATTTTGTTTAGTAGGAAACATCACCAAACAAATTACAGCTAAACCTAATAAGTAATTCATTGCCTCTATACCCGAACAACCCCCATTTACCAACACCCTTCCTGTCGGCAAAGCAACATAATTACCATCGCGTGTTACATCAAAACCGACATACCACAAAGAATAATAAGCAAATTTAGCAGTAAGCGAGGTAACAAAATCCACTAAAGGTAACGTAATGACACTGGGGGTGCCATGAAAAAATAGTATTACCAATTCACGCCAATATAGTTTTAAGTTCTGAAAACCTACCGCAAGTAGGCTCACACCTAAACCAGACAAAAAAGGTGCCAGTCTTAAAAAAGGCTCGGATTTACTGGAAACCACAGCACTTTGAAATAAAATAAAAGCTATTAATAGCGTCCCTGCTATTGTCGATAATAGGTCACTTTTTATCTCACGCTGTTTGAGAATATCCTGGTTGTCCCAAAGCAGGGAACCCACAGCGAACCAAAAAACTATACTCATCCAAAAATGAGCAACATCGTCCAGCTTCCACAGGAGTGTCATATTCAGAGTTACTAAGGTTGTGGCGATAATGATGAGCCAAAAAATTTTTCTCTTGAACATTTTAGATATTAGTTATTAGTTGATCGATGAGAGCCATACTGCGGACTGTTTTTGATTGCCAACCCTAGAATAAGGGTTTCCAGCCGATTCGGCAATCGAAGTACCAACGGAAAATCGATGGTTTTAGACTCCGAACTAAAAAACAGTCCAGACTATTCTTAGATGATATCATAAAAATAGTAGGGGATGTGGACAACTCAGTAGCTTGAACCCCTTCTACGGAAAGGACGTGGAGGATTTTAATCGCCGTTAATCTTTGAGATGAGGTTAGTAGACACTCTGGAATTTGATGAATGGTGAAACTCAGATGCAACGCATAGCTCAGCATTAGGACACCTAGTGAAAAGACTGTTACTCGAAATGATTGCTTGGATGCCTAGCACTTGTTTACTGGGCCCCTGTAAGCAAAGACTAAAAAGCGAGTAAATCAATCAAAATTAAAAATACAGCCTCTTCCATGTTCATGAAGTACACTATAAAGCTATATTGTTTGGTGTTAATCCTCCGGGTGCGGATCTGCGAAATATTGGTCGATAAAACTTACAGATTGACGGGTGTATCCGCACCTTACACGGGCTAGAAGATTGTGTGTACCACATCTACATGGAATATGCTGTAACTCTTAATAACAGCGGTAACGCTACAACTGCGTTTCATATCGCCTTAAAAGTCCGGGGTTTTCAGAGTGCCGCGCTATCAGATACTAAGAAACCTGGTTTCACCAAGAAACCAGGTTTTTAGCTCGAACATAAAGTAATCAGTTTGGCATCAAGCCAGAATCGAAAACGAGTTCAAACGATCGCCTATTCAGCTTTTTGAGCCTGAGCACGTTGCTTTTTGAACATAGCACCAAACCCAACAGCGGCTCCAGCAGCAAGCATTGTTAAAGGTTCAGGAGTAGCTTCAGTGTTGCTAGTGCCGGTGCTGACAAAAACATCGCTATCGCCCTTGCTACCAATACCCCGGACGTGCATCCCTAGTCTCAAAGTACCATTATTCAACGCGGAAACTACGTTATTATAATTTCCAGTAAAGCTCAATCCCAAAACCTCACCAGTTTGGACACCGTTCCGCGTACCAGTTATCCCAGCTGCAAAATCCGTAGACCAAGGAGTAGCAAGGTTATTAGTTTGTGGCAGAGGAGTAGCTCCCTCTGTAAAGTTAACACCACGACCATTTATAATGCCAAAGTTGCTCAATAAATTGGTATTAGAACCTGTGTCCAAGTGAACAGCAGCAATAAAGATATCGGCGGCGGATTCGTCTTTATTGTCATTGAAAATGTTGAATAAAACGTTATTGGAGCCATTATCTAGGACATCAAACCTAAAGCTATTTACATAGGCATCTCCCGATGTATTATCGCTAGCAATATTACTAAAGCTGAAGGCAGAGGCAGGTGCTGCGGATACTGCACTAAGAGTAGCGACACCGGCAACAGCTAAAATAGATTTGACTAAGTTTAATTGGATTTTCATGGCTGACACCTTTATTTTTATGTTGACTGGAAGCAGGTTTTTTTCCTTCACATATTCAATCTAAAGCAAAGCACAAGTTAATGCAAGTAGGTTTGATAAAGATTCGATGAAGATTGGGAATAAGCTGATTGGATTTAGGCAAAATGCCTAAATTGATGGCTTCTAGCTAGCTATTTCCTATGGCGTGCCTCAAAAAATAGGGGTGCTGCCATCCGGATTTTAGTCCTGACTTCTCTCTCTTTTAAAAAGCTATAACTCACCTTCCTAAACAGCGGTGTTACACAGCATAATTACTGATAAAAAAGTTTTTAATCTCTAAAGTATGCCCTTAAAAAGTTTTTTATCCGTGAATGTACGGTAGAAAAGTTTAAGTGATAGGTTGATTGGTGGGTAAAAACAGGTAAAAACCGATGATGACAGTGGAATCTGCGGAATGTGGGCTATAACTCAGGACAAAATCTTGGATCGTATTCGGTGCGTGGATTCTCGCTTTCGGATTCAGCAACCAGCGCCATTTAGACTTAGATATTGCACCATTACCAAGAACCGGCTTTGGGGCCCGTTCCACAAAGAATGAGTTTTCTTGTGGGGAGTAGGGGGTGGGCAGGAGAGGCCGCCCAAAACAGGCTTATCGATCATCGTGCAACATCTCAATTTAGAGACCAATGGTTTCGGTGCTCGTTATTATCTGTGAGGCTGGAACTTTGGCCGACTAAAGGGACGACTGGACTTTCTGGGACATAGTTTTGGGAACACCTTTACCGTCGGGGCTGTTTCGGGGCAACCACGGGGAGTAGGGGTCGGATTGCCCCTAGGGAAAACCAGCTTTTTGTAGGGTTCGTGCCAAGAATGCCTACCCATCCAGGATTTGTTAGGCCTTTGGTGGGATTGGGGCAACCACGGGATTGGGGCAACCACGGGATTGGGGCAACCACGGGGGGATTGCCCCTACAAGAGAATGAAACTGCCCTGCGTCTACCGTCTGACTCTTTTAAGATACAAGGGGCGGGTTTTTGGGATTGTCAATTATTGGCCGGTATTGTTGGTGAGGGGATCCCCTACCATATTAGGGGTTATCGATCGGACATAATATGACAAGCTTAGCCAGCAAAAGCGAAAACACGCCGAAAATTCGATCGACTTTTCGGCCTGGTGCGACGAAGCCTGAGAAAGGGCCCGGAGGGAAAATCAACCGATTTCTTCTGTCAATTCGCTACTCTAGCTGCCACTGGTTTAGGGTGATGGAATGTGAAGGATTTTGCGATCGGGCGATCGTCCAATACCTGAATTCGCACTTGATACCGATAAAAAGCGCTTTTCACTGTCCCGCCTGTTTCTTCTACCGCCACAGTTGAAACGTTTTTTCGTACTCTTTCCCTTCAGTTCGATCGACATTCCCAGCATTCAGCGACAATCCCAAGCCCCACCTTAGTAAAATCAACAGCGACCAATCAAGCCCGTGTACTGCTGCTAGATTAATCCTAAATAAGTCGTAAATTTTTTACCCCACCCCAACCCTCCCCTTAGTAAGGGGAGGGAGTAAGAAATTCACAAATGATGCGAGGATTGCTATAACAGGTTTCGGATAATTCCTGACATCCTTTATATGAAAGATATAAGCGAAGTTAAACGGCAGGTAGTGGCATTGGCGGATTTCAACACCCTTTTAAGAACAGGCCAGAAAGCCTGTTCCCGATAGAGGTACAAAACACCCATAACTAACCCAAAGTATACATCCAGCCATCCCTCGCGCAAATCCTCACAATTCCGTCCCAAACTACAGGCGTCGCCTCAAAAGACAAACCCGGCTTAAATCTCCCCGATTCTATTACTTTCAAACGGTAAAACTCCCCTTTAGCATTTCTCAAAGCATTCTGATCCCCCGACTTCGCTCGTTCCCAATTCAAATTGAACAAATAAACACCGTTGTATCCCGCACTGATCAGTTTATTGCCATCGGTAAAAATCGGAGTTGAAATTGAAGAACCAATCGCTTTTTTAAATACTATTACCGGAGTATCGTAAGACTGGTTTCGCCAAGGCACAAAAGTTTTTTTACCTGTAATCATATCTTGGGAACCGATGTACAAATTGCCGTCGAGCGCATTTGTGGCAAACAGCGCCGGAAACTCCCCTGGATTGTACTCATCATTCAAAGCCACCGAGCCAATTATCCCGCCTTCCCAGCTAGAAACTCGGCGATTCCCCGTCGGCAAAAACCATTCGACGCTGGCATTCGGTTCTTTATTTGGATTCAGCTTCAGCACTCCGCCGTTGCCCTGAATGTATTGTTTTTCAATGGCACAAAATAGTTTCCCTGATTTAGAAATTACAGCACTTCCATCCAAATCTGAACCAGTATAAAAATCCCAAACAATCTTTTTAGTTGCAATGCTAATACCGTAAATGTGACCGGAACCAGCAGCTATAAATATTCTATCTTTGAGCCTTGATGGCGATGATTCCGCTACCAAGTTGCCGCCGTGCTTTCTGATATCTCCTGCTGCATAAAGCTGTACCTCCGACAAGATATTTGGCTGCTTGATGCCTTCTTTGATTTTTGCACTGCTTGTGGAACTATCGAGAAAATAGCCGATCGCATTTTCCCCCGCATTGAACAAAACGCCACCGCCGATGTACAAAGCGCTGCTGTCATTATCCCGGCTGTAGCTGGGCGTTTTCCTGATGTCTAATTTCCAAAGTTCCTTGCCAGTTCTAAAAGATATTGCCCTAAAACTCGGCACTACTTTTTTGCCACCACCGCCACTGCGGCTTCCCTGCAAAATTACAATTCTGTTTTCGGCGCTAGCTTTTTGATCGATATAAATCGTTGATGAACCTTTGATTACATCATCAAATTTATAGCGCCAAACTTCTTTATTGGTAGCAATATCTATTTTTCGCAAATTGTGGTCATAAGCACCTATAATTAAATAAGTTTTTCCCCCGTCTCTGGTAATTGTCGGCTGTCCTGTCCAACCGGCACCGCTCCAAACTACAGACCGCCTTCCCAGAAAAGTCCGGCCGCCGCCTAGTTGGAATTTGTCGATTAACTTCAAACTTTTCGGAACACCTCTGCCGTAGAACCGACGCTTGTCGTTACCTAAAAAGGTCGGGACTAATAATTCTATTTCTGGGTCTGCTTTCGCCAGGAAATTGTTAAGATTAGTTTCTAATAAAGCTGGCTCCGAATCTTCAGTTTGGTACAGTTTGATAACAGCAGGAGGAACAGCAGCACTCAGCAAAAATTGTCCTAGCTGTTGATTGAATGTTCTCCGAGATGATAAGCTCATATTATATCGAGATAGTTAGAGAGTCGATGGCAGAGTGTCCCCTACCATCTCTCCTACAAAACCGTGCTTGCGACTTTCACCGCACACGGCT
>NZ_JAUBUY010000031.1:0-28041 GCF_036705565.1 Microcoleus sp. AT8-B5
CCGTAGCATTTCGTGCCGTAGTGCTGTCAAACAAAGGCAGCCCGACACCCCGACCTTTAGCATCAATTTGAAATTGACCGGGGTTTGTCACTGTTTTCACGAATTCTTCAGTGTCAAAGACATACACCTTGCCATTAGCACCGCTCAAATTGGGATAGGAAGCATAGAGGTACTTGCTATCACTTGAAAGTGCTAAGTCGGTAGCGAATCCATCTGGAATTGGTCTAGTTCCCGCCATTAATTGCGGATTTGTTAGCGGGTCTTTGATAATGCCGATATTGCTCCCGGCCCGGGGGTCTCCATCCACGCTGGGCAATTCCTGACCGAAAAATTTCGCGTCCGCATTGCGACCCACAACAAACGCATAGCTAGCATCCGGTAAAACCGTTACCGAAACTCCCTCATTCACATCGAAGTAATCAAAGTCGGAACCCAACCCTAAATTTGTATAGCGAGTAGTAGCAGCAAAACTTACCGGGTCATTATTAGTAATATCCAGTACCCCAAATCCTTTGCTATCTTTCCCGCTGTTTGTAAACGTCATCTTCAGCGGATAGACCGTAGAAGCTAATCCTTCTACGCCTTCATCGGCTGTTATATTTCCGATTAATTGATTCCACTTTTGAGGGTTCTGACTGGGGTCGCTGGGTCGGTCTTTGGGGTCAATATTCACAACGTAAATCTGGCTGTTCAAACCGTTCGGTGCGGTAACAAATAGCTTCTTTCCGTCGCTGCTAATTGCCATCTGTCGCAAACCGCTAGGTGCTGCACCAACTGTGATAGTTTGGGTAACTTGGTGATACTTGGATGAGAACGGGTTGATATCGAGAACGTAGATGGAATTGCCGCCAGCTTTGCCGTCAGCAATGTAAGCGTATTGGTCGCGAGAATCAAGTACAATTGAACGAGGCGTTGCACCGCTAGGCAAGTCGATCGGGTTTAAGCCAGCTACATCCGCTTTAGTATCTACCTGCTGTCGGGTTATCGGATCGACTAAAGCGACTCTACCGGAAGCTTCCAGCGGGACGTACACGCGAGAACCGTCGCTAGTTACAGTCAAATCTCTGGCTCTATCTAGTCGATCGTCCGTACCTACAGCAATGTTACCAATTAGCAAGTCGCTGCTGTTCGTTATCGCCACAACAGATTCGGGGTCGGAACCGTTGAGTACGGCGATTCTATCCGCTGTCCACTGGGCCCCAAAAACATATTCTGTATCGTTTTCAATCCGGTAGGAATTGCTGTTGTAGAGAATTTCTGTTGCTGGTTCTGCCGGATTTGAACTGACTTTTTCGTTCTGTTTGCGACTGAGGACAATTCGCGAATCGCCCAAGGGTACGGTGTCGGGAACTCTGACAGCTACTTCAAATTTATTGTCTGCTAATTCGCGACTGAGGTTGGTTAGTATTGTGCCTTCGTAAGCTTGGTCACCAACATAAAATTTTACCACTAAATCGCTAAATTGGCTACCTTTGGGGTCGCCAAAGTTGTCTGCTAAAACGTTGCTTCCCGTCAGAAACAAAACTGGTAGATTGTTCTCAAAAGGTTGATTGTTTGCGTCTTTGAATTTGACTTCGGCACTTTCAATCAGTGGAGGATTTTTGGGATTTGCCGCATTTGGAGCGAGTTGAGATGCGCGTCTTTCCGCAAAAATACCCTCTTTACCGAAGTAGTCGATTTGTCTTTCGTTTACAGGTTCGCCAGTGAGAGTATCGAGTTCAAGAGATTTTTTTACGGGGGGGGTAAAACTGAAATCCTTTAATTTGGGGCTAAAATTGATGGATTTGGAGGAGATTGCGGTGTCTTCGGGGTTATTGTTAAAACTGTCTGGAAGTCCGGGGAGTGCTGGCTCTGGGGTAGGGCTGCTAAGGGCTTGAGGATTGAGTAAGTTTGCGGTATTTAGGTCGAATTCAGGTATTAAGGTCGTTTCACCAATAGGGAACGGCTCTTGACTGTTGAAGGGCGATTTATTGGAAAATTTCATTAAGATGCGAACAAGCGATACAGTAACTTGTTGTGATTCTTAGTATCTCACCATAAGAAAATTGTTTTTGTCAAGCTGTTGAGGCAGAAATGTGGATTTTTGTTATAAAACTTTACATTGTGTTCTAGATTCCCAGTACGATCGCCCTTAATGCCGCAAATACAATTTCTCTAATATCGCGATCGAACTTCCAGTAGCATAATTAAGAACGAGAAACTAAAGAACGGACGTAAAAAGACACCGCTCCAATTATGTAAAAAGCATTCACCAAAATCAACAATACTTTACCAGCATAAGAATTAACAAAACCAAAAACCCGGAAAGTTGACAGCAGCACTAACAACATTTCAACCACAGAAACAATTGACCCGTAGTGCTTTCTATCCCAATAAGAAAACGGACTGATAAAACGGTAATTGCTGAACGGAAAAAAGTGGCGGTGAGCGTCGTCATTGTGGACAGGCAAATCTCCCAGAGAGTGTAGTATCATGCTGATAAACAAAATTTGCACGCTTTGCCACCCAAAGTAATAAGCAATTAGCCAACCAATAACCGCAAGGGGAATTGAATGAAACAGAGCCACAATATTTTGTACAAAAGGCTCATAATATGCTTTTGACCAAATTGTAGCTTCGGGCAAGCGAGCAATGTATTTCGCCCAAAAGTAAAATAAAAATATTGGGATGTCGGGTAAGATTCCGCCGATCGCAATAATGAGATTAGCTTGCGGCAGTTGCGGTTTGCCGAGAATTGCCAGATTGATAATAGCGTGGCTGGGAGTCTTCATCAGTAGGGTGCGTCAACTAGGATTATCTTATTCATAATGAATCAGATATGGGCTGACACACCCTACGTGTGAGATAATTGACTCCGGTTACAAGAAAGGTTGCACTCGATCGATCAACTGCGCCGCTTGCATCACTCCCTCAATGCGATCGACCTCAGCGCCATTTTTGAACAACACCAAAGTCGGCAAAGCATAAATGTGATGCTGCGACGCCAACTGTTCGTACTTATCGGTGTCAATTTTGACAACCATCAGCTTGTCTTTCATCTGACCACTCACTTGCTCCAAAATCGGTGCCATCATCTGACAAGGCCCGCACCAAGTAGCGTAAAAATCTACCAACACCGGCAAGTCAGAGCCCGATAGTAACTCTTCAAAACTGCTGAACTGTTTTTGAACTGCCATAAGACAAAATAATTTTTTGGGTTCTGGCTCGATTTTAGTGCAAAATTCTCTGGTAGATTGCGAGGATACAATTATGGAACTATTACCAGAGACTTTTCAGAGATTGCGGGGTCAAGTTGCTGTCGTGACCGGTGCGTCGCGGGGAATCGGCCGCGCCGTTGCTTTAACCCTAGCAGCAGAGGGCGCTAAAGTCGCCGTCAACTATGCGAGTTCGAGTGCGGCTGCTGATGAGGTGGTAGCAGAAATAGTCGCTGCTGGAGGAGAAGCTGTCGCACTTGCAGCAGATGTCTCGAAAACTGAGCAAGTAGATTTACTCACCAGTAATGTCATGGAAAAATGGGGACGGATTGACATTTTGGTGAACAATGCGGGCATTACTCGCGATACTTTGCTGCTGCGGATGAAGTTGGAAGATTGGCAAGCGGTGATTGATTTGAATTTAACTGGCGTGTTTTTGTGTGCGAAAGCTGCCAGTAAAATCATGCTGAAACAGCGAAGCGGCCGAATTATTAATATTGCTTCGGTTGCTGGACAAATGGGCAATCCGGGACAAGCTAATTACAGTGCGGCAAAGGCTGGGGTAATTGGATTTACTAAAACTGTGGCGAAAGAGTTGGCGAGTCGCGGGATTACTGTGAATGCAGTTGCACCGGGTTTTATCACTACAGATATGACTAAGGATGTCAAGTCTGATGAGATTTTGAAGTATATTCCGCTGGGGAGATATGGGGAAGTTGAGGAAGTTGCGGGGATGGTGAAGTTTTTGGCGGCAGATGCGGCGGCTGCTTATATAACTGGGCAGGTTTTTAATGTGGATGGGGGGATGGTGATGGCTTAGATTTGGGGATTTTTTTAACCGCAGATATCGCACAGGCATGATGCCTAGATATCGCACAGGCAAGATGCCTGTGCCACGATGAAGGCGGATATCTGCGGTTAATAATTACTTTAAGGCGGCACGCAACTGACGGAGGACTTTTTGGTATTTTGCAATGCGTTGAAAATCTGCCTCTGTCGGATTGGCGATGCGACTAATATCAAGGTTATGAGTAACATCAGCGATTTTGACTCGCAGTGCGATCGGGTTTGCAATCACACGTTCTAAATAAGCTGCATAAGCTTCTCCTTTTATTTTGGTAATTGCGGCGATCGCCTTTACTATAAATTCAGGAAAACCTTCGCTTCTGAGTTGGTCGAGTGTAAGTTCAGAATCTTCGACCGCATCGTGTAGAACCGCTACGATTTTCTGGTCTAGAGAATTTACATTTTCCATCACAAATAGGGGATGATATAGATAGGGCTTGCCTGCCTTATCAACCTGTCCATCATGAGCTTTGGCGGCGATCGCGATCGCGCGTTGTAGTAATGATTCGTACTCTGAATTCGTAGTTGACAGCATCGTAAAGAAGTTCTCTATTATAGTTTCATCCCCCTAGCGGGGAAAAGCTAAGCAGTCGGAAATAAATAGAACTTACGCAAGAGAGGATTTTTTTCACTGTCTATCTATGGTGTAAGCTACGCACTCTGCACCCTACATACACAGGTTATTTGATTTTAAATATTCTTGCAACAATTTCCAAGCCATTTGAGTCCCCTCCCCTGCATTGACTTTCTCGAAATCGACATCTTTTCTCAAAACTACAAAACCCACACCTTCTTGAATTTCAATTTTTTCAATATTGCTAACTTTTGCCAAAAATAGGTGATTTTTTTGGATAAATTCGGGATTGTTGTTTTTTATGTAAAGAAAAGTTGTGATAAATTCAACTTTGCAATCGCTTTTTATGCTAGTTTCTTCCTCCAGTTCTCGCACTGCTGCTTGCTGTGGACTTTCTCCAATGTCCACGCCACCACCAAAAGTAGAAAGCATTCCTTGGCTTGCAATACCTGGAATATTATCTCGCATTTGTGCGACGATCTGACCGTTCGGGAGCATTATAAAAATGCGGACAATTGAATTGGGAATATTCATATTATTGAGGAAATAACCAAACTCCAAAAAGTTGCTCTATAGTTTTTTGATGTGACTCCAAATTTTCCTAATCCAATTGTACGCCACAGCATACAAAGCCAACAATTTATTGACAAAACTTTGCCAAATAGAACCTTCCCTTACCTCAGAAACTTCTTCGATTTCCACGGGCAGCGGCGGCATCCCGACTACTTCATACAGCGGATATTCGCCACTTTTCCCCGGAATTGGCACGGATACGCGCCGATCGACGATCGCCAATTCTTTCACTTCCTGATAAGTCTCCTCGGAAATCAGTAAACTTGTTCCTACTTGCTTATTAGCCGCCTCGATCCGGCTGGCCAAATTCACCGCATCCCCGATCGCCGTAACTGTCTGACTCTTCGACGCCCCCAAATTCCCCACAACCACCCAGCCGCAGTGAATGCCAATCCCAATCCGCAACCGGTGACGGTATAAAGTCTCAAAATAGGGATTGAGTTTCTCTAGTTCCTCCAGCATCTCCACCCCAGCCCTCACTGCTTGTTGGGCCGCCTTGTCTGAATTTTCCAACCCAAACAGCGCCATAAAACCATCTCCCATGTAATTATTAATCATCCCGCCGTTGCGGTTGATAACATAACCCATTTTTTGGAAATAGCGATTTAAAACATAAATTATATCGTAGGGCAACAGCGATTCTGCAAACGCAGTAAACCCTCGAATATCGGCAAACAAAATTGCAATTTTCTTCTCTTGACCCACAGGATTAGAAATCAACTTTCCGACCATTTCGTCGTTAAATGATTCCAAGTCTTCAGAATCGATCGCCAGTCGGCGCAAAATCACCCTGCCGCCCGCAACCTGTGTCTGACAAGCTAGCCTAATTTCCGGTTCTAGGCGCAATTTTTTGGCAAGTTCCTCTTCCGGCGAAGTGCGGGGAGAACAAAATTCCAAACCTTCGACAATCAATACCCGGCAAGTCGAACATCGGGCGCTACCGCCGCAGATGTGGGTGTGGGGAATGTCGGCACGCAGGGAAGCTTCGAGAATTATATCGTCGTCGTCTATCTCGATCGTGCGATCGTCCGGCAGATAGTGAATCTGTGGCATATATGGCGCGTCTAGCTAATTAGCGAGAAATCTCGCGGACATCTGTTATTGCAGTGAACCTGTATGCAAACCCGGTTTCTGGGCATTTTTTCTGTATCCCTGATACCTTAACTATAAGTCGCGATCGGCACTTGCTTCTCGTTTCCTCACCTCAAGCGCCCAACTGACCACGAATTTCTTCATGTGGTACCCGCCACGTGATTTATCTCGCGCAAATCAATCCCAAATCGAAAATCGAAAATCCTCAAGAAAGAGCATTTATCCGTGGGGTCGCCTCTAAAATCTAAAATCTAAAATCTAAAATCGATTGACACCAGTTTAAAAAAAGAATGCAACTCTAGGCAAGAGTCCAACTCTTAGCTCATCATTCATTTTCAATTCTAATATCTAAAATGGTATAACTGAACACTAAAATTTTAATCTCAGCGTAAAAATACCCCAATTCAAGCTCTGGAGTTAATCTCAAATCTCAAATCTCAAATCTCAAATAGACTGACATAATTCTTAATAAAATTAAGATCACCCAAAGCCAGATAAATCCGTTATCAAATCCCCTTCAAGCGCCATATGTTTTTAGGATTTTGGGATGTTTTGCTGTGCAAACCTGACTTGACAATAGTTTCAGCTTTTTGGATCTCTAACAACCAGCTAATTTTCGTGAGATAGAATAGCAGCATCTTTAAAACCAATATAACCATGACTTCATCAACAGTCCTACAAAGCATCGAAAAACACATTCCCATCGTGGGAGATGTACATAGCAAAAGTCCGATCGCCTACGGAGCAACCCGCCTCGCAGTCAGTGCAGTTAACACGGTGCAAATGGCAGTAGCAGAGTCTTACATCAACGGATTAGAAGTCGCAGATTCAGTATTGCGATCGCTTTTTGATACCTGTATGCCCGTCTTTTTTAAGCATTTCCCCTCCCTGCTTGCACCCTACGAATGGGTACTAACAGAAACAGACCATACAGCCGAAGGGCCGCGGGATTTAATGAAGATTCAGTACGACTTACCTCAAGCAATGCTGAATCCGATGTTAGGCGATGGAAAACTTATTTATCCTAAATACAGCATGGGATTGTGGGAAAAAGGAGCAGCCAACCTTGAACAAGCGCAAATGCAGATGATTGATGATGTGATTGAGAAGCTAGAGATTCAAGATGGCGACAATATTTTAGACTTTGGTTGCGGCTGGGGTTGCGTTCCCAATTACATTCTTTCCAAATTCCCCAATGTCCAGTCTACTGGCATTAACCTCAGCCACCACCAATGCGAGTATATGCGTCAGAAGATGCAAGAGCCCGAAAGCTACCTTAGTTCAGGTCGATTTACCCTATATGAAGGCGATTTTAACGACGCCAACTTCGAGACCAAATTTGACAAAATTCTCTCCATCGGAGTTTTTGAGCATATAGGCAATTTAACGAAAGCTTTCCAAAAGCTAGAATCTTTCCTGAAGGATAACGGCAAAGTTTTCATTCACATCATCACAGTTCGCACTCCCAACAATATATCCAGCGTTTTCACCCACAAATACATTTTTCCCCACGGCCGTTACTGGAAATATGATGCAATTCCCAGCCACAACAAAGACCTCAAGACCATTAAAAGATGGTATCTCAACGGATACAATTACTCCACAACGTTTGCTAACTGGTTGAAAAACTTTGACGATTCTCAGGAAATAGTCAAAGATTTGGACTACGGCATCGACTCTGCCAAATTTCGCCGCATCTGGCGGTTTTACTTGATTTGGTTTGTGTCTAATTTCGCGAGTTGCGAGGGCGAATATAACGGCAACGGTCAATATTTAATGGTTCGTGCCTAACCGCTAATGAGTAGACTCAGCTCAAAAAACCGAACTCCCCGAACCCCGACATCTCAAAGAAGTCGGGGTTCTTGAGTGCGAGCTACTTATCGGGAGGATGAAACCTTTCAACATAGATTTAGGGCGATCGAGAAGTGTTGCCTTCTTTTGAGGAATTTTTCTGAGCTTTAAAAAATCCGGAATAAGATTATCGATCGGTGAATAAGACCTATATCAAGCGTGAGCCTGCACAATACTTTTTAAATTCCATCCTCGATCGGTAGTGATGATCTCCGATATTTTACTACAAAAAGAGAGTTGATTTATACAATGGTAGACAATATGAAACCTTCTCTTCCTCAAGACGACCCGAACCAAAAACAGCGTCGCGATTCCTTGAATCGGCAGCAACAAGCTTATCAGTTTGACTTTGAGAGTTTATCACCTTTGGCATTATTGAAAGATGTGCCACCAGTCGAGAACTTTTCGAGCAAGTATATTGGAGAGCGGATACTAGCAACATCGGAACTTCCAGGAAATATGCTGGCGGCCGATTCGAGAAGTTTTCTCGATCCTCTCGACGAGCTCCAAGACTATGAAGATTTCTTTACTCTGCTGCCGCTACCTGCTGTTGCCAAAATCTACCAAACCGATCGCTCTTTTGCAGAACAGCGCCTGTCTGGAGCAAATCCGATGGTGCTTCGTTTGTTAGATGCCGGCGATCCTCGGGCGCAAACACTGGGACAAATTTCCAGCTTTCACCCATTATTCGATCTGGGCCAAGAGTTGCAACAAAAAAACATTTACATTGCCGATTATACGGGTAGCGACCAACACTATCGCGCGCCTTCAAAAATAGGAGGTGGCAGCTATGAAAAAGGCAGAAAATTCTTGCCGAAACCGCGAGCTTTTTTCGCTTGGCGGTGGACGGGAATCCGCGATCGCGGTGAACTGGTGCCGATCGCCATTCAACTAGATCCGACCCCAAATAGCCATCTTTACACCCCGTTCGATCCTCCTGTGGATTGGCTGTTTGCGAAACTCTGCGTGCAAGTAGCAGATGCCAATCACCACGAAATGAGCTCGCATTTAGGTCGAACTCATTTGGTGATGGAACCAATCGCGATCGTCACCGCCCGACAGTTGGCTAAAAATCACCCCCTTAGCCTGCTGCTGAAACCGCACTTTCGGTTTATGTTGACTAACAACGAGCTGGCGCGTTCTTATTTGATCGCTCCGGGCGGGCCAGTCGATGACTTGCTAAGCGGTAGCTTGCCAGAGACAATGGAAATAGCTAGAGAGGCTTGCAGTAACTGGAGTCTGGATCAATTTGCCTTCCCAACTGAACTGAAAAATCGGGAAATGGACGATCCAAATCAACTGCCTCACTACCCTTACCGAGATGATGGATTGCTACTGTGGAATGCGATCGAAACCTTTGTCTCCGGCTATCTCAAACACTTTTACCCGACGAAAGAGGCGATCGCAGAAGATGTGGAACTGCAAACCTGGGCACAAGAATTAGCCTCTGATAACGGCGGTAAAGTCAAAGGAATGCCCAGCAAAATCGACACAGTTGAACAATTAATTAAAATTGTCACAACTGTAATTTTCACCTGCGGCCCGCAGCATTCAGCCGTCAATTTTCCCCAGTACGAATACATGGCTTTTGCCGCCAATATGCCCTTGGCAGCCTACCGGGACATTCCCAAAATTACCGCTTCTGGCAATCTCGAAGTGATTACAGAAAAGGATATTTTACGGTTGCTTCCTCCGTACAAACGAGCGGCTGAGCAACTGAAAACTATGTTTATTTTGTCAGCTTATCGATATGACCGTTTGGGTTATTACGATAAATCTTTCCGAGAACTCTACCGGATGAGCTTCGACGAAGTTTTTGCGGGAACCCCGATCCAACTTTTAGCCAGACAGTTCCAGCAAAATTTGAATATGGCAGAACAAAGGATTGATGCTAACAATCAAAAACGAGTCATTCCTTATTTTGCTCTCAAGCCTTCGTTGGTGCTAAATAGCATCAGTATGTAGGAGTGTATTTTTGGGGCAGGCGAGACGCCCAACCCCTACTCCCCACAATAAAATTCATTCTTGGTGGAACAGGCACAAAAGCCTGTTCTTCAGCATAATTCAAGATGTGAGTTACAATGCGAATTCTCAGCTTTTATAGTCTTCAACAATCGAGCAATTCACGGCCATTGTACCCGCAGAATCTGTGAATGTGACTTCATCTTGATAATGCCGTGGTGTTTGCATCAGCAACCGCCAAGCTTCTCCAGCATCGATTAAATTCATGCGTCCGGGATAGTGAATTTGCAACAACTCTTGCACCATCGGATAATAGTCTGAGTTGATGCTGGGGAAAATATGATGCTCTGTGTGGTAAGAAAAATTCAAGTGCAGCAGGTCAAATATTTTAGGAACCCGCACAGAAGCACTGTTGATCAGCGGGTCATTAATCGCGGTCATCCGGCAACCCATATGGTTGGTATAGATGTAAAACATTGCGCCTGCATGACCAATTGCGATCGGCAAAAAGTACGCAAGGGCGATTTTGAGCGGATGAAAATTTAGGTAGAATAAAATGCTCGCATGAATTCCTAAAATTCCCAGACATTCAAATGCGATTGTCAATCTATCTTTAGGACTAACTGTAAAGGCAGCCGGTACGTAATCAACAGATTTATCGTTAAATAACAGCACCGAGGTGAGATTGCGGAAATTATGCACTAACCACGAACCCGCCATCCCTACAATTAACCACACCGGATTTACTTCTACCGACGGGACAAACAGATTTTGAATCCATTTTCCCCAAGTATCTGGTTGCTGGTACAGATAGTTGCGATCGGGGTCTGCCACAGAATTCGTGTTATTGTGATGTACGAGGTTGTGCAGATTTTTCCACTGAGTAGGCGGCATAAACAGCATACTTAGTCCCAAAAAGGCGATCGGATAAGTGAGGCGCGACTTTTTCTGAACGCTACCGTGCATCAAATCGTGGGAGCTAAATAGCAAAACTATGATACTATTGCCCATGATGACGGCTAAAGGTAAGTACAGCCCTAAAAGATAGACAGGCCAGCGATCGAGATTAGCAGCAATTCCCCATCCCAGCAATAAAATAGCAGCGTTGATGAATAGTATTGCTAACTTGCTAGGCTCTGGTTCAAAGGCATCTGATGGCAGCAGCGGACGCAATTTTTTAACATATACCGAGTGGTGAATTAGCGTTTCTTTGCCTAAAGTCGGCGTTGCGGTATTGTCTAGAGTATTGAGTGTTTTTTCGGATTTCATGTGATAGCTAAGAGTATTTTCATGTGAGTTAATAAGTTTCTAAATTTAATTAGATCCCGTACCCGATTTTAGATTGAACCCACACATAAATCCGGCGGCTTATTGTTAGGATGCGGAGATTTTATCTGTCTCCACTGCGGCTATCCGGGAGCTTGTGATCAAATTGCTTTAGATCAAGGCTGCCTGATTGTTCTACCAAGATATTATTGTATCCTATAAAAAGATTTTTGGAACAACTATTAAAGGCTTACGCATCGATAATAGTCTCCCATTTTTTGAGTTTGGTTTAATCTCAATAACCAATTCTAAATAACCTATAAGATTAAAAAAGTCCGTTTCCCTGAACAATTTCTTTAATTGTCGTCAGCGTATCTAACCCGATCAATCCTCGACGATAACCTTTTTGGTTGGACATTCCCAAAAATATCGCATCTCCCCGATTTTGATAGCGCCAAAACCGAGGTGAGGCATTAATAAAAGTTGAGGCGCTGTTAACATCCAGAGCAAATTGGCGACTTTCTAAGTAAGATTCAGTGGCAATACAGTCAGCGTGACCGCTGCTGTAGCGGTTGATCCAGCCGATCGCAATCTCTAAACTATCGACAACTTTAAACGCGATGGTTTTGTTTAAATACGGTTGAGTCCACTCGTATGTTTCCGCCAGCTTCAACTCTGGGAAATCTGCAACAAGATCCGCATCGCCGCTAATTTGAAAGCCTTTTTCTTTTAAACTGTTCCACAGCCTGACTAAGGAAGAAGGCTTTTGGTTGCGATCGATGAGCACTTTCTCGATCGCATTAACAGGATCGGGCACGCTTTGATGGCTGTCCAAAATCATCCACCTTGCCATCTCCAAACTACCAGTCGGCGACCAATAAAGGTAACAATTTCCCATTGCCGACCTCAAAACTGGTGCTGTGCACAGCCTTACCACCTGCTGCACCAAACTTGGTCTACCGTAGGGAATAATTAAATTGAGATATTGGTCTTGAGTGACCAATTCTCGGATCGAAGCGCCCCGATCAGGCGGCAGTATCTGCAAACATCCCGATGGCAAACCTACCTCATCGATCGCCGACACCAAAGCTTCCCCAATTACAGCATTAGTTTGCCAGCTTTCGCTGCCGCCTTTTAGAATCAAACTGTTAGCGCTTTTGAGAGACAAACCCGCGGCGATCGCCCCCAACTCTGGAAACGCCTCGTAAATTAGAGCGATCGCCCCCAGTGGTAGCGACTGACAGTAAACCTGACAGCGATCGACCTGATAAGAAGCATTGATCACCCTGCCGATCGGATCTGGCATTTCCCCCAACCGTTCCAGAATTTGCACAGTTGTCTTGATCCGTTCCGGCGTCAGCTTCAGCCACTCCACAATCAATTCGGGAATCGCCATGTCCCGACTCGCTTCTAAATCCAGAGTATTTGCTTCTAAAATGTCATTTTGTCTGCGTTTCAGCGAGCCCGCCATCGCCTGCAAAGCTGCAGCGCGATCGGCACTCTTTGTCGCCGCCAACTCCAAAGAAGCTTGATAAGCGCGACGCGCGACATTTGCGGCATCTGATGAATGGGTAAAATCCTCTATTATCATCTAGCTAACGCCTGTAAGCCAGCCATACCATCAGCGCCGGCAGCATTGCTAGCAGCACGGCGACCATTGCCCACAGAATAATATTCGGGCCCGGCGAGTGTAGCGCCAAGGGCAACCAAATCACTAGCGGCACCAATATCATACCCAAAGCCAGTGGCAAGTAATGGGCTTTCAAACCCGGATGCGCTCTGTTCCACTGGTGGCCCGTCCACCGCCAAGCCTGCTTGTAAGGATAGTTCGTTGATAGTTGCTCGATCACGTCTCCACTTTCGTCCAATACAAATATTTGTTGACAGCGGTTGCAGCCAAAGGCTTCTGTCAACGTTATGGGAACTAGACGACCCCGGCGTCGGCAAGGACAGGGGTACTCATCGTTTAAGTCAATCTTGGGAGCTTTTTGAGATGGCACTAGCGATCGGATAAAAAAAGCGTTTTTGCAAAAATAATCGTTAACATATCCACTTAATCAAACTTGTCAATTCCGCCAAAGCGAGGCTTTCAACTGCCTATTCCGAGATATTGCCCGATCGGCAATTTTGACTTGCAAGTTCTGCATTCAATCTTACCACTAACTTAGGTATTTTCAACCATCATTAGGACTATGCCGAAAACTTTCTTGATCTACTTTCCGGTTTCCTTGATTTTTTTATCTTCTAAAGCGGGTGACGCGATTCGAACGCGCGACATTCACCTTGGCAAGGTGACGCTCTACCACTGAGCTACACCCGCATTTCCTGCGGTATTAACAATATTGTCTCAATTCTCTAAATTTGTCAAGTCTTTTTAGTAAGTTTTTTTTCACAAACCCAGTAAACCCCCCCAAACCCACTCCCCACCTGCAATTTCAGCAGCCAGATCGTTAACCAAATCAGTAATTGCCGTGAAAATTGACCGCCATCGGCCCACGGCAAAGCTACAATCAAGCTGGAATTGTGGGAGAACACTGTCATGTCAGATTTAAATCGCGGAATCATGAAGTTCAAGGGAGCTGACAGTCCTATAGCGATCGCCATTTCGGCGATTGTCATTGCCGGCGGAATCGGCTTCTTGATCTGGTGGGCGCTGCAATCAGCCTACACCTTCAGCTAACAGACTACTCAAAGGTAAAACTTATACAGCATATTCCATGTATATGTGGTACACATAATCTGATGGCCCGTGTAAGGTGCGTCGCCACCCGTCAATCTGTAAGTTATATCCAATATCTCGTAGCGACGCACCCGGAGGATTAACAGCACACAATTAAGGTTTCTACTGTACTTCATAAACCACCGAATATGCTGTAAGGCCTTGCTCAGAAGGCAGAATTTAAGAAAAATTCTGTCTTTTGCATTTTTTTGCCCTTAGTCTGGAATTGATTGCCCAGGAATGCGGATCGATTGCTGATGATCGAATGATTGCCATAAATCACCCGATCGGGCGAGTCGCTAGCATGATCCAAGATGACAAGCGAATTTCTTCATGTGGTACCCGCCACGTGATTTATCCGTGGAATCAATCCAAAATCTAAAATCTAAAATCCTTGCGTCCCCCGCCTTTATCTCGCGCAAGTCAATCTAAAATCTAAAATCTAAAATCTAAAATCGATTGACTCCCCGATCGACTACTTTTGTAGTACAATTGTAAACAAAGCGCGCCGAGAGCGCAGTTTTAAATGCAAGTGTTTGCAAGGGTTGTATCTCAACACAAATTTATGGCAAGCTTTCAGGACATTTTCCAATACTACAGCCGCTACTGGAAAATATCACTTTACAGCATAGGCGCATCCAGCATTTTGGCACTAGCCGATTTGCTTGTTCCTTACGCGATCGGTCAAATATTAAACGTATTGTCGGGTCAACCTACAGATACAGTAACGCAAAAACTCATAGCAGCGATCGCCTCTGTTACCCAGCAGTCACCCAACAAAATATTATCGCTATCCGTCTTGCTCGGCATAATTTTTCTGGTAACAGTAGCCAAAGCACCGATCCAGCCTTGGGTAGCAAATTGGTTCCACTGGGCGATACCATTGAGGGCAAGGCGCGATCGAATGAGAAGTGCGATCGGCAAAATCCTCACCTTACCCCTAGAATTCTACGACGAAAACAACGCCGGACGGATTGCCAGCCGCATCGCCAAAGGCATCGCCAACCATACTTGGACTTACCCAGAAATTGCCGGCGACTTCATCCCCGAAGTCGTCCGCTTAATCGGCATTTTTGCCGTTATCTGCTTAATTGAGTGGCGGATTGGCTTATTAATTTTGGTTTCATTCCTATTTATCCTCAGTTTCACCCTCAAAGGCTTGCAACAGGTGACTGCGCGGGAAGAAATTCTGGATGAATACATCGAAGATACAGAAAGCCGCAACTCGGAAATTATCACCAACATCAAAACAGTCAAAGCTTTTGCGACAGAAAGCGATGAACTCAAAAGGCAAACCACCCGACTCGATCGCGAATTAAAAGTCGTGATCCACCGCATTCACAAAGGATACGTCACCTTGGGGACATACCAGCAGACGATCGTCCAGTTGTGTTTGTTTTCAGTTCTTGGTTTTAGCCTAGCAGCCACGGTTGCAGGCAAAATTTCCCTCGGATATTTTGTTACCGTCTACACGTTGGCAAGCATGGCATATTCCCAACTGCGTCCGATTAGCATTATCGCCGAATTATTGGCGCGGCGCTATTCTTCAATGATCCGGTTCCACGAGTTTATGCAAACGCCCGACGGTGTGGATGCGGTTAATTTAGCAGAAAATGCTCGATCGGCACAGCCACCTTATAAATTTACCGGCAAAGTTGAGATCAGCGGTTTGACCTTCGGGTACGACAGTCAAAAACCCGTTTTGCAAGATGTGAATTTGTTGATTCATCCCCGTCAGACTGTAGCATTAGTCGGGCGATCGGGTTCCGGGAAATCGACTTTAGTTAAACTTCTGTTTCGCTACTTTGAACCCAACTCCGGCCGCATTCAGATCGACGGCGAAGACATTCGCAGCTTAGACGTGACTCGCTACCGCCAGCGTTTAGCCATTGTCCACCAAGAAGTAGACGTTTTTAACGGTACTTTGCTGGAAAATTTGACTTACGGAAACAGAAACGCCACTTTCGAGCAAGTTGAGGATGCTTGTCGCATTGCCAAAGTAGACGATTTTGTGCGGCTGTTGCCCCAAGGTTACTATACCGTGGTCGGGGAGAGAGGAATGCGGTTGTCCGGCGGCCAGCGGCAGCGGTTGGGGATTGCCAGGGCGCTGTTGGTGGAGCCGGATGTGTTAATTTTTGATGAGGCTACTTCTAGTTTGGACTATGAAAGCGAGCGATCGATCCAGATAGCCATGCGAAATATTCTCGGTACGCGCACCACCATAATTATTGCCCACAGACTGAGTACAATTCGCGAAGCCGATGCGATCGTCGTACTCGACGGCGGTAGAATCGTCGAAGTTGGCAGCCACGAAGAACTTTTGAGTCAACAAGGTATTTACCGCCGCCTGCACTCCCTGCAAGAAACCGGGGAATTAGTGAATTAGGGATTTTCTCTTAGTCTAGACTTAGGGTGCTCCGGGCACGCACCCAGCCTAGACTTAGCAATGCACACCTTAAACAGTGTTCAATTTTCCCGTCAGCCCCTAACTCACTTATGTGTTCTCAGCTAAATGATTAGAGTTTTAAATATAATGTTGCAAATAAAGATTCTGGTGCTAGGATGTATAACTGTGATGGAAATGGGTCGATGCCCGAGCGGTTAATGGGGGCGGACTGTAAATCCGCTGGCTACGCCTACGCTAGTTCAAATCTAGCTCGGCCCACCTCAATTTAATAAAAAGTTAAAATTTAAGAATTAAAAATTAATTTTTTAATTGGAGATTCTTAATTTTTTATGCCCGTGTAACTCAGTGGTAGAGTACCTCCTTGGTAAGGAGGAAGTCACGAGTTCAAATCTCGTCACGGGCTTTTTCTTCTATCCTATATACATCAAGGGTTTCAGGTTCATCGCACAGCAAGAAGGTTAGTTTTCCGCTGAACTTTCGTGCTGATGGTTTTCTAATATGTCCCAAACAACTTCCATATCTGCCAAGTCCGCCCTCGACTTTTTGCGTATGGCTTTTAACTGATTGAGCAAGTCGGCCGGCTTTAGGAAATCTGCGACTGTCAAAGAAACTTTGTTGCTATCTTTGGTAGTGTTGGGTCTGTTAATTAATATCGATCGTACCCAGAGTCTAGCTCATAAGCACAGTTTTGAGATCACTGTTAGGAATGAGAATTAAATAACTTGCATTTTTTGTAGGTTGGGTTGAGGGACGAACCCTGCGTTTCACTCCGCCCAACGCCACGCTTGATTGTTGGGTTTCGTTCCACGGGCCCAACCTACGAAGTTATTTAATCCACGATCCTTAGTCGCGGGCAGTATGGCTAGTTGAGAAGGGTGTAACATCTGAGTTCCAACTGACATCTTGCACCCTTCTCGATAAATCTTTTATGAACAGGCTTTCCGGCCTGTTCCACAATAAAATTCATCTCTTGTGGAACAGGCCGGAAAGCCTGTTCTTGAGAATGGTGTAACATCTCAGTTCCAAGCGACTTTAGCTATGAGACTAGGGTTTCACCCCCGGCGGACACTGCCACAAACCGATCACAATATTGTACCCATATCCAAATCCCCGACTTCTTCAAGAAATCGTGAATCTAATCATCCTCATCCAATCCCAGTGGCACAAAATATTGACTATAAACTACACTATCCGGCTCCCAAAGAGGCCGCCAATAAACATTTTGCATCACCGCCTTCTCCCCATCATCATCAGCCGGCCACTGAAAACTGACGATCGCAATATTGCTATATCCCACAATCTCATCACCCTCTTGCAGCCAGCGATTGCGCCACAACAGCGATATAAAATTCCATAACCTATGCAGGAATGACAATTGTTTATTTTTATGCGATCTATCTGACGCAGTTCCATTTTCTAGCTGCAAAAACACGCGAGCTCTTTGCCGTTTAATCCAGTCAATCCGATAGCCCCAATCAGGCAGAGATTGTCTATTTCTGACAGCAGCCGCCATAGCCTTCTTTCTGCCACCCCTCGAAATCTTCATTAATTCCAGCGGCTCATTCCATCCCAAACATTCGTGCGATCGCTCAGGAAACAGCGACTTAATCTTAGTATGAACTAAATGCGTTGTCCACTCCTCATTGATCAAAGCACTAGCAGTCAACTGCGCCAACACAGAATTTTGACAATTTGACTTATCATTCGCCCCCTTCAAAGGCTCAATGTTCGATCGAGAATCGCCAAAATGACAATCAGACCAATAACTCAGTCGCACAGCAGCAGCATAGTGAATATCCCCCGTCAACACAATCACCCGATTGCGCTGCTTAAAAAATTCCACCAACAGCTTCACAAAAGCTAACTCATGAAAATTCCAAGAATCCCCCGCATCACTATTAAAAACCTTCCCCTGTTCCACATCCCACTTTTGCACCGCATCAATAATCGACAAACCCACCAAATTTGTCGGCACAACCACCAGCGTCGCCTCAATCTCAAACTCCCCAGTTTTATTCAGCAACTCAGTCTCCCTCAAAGGTTTCTGAATTTGCTCCTCAAAACCTTTGTGAGTCAAAAGCATCGGTGGATCGATCGCACTTTCCACCGGATACCCCCGCCAATTCCGCGTATCCAGCACAATCACCTCGTGCTTAAAACTTCTCACAGTAAAATGCCAATTCAAAACCTCAGTTACACCCTCGCCCTCCCGATCCAAAATAAAAACGTCTTCATCTAATTTCAACTTAGGCAAATGAGTTTTCGGATCGAGTCCGGGAATTCCCAAATACGAAGCCGCCTCCTCCCAAGCAGAAACATCAGTCCCCGCCGAATTAGACCATTTTTCAGCAGTTGTTAATAATTTATCTCCAGGTTGTGCGCGATCGAACTGTGCAGGCGTATTTCCCCAAGCCTGAAACACAGCGTAAGCCAGCAAAGCATTCTGCACTACCCGGCGGCCCAGCGGCTTCCCCAGCACCCGGTAACACCACTCTCGATTCAAATAAAAATCGTCGCTAACATCATGGTCATCGCAAATCATATAAGTAGGAATATTCGCTAGCGCCCTCCTCACTCTCCACAAATTGCGAGCAAAACCGTTAAGTTCAACAACTTCTCTATCCCAGACTTTTGCCTGCTTAGAATTTGGGCAAATATCCTTACCCTTCGGAAAACTTGTGCACCAGAGTACCGGCGACCAAACTAACAAATACATCGCATAATATTCGCCCAAGCTAAACAAGTGACTTTTAGCATTTTTGGGTTTATTCACCAACATCGCCGTAAAGCCGCCAAAATCTCTGGCAATATCGCTGCGAGTCCCCGGCTGTAACTCAATTGGTTTTTTGAACTGATACTCAGCATCCGACGGTTTCTGAATTGGCGACTCTCTAAAAATTTCCCTCTCTTGGTCAAGTGCAGTTTCGTTTTCCGAATTTTTAGGTATACTGATACACAAATTCTTTTTTATTTGGGCATCATCCATCAGGGGTAGACTTTCTTCCCAGCCCAACAGTGTATCGCCAGCGTCAGTCAAGGCCCACAGCATGGCATCGGCAACGTCGTCGCCGTAAATTTGGTCGCCCGTTAAAAACAGTTGGTGGGGCCTGCTATTTGCCGTTCCTGCAAACTGTTCGATCGAATTATCCAAGATGGGCAGCGCATCTCTGCCGTCTCCGTGGGGCTTACGACAAGAACCGTGAACGATACGCAAATAGTTTAAATCCTGCGGCGGCAGGGCAAAAGTGGGCAACTGGTGAGCGAAATAACTAATCGTCTCCGGCCCCAAAGCCGATAAATCAGGGGTGGCAGGCCACAGGCAAGAAATGAGATTTTCTTTCTCATTTTCTGGGACTGCACCCCCGACGTTCGACTCGCTACTCCCAGTAAACTTGATGTCATAAGCATAAATTTGCCCAGATGTCAAGAGGTTGCTGTTAATTGGTTTAGCAGTCACGGCGACTACGTGCAGGTATTTGCCGAGCTGCACGGTAGAGCTCGCACCTTGGAGCAAGGGCCGATCGACAATTTCGCCGGTTCCGCCCTCAGTCGAATAAACCTTGAGTTCGACTTGGCGGGGTGCTTTCAGAGCCAGCCAAACTGTCACGGCCCGACTTTCAGTCCGGCGCAAAATCGGGCCCGCAAGGATCAGCGGCAAGTGATGAATTCGATGACTTAATGGCGTCCACGACATAGGATTTAAAAAATAAAAATTAAATAAGGGTGTTCTAGCAATCAGAATTTTAGGCGATCGAGCATCTATCACCCGCTTAATTAATGCTAAGTCTGCCAACCCAAGTCTCCAAAATTGTAACAACTCATTAAGTAAAATTAATAATCATGCTACAAGAAGAACAATTACAACATTTTCGAGATTCAGCTCCGCAGTTGTCGGTAATTAAATCATCAGAACCGGCCGAACGCCCCAACAGCCGGCCTCTCTACTCGTCACCTTTAGATCGGGCGATCGACCGCCACCCCCTCACCGTGGCTCCAGAAACCCCGATCGCCCAAGTGTTGGCTCTCATGAACCCGATGCGCGTCTCCTGTCACCTTTGTGGCGAAAAACAAAACGCTGTTGCTAGCGCAGCCAAGCGCAGTTGCGTCTTAGTCGTCGAAGATAATCGCCCGATCGGCATTTTTACAGAACGGGATATCGTCAAGCTAACTACCGTCGCAGCTTGTACAGTCGGACTGACAATTGCTGACGTAATGACTCGATCTCCCATTACTCTCAAAAAATCCGAGTCTCCAGATATTTTCACAGCTATCTTCACATTGCGCCAGCACTCCATCCGGCATTTGCCCGTAGTGGACGAGGACTCGCGACTTCTCGGCATCATCACCCGCGAAGCCATTCACGAAGCCCTCCAGCCGATTAACTTGCTAACCAATTTGCGCTGTGCAGCAGATGTCATGACGCACCAAGTCATTTCTGCCACAACAACTGCCTCAGCCCTCGATTTAGCCCAGCTCATGGTCAAGCATCGAGTTAGTTCCGTTGTCATTGTCAAAGAGCAAACTCAGCATCCCGATCGGGCGATCGCACCAACACAAAATTACCAAATTCCGATCGGCATTGTCACCGAGCGCGACATCGTGCAGTTTCACGCCCTCGAACTCAACCTCTCGGAAATCCCAGCCGCAAGGGCCATGAGTGCGCCTTTATTTTGCATATCTCCCGCCGATTCCCTCTGGAGTGTCCACCAGTCCATGCAGCGCCACTGCGTCCGCCGTTTGGTAGTAGTTGGCAGCCAGGGAGAGCTTTTGGGCGTTGTGTCTCAGACAAGTTTGCCACAAGTTTTTAACCAATCTGAAATGTATGGGACGATCGAGCTGTTACAACAAGCAGTGGACGATCGAGCCACCCAATTGCAGAAAGCCAACGAACTTTTGCAGCAAGAAATTTTAGAGCGGCAGCGGGCCCAAGAAGCCCTGCGCCAAGCTCACGACGACTTAAAAAAACAAGTTGAAGAACGCACCGCTCAACTTTTAGAATCAAATGAATTGTTGAGACGGGATATTATCAAGCGCCAGCGAGTCGAAGAAGTCCTGCGGCGAAAGCAAACTTGCTTGAAAAATCAAGCACAGCAATTAGAGCAAACTGTGCGAAAGTTGCAGCAAACTCAAACTCAATTAGTGCAAACCGAAAAAATGTCTTCTTTGGGACAAATGATTGCCGGTATCGCTCACGAAATTAACAATCCTGTTAATTTTATCTACGGCAACCTTTCCCACGCCAGCCACTACATCAAAGAATTGCTCCAACTGTTGGAACTTTACCAGCAGCACTATCCCGAACCAGTCTCGGAAATTCGGGAAGCAGCAGCAGAGATGGAAGTCGATTTTTTAGTAGAAGACTTATCTAAGCTAGTGTCTTCTATGCAAGTAGGAACCGAGCGCATCCGCCAAATAGTTGTGTCGATGCGTAATTTTTCGCGATCGGATCAATCTAACATCAAGCTCGTTGACATTCACGAGGGACTCGAAACCACTTTGTTGATTTTGCAGCACCGGCTCAAAGCCCACGGCGCACATCCAACTATCCAGATTATTAAAGAATACGGCAATTTGCCCCACATCGAGTGCTGTGCCGGTCAGATCAATCAGGTGTTCATGAATATTATCGGCAATGCTATTGATGCTTTGGATGAAGAAATCCAGCAAGGGGAATGGGCGACGAGAAATGCGAAAAATTCACCCCCGTCAAATCCTAGTTCTCCATTGACTCTTCCCACAATTACAATTCGTACTGAAGTTGTTGGTGGCGATTTTGTCGCGATCCGCATTTCCGACAACGGGCGGGGCATACCGGAGGAGATTCGCCGCCAATTATTTGACCCGTTTTTTACTACCAAACCAGTTGGCAAGGGCACTGGGTTGGGACTGTCGATTTCTTACCATTTAGTTGTGGAACAGCACGGGGGGCGACTCGACTGCGTTTCGGAAGCTGGACGGGGCACTGAATTTGCGATCGAGATTCCGATCGTCAGTTCTCATTAGTCAGCAGTCATAGGATTGAAGAATTGAAGAATTGAAAAATTGAAAAAGCTGTCGGAAACAGTGGTTTGTCCCGACGATCGCACGTTGCGACTGCTTTGATCGCCAGCCTCCATCACCGTATAACCGGCAGCCCCAGCTTCCTCGACGATCTTGGCGATCTTTTTCAGCAGCACCTTTTCAGCGGCACCTTTTCCGTGACAAGGCAATACTCTATGGTTTTTCCTTGAACCATATCTTTAAGTTTATGCCAAATATCTGCGAATTCATTACCCTCTGTTGAGAAAGATTGACTCAGATTAGCGGAATCATTTTATAAAAAACACTTATCTTTTTGACGCTATAGCAACCATTCAACCAGCAAATCTAAGTATAAACTTAAGAATACCGTTCAAGGCGAAAGCATAGATGTCTGTCTTCTGTTCGATATCAATGTCAGGTTTAAGCGTTCCAGTCTCTCTCCTTGAGACACTATCCATTCACAGGTGAATTTCTGACAGGTATTTCCCTAGCGGCGGGCCAGTGCCCGCCACCGCCACACACATTCGAGCAGCATGGAGCGTACACAATGAACAAGTTTGACTCAACTAAACTGCGGACCCAATTTGACAACACCAGCGAAGGCTGGCTAGTGCAGGTGTATAGTGGCGATCGCCGCCTGCTCTGTGTGTTCGATTCGTCTCACGCCTGGACTTTTTTGGTGGGCTGTGGGTTCGGTCTCCTACTGGCGGTGGGGTGGTTTAACCTTGCCAGTTACAGTCCGTCCACGACTTATGTGCCGACAACCACTCCCCCCGAAATGTGGATTGATTAGTTCAAAGCATTGCTATAAGAGTGGTGTTCACGCCACTCCTGTTCCCGATTTTGCTGATCCCATACCGTCCTCGGTGCAATATCCGTGTACATAAAAAAATCTGCGATCGCTATTTATGCTGACCAGAAATATACGGGTTTTATGAGAACAAAAGGAAAACTTATGATTTGAATTAAAAATTATTTGGCATATCCATGTAAAGCGATCGCAAGTTTGTGCGAATTTAAGGATAGACTTAATTACATAGAATTTTGGGTCTTAATAGATATTGATCTATAGAAGTTACTGCGGGACAGCGACACCTTCTAGCCCCATTCGGAGAGCGACCATCTCTGAATCCCCTGGCGACAGGTGTTCGCATAACACCTGTCGCCAGGGTTGAAGCGCTGCACCCTTACTTCTTAAATCTCACCGCTCACAATAATCGCTCTTTTTTAGAGGAGGCAGCAGGAGGTATTCATGGATTTTTTGTCCTTGTTCTTAATGGACTTCATTAAGCAGTTGCAGTCCCCAACGCTCGGGTTTTTGATTGGTGGTATGGTCATTGCCGCTCTCGGTAGCGAACTAATAATTCCAGAGGCGATTAATCAGATCATCGTCTTCATGCTGCTCATGAAAATCGGTCTGACCGGTGGTCAGGCGATCCGCAGTTCCAACCTGACGGAGATGTTGATACCCGCAGCTTCTGCTGTAGCGGTAGGGGTTCTTGTTGTATTCATCGCGCGCTATACGTTGGCGAAGCTGCCGAAGGTCAACACCATAGATGCGATTGCGACCGGGGGATTGTTTGGTGCTGTGAGTGGCTCTACCATGGCTGCAGCCCTGACCCTACTGGAAGAACAAAAGATGCCATACGAGGCATGGGCTGCCGCACTCTATCCCTTCATGGATATCCCAGCGCTCGTAACGGCGATTGTGGTGGCCAACATTTATCTCAACAAGAAGAAGGGTAGTCCAGCAGCCCACTCTACCGTGCAGGAGTCTTTCAGCAAGCAACCCGTTGCAGCAGGCGATTATCCCGATCAGCAGGATTATCCCCGCAATCGGCAAGAGTATCTCAGCAAGCAGCAGAAGCCTGCGGATAATCGGGTCAAGATATGGCCGATCGTGCAAGAAAGCCTCCAGGGTCCTGCCCTATCGGCAATGTTGCTCGGCATTGCTCTTGGCCTGTTCACCCAGCCGGAAAGTGTCTATAAAAGCTTCTACGACCCCCTCTTCCGCGGCTTGCTTTCGATCTTGATGCTGGTCATGGGTATGGAGGCTTGGTCAAGACTTGGCGAACTACGTAAGGTGGCCCAGTGGTACGTCGTGTATAGCGTAGTGGCACCGGTGGTGCATGGGTTCATCGCCTTCGGTCTCGGCATGATTGCCCACTACACCACAGGATTCAGCCTGGGCGGTGTTGTGATCCTGGCTGTTATTGCCGCCTCCAGTTCAGACATCTCAGGTCCGCCCACGTTGCGAGCCGGGATTCCGTCGGCCAATCCCTCCGCCTACATCGGCGCATCCACAGCCATCGGTACACCCATTGCGATCGGCTTGTGTATACCGCTCTTCCTCGGGCTGGCCCAGGCGATCGGTGGCGGCTAATCCCAGACGGGTCGCGGTCTGTCGGCGCTCCCTTGCTCCAACAGACCAAGCAACTCAATATATTAAGATCAACATACGTAGGTAAGGAGGTAACCAACATGCCCAAGCCAGCCAAAAAGCTTGTCATCGTCACGGAAAAGATTCTGCTGAAGAAGATCGTCAATATCATCGAAGAAGCCGGGGCAACCGGTTATACGGTTCTGGAAACCGGCGGTAAAGGCAGTCGCAACGTGCGATCGTCGGGGCAACCTAGCGTTTCTGACACCACGGCGAATATAAAATTCGAGGTGCTCACCCCCGATCGGGATATGGCGGAGAATATTGCCGATCAGGTCGCAGTCAAGTTTTTCCTCGATTTTGCGGGCATGATCTATATCTGTGACGCGGAGGTACTGTACGGGCACAGTTTCTGTGGACCAGACGGCTGTTGAACCGAGACGATACAGACCTAAGAAGCCGGGGCATGACCCCGGCTTTTTAGTAGCCGTATTTCTTGCCTGCGGACTTGGGTCTCAGTTGCAGTCCCCAGCGCTCGGCTTTCTGATCGGTGGTATGGTCATTGCCGCCCTCGGTAGCGAACTGCAAATTCCAGATGCGATCTATAGCCCAGGCTCGAATAGTGATTGAACATATTAATAGGAGTCTAAAAGTTTTCAAATTTTTGTCAAGTCGTTATAATCCTCGCCGCCGTTATGGTCTCCGTTGTAATTTGTTGTCAACACTTTACAATTATCAGTGAGATATCAGGTCTAAAATTCAAAACTTTTAATTTTAACATAGATTTTTTTTTCAATAGGTCTAATATACCGACAATCCCCCACTCGAATCCTCGCCCACTCTCGGAGGCTCCCTCACTGCAAAACTCGGACACTTCCCCACCTATTCCTAAAAATTCACAATTTTTTACAAAACACCCGAAACCTCAGCAAAGTCAATCTTTCCCAATCTAAAATCTAAAATCTAAAATCTAAAATCCCATAACTTTGCCCTCGCCTGACCCAAGCGATCCGAACTAACTTCGAGTTTGCCTCATCCACTAGCGTCTTGATGACCGTTCGAGTTACCCGCACAATCCATCAACTGCCTGCATCCTAGCCCGAAAGCCCAAAGCCCAGATTGTTTGATTCGTTTATTTTTGTTTTATTTTTGTACCTCTTTATATTAAGAAAGTATTTTAAAATTAATTTAAAAGCTAAAAAAATTATAAAAATAGATTTTTATATCAAAAAACCAGTTAAGATTCCCAAAGATGCAAAATAAACAAATTTACTAGCATTTTCATTTAGACGCCCCCTTTCTTTTCATCGCAAGTTAGCTAATAATGCTTTCAACGAGGTGACTAAGGGCCGAGTCCAAAATTGGTCTAACCCAAAGACGGATACAAGCCCCAAACAAAAGTCGTCGAGCTCGAAAATTTTAGTTAAAGAGAAGCCCCAGATTCATCTGTGGAGTCGATTCTTTAATCTCAAATCTGAAATCTCAAATCGACTGAAATTAAGGAAATTGCAATTGGGCTATGGCAATTGGGCTATGGCAATTGGGCGATCGCCCAATTGCAGGAAACCCCAGCCCTCATCGTTTTGATAGAAACCTATAGGAGAACCAAGAGTGAAACTAGCAGTTTACGGAAAAGGTGGAATTGGTAAATCAACAACAAGCTGCAACATCTCCGTTGCCCTAGCCAAGCGCGGCAAGAAAGTTTTGCAAATCGGTTGCGATCCAAAGCACGACAGCACATTTACCCTCACTGGCTTCTTGATACCCACAATTATTGACACCCTTCAGCAAAAGGACTATCACTACGAAGACGTTTGGCCCGAAGATGTCATCTACAAAGGCTACGGCGGCGTTGACTGCGTAGAAGCAGGTGGCCCTCCTGCAGGAGCTGGCTGCGGCGGCTATGTAGTCGGTGAAACCGTCAAACTGCTCAAAGAACTCAATGCCTTCGACGAATACGACATTATCCTGTTCGACGTGCTCGGTGACGTAGTGTGCGGCGGTTTTGCAGCCCCCTTGAACTACGCCGATTACTGCATGATTGTTACCGACAACGGGTTCGACGCTTTATTTGCCGCCAACCGCATCGCCGCCTCAGTCCGCGAAAAAGCCCGCACTCACCCGTTGCGGCTCGCTGGTTTAATTGGCAACCGCACCTCAAAGCGCGACTTGATCGACAAGTACATTGACTCTGTACCCATGCCGGTGCTGGAAGTGCTGCCCCTGATTGAAGACATTCGCGTTTCTCGCGTTAAAGGCAAAACATTGTTTGAGATGGCAGAAAGCGATCCTTCCCTCAATTACGTCTGCGATTACTACCTCAACATCGCTGACCAGATTTTGGCAATGCCCGAAGGAGTAGTGCCCAACGACACGCCCGATCGCGAATTATTTGCCTTACTTTCAGATTTTTATCTAAATCCAGTGCAACCGGTGGTCAAGAAGGAGGAAGATGAGCTAGACCTGATGATGGTTTAATAGGTCTAGCGATCAGGATGAGGATAAAGAGGTTATGGCTTTTTTTGATACTTTTTCAGTTGCTCTCAAACAGAAGTGGTTGGACTACTACCAGGTAAATCGGGCTTGGCTGCTCCTGCACATGACGGCTGACAACACGGTCGCCACACCCGACGGCGGGAAAAGGCCTGTTTCTTACCTCATCCTGGGAATTGCGGCTGCCCTGGAGCCGGAACTCCAGCAATTAATGCTGCCCTTCTCAAAACTCAAGCCGGATGCAGACAGCCTGATCGAAGTGTTGGGGCTAAATTTTGACCCGGACATCGCGCTGGGTATGCCCTCAAATATCGTGCCGCAGACGATCGGCACATCTCCAACACCCACAGCAGCTCAAACTGCAACTGCTACACCCACAGCAGCTCAAACTGCAATTGCTGCACCCGCAGCGGCTCAAACTGCAACTGCTGCACCCGCAGCGGCTCAAACTGCAACTGCTGCACCCGCAGCGGCTCAAACTGCAACTGCTGCACCCGCTGATGCCAAATCTAATAAATTGGGCGGTGCGGCGTTAGCAGCAGCCGGAGTAGTCGCCGGAGTCGCCGGAGCAGCCGGTCTGGCTGCGGCGGCGTCAGCACTCAGCTCCGACGACGAATCCTTCGATGAGTTTGAGGAAGAAGCAGTCTCCGACTTCGACATGGG
>NZ_JAUBUY010000031.1:28141-78390 GCF_036705565.1 Microcoleus sp. AT8-B5
CGATGACGAGGAAGAAGCAGTCTCCGACTTCGACATGGGCGATGACGAGGAAGAAGCAGTCTCCGACTTCGACATGGGCGATGACGAGGAAGAAGCAGTCTCCGACTTCGACATGGACGATGACGAGGAAGAAGCGGTCTCCGACTTCGACATGGACGATGACGAGGAAGAAGCGGTCTCCGACTTCGACATGGACGACGATGAGGAAGAAGCCTCGGCTTTGGACGGTCTCGGTCTAGAAGACGATGAGGAAGACGCCGTATCTGACTTTGATATGGGCGAAGATGAGGAAGACGCCGTATCTGACTTTGATATGGGCGACGATGAGGAAGACGCCGTATCTGACTTTGATATGGGCGATGACGAGGAAGATGAAGCCTTGGCTTTGGGCGGTCTCGACCTCGGCGATGATGACGAGGAAGATGAAGCCTCGGCTTTGGGCGGTCTCGACCTCGGCGATGACGAGGAAGATGAAGCCTCGGCTTTGGGCGGTCTCGACCTCGGCGATGACGAGGAAGATGAAGCCTCACAATTTGGGACTTTGACCTCTGGATATCTCGAATCGGGGATTTCCGATCCGTTTGGGGAAGAAGATGCAGAGTTTGTCGCCGAAGAAATACCCGATCCTTTTGGGACAGCGACCTCAGATGACCTAGACATGGATCTGGGCGACTTGGACGATGACGGTATTGACGATTTCTCTGTATCTGATGACGATGACCTCGACGATCTCGGACTCGACGATCTGGGGGAAGCAACTACCGGAGATCCAGATGAAGATGATTTAGATGCTCTAGATCTCGGTGATTTGGATTCCGACGATGAAGATGAAGAAATTTCCGGCTTTTTATCTGATTTTAAGTGAGGTTGTTGCGATCGCCCGCGTCTCTTCTAGTCTTGAAGTTTCCCGCTCTATTTGTGAGTTGTGAGTTGCGAGTTGTTAATTTTTAATTAGCTCCAACTCACAACTGCCAAAAGGCTTTTGGCCTTAGCGAATTGAAGTAAACTAAATCCCTGCTGTGAGGGATTGTATGCCCTCGCGCAGAATTTTTTAGCCAGAATTTTGGATGCTGCGGCTGCTGCGGAAATATTGAGTGGGCTGCATCTATTTTTTACAGGAATTAGCCCAAAAATAGGTATTTCTATTTATTGTTCGCTGTGGGTCGCGATCGCACAAAAGAGGTATTTTATCGCCGCTGGCTTGTTCGCGTTCGAGAGGAAAAACAACCTATTCCTCTGGTGGGCGATCGCACCGAGACGATCGCAAAATCCAGGTGTTTCCTCGCTCCGCCGCAATTCCTGTTCGAGACGAAAAACAATTTAAAGGGAGAAGATTTGAGATATGACTGCTATTACTACTAATGAACCGGAAGCTTTAAACTTTGAATGCGAAACAGGCAATTATCACACTTTTTGTCCGATTAGCTGCGTAGCTTGGCTTTATCAAAAAATTGAAGATAGTTTTTTCTTGGTCATCGGTACTAAGACTTGCGGCTATTTCTTGCAAAACGCCATGGGCGTGATGATTTTTGCTGAGCCTCGCTATGCGATGGCTGAGTTGGAAGAAGGGGATATTTCCGCTCAATTAAACGATTATGATGAGTTGAAGCGGCTGTGCTTGCAAATTAAGCGCGATCGTAACCCCAGTGTAATTGTTTGGATCGGCACTTGCACCACCGAAATCATCAAAATGGATTTGGAAGGCTTGGCGCCCAAACTCGAAGCAGAAATTGGCATTCCCATCGTCACAGCGCGCGCTAACGGCTTGGATTACGCTTTTACTCAAGGGGAAGATACCGTTTTAGCGGCGATGGCTGCTAAATGCCCTGAGAAAGCGCCCGTGATGGAATCTCAGAAACAAGAAAGAAATGCTATCTCTCAACTGCTGAATTTCGGCAAGAAAAAAGAGGAAGTTGCAGCAGATGAATCGGAATATGTCAAGCACACGCCGCTGGTACTTTTCGGTTCTTTGCCCGACCCGGTTGTTACTCAGCTAACTCTAGAATTGAAGAAGCAAGGAATCAAAGTTTCCGGTTGGCTTCCTTCCAAGCGCTACACTGAATTGCCAGTCTTGGAAGAAGGCTATTATGTATCTGGCATGAATCCGTTCTTGTCGCGTACTGCTTCTACGTTGATGCGCCGCCGCAAGTGTAAGCTAATTGGTGCGCCATTCCCGATCGGCCCTGACGGAACTCGCGCTTGGATTGAAAAGATTTGCTCAGTGTTGGGAATTGAACCAAAAGGTTTGGACGAACGGGAAGCGCAAATCTGGGCAGGTTTGGAAGATTACCTGCAAATAATTCGCGGTAAATCTGTCTTCTTTATGGGAGACAATTTGCTGGAGATTTCTTTAGCACGTTTCTTGATTCGCTGCGGCATGACTTGCCCGGAAATCGGCATTCCTTACATGGACAAGCGCTATCAGGCGGCTGAATTGGCTTTGTTAGAAAAGACTTGTCACGAGATGGGAGTTCCTACTCCTCGGATTGTGGAGAAACCAGACAATTACAATCAGTTGCAGCGGATTTACGAGCAGAATATTGATTTGGTGATTACTGGTATGGCTCACGCTAATCCTTTGGAAGCGCGGGGAATTAATACTAAGTGGTCTGTTGAGTTTACTTTTGCTCAGATTCACGGCTTTGGTAATGCGCGGGATATTTTGGAGTTGGTGACTCGTCCGCTGCGCCGGAATAATTCGCTGAAGGATTTGGGTTGGGGTAATTTGGTGAAGAATGAAGCGAAGATTTAATTTCTGAATTACACCTGATTCATAGGGAGGGTGGGCAATGCCCGCCCTTATTTATTAGAATAGTATAAGCATCCATAAAAATTTATGGGCAAGTTAGGAAAACTGGTAGAACAATTTTTAGCAAATCCACCAGAAGTGCGGTTTGACGATGTGTGCTATATCCTAACTGCTTTTGGGTTTGAAGAAAAGGGATCGAAAGGAAGTCACCATTCTTTCCGAAATGCCGATGGATTAAAGATTACAGTCCCTAAAAAGGGCGGTCAGAAGGTAAAAGGAGTCTACGTTAAGCAAATTGTGGCATTATTGAAGTTAGAGGAATGGAGCGATGAATCAGAAGATGAAAGTCAAGCTTAAATCCCTAGATTATTACTTGAGCCTGAAATATCCTATCAATTTTTATCCAGAATCAGAAGGTTATACAGCTATAATAAAAGACCTTCCTGGCTGTATGTCTCAGGGTGAAACCTTGTCCGAAGCGATGGAGAATATTCAGGAAGCTAGGGAATTGTGGATAGAGACTGCTTATGAGTGCGGCGATGAGATTCCTTTACCTGCAACGGAGGTTGAGTATAGTGGAAGTCTATCTTTACACATTCCTAAATCTCTACATTTGAGTTTAGCAGAAAAAGCGGAAAGGGAAGGAGTTAGTCTTGACCAGTACATTCTGCTTGTGTTAAGTAAAGCAGGCTAAAATATAATCAGATAAGGATTATCAAGTTTGAGGCACGCTTCAAGGGCGATTCCCTGCGGGATAGCTTCGCTTCACGCTTTTTTATTTTTTTATGAACCGCTAATGCAGGCAGATTAACAAAGATTAACGCGGATGAAGAGTGCGATCGTACTTTTGAATCAATTCGCTTTGGGGTAGCTTCACTCGCGCGCACTTTTCCCCAACTTTTCCAGAATCTCAGGCCACACGCCCGTAACACGATCGCAAGTACGATCGCCTATAATCGAAACTAGCCCAACTCTCATCAGTTGAGAAACCGCCATGAGTCAAGACAAGGAAGAAATTAGCTATTCAGAGAAAACAGAACGTCTCAGAGTTATCGGTCAGTTTATCAAAACTGTGACACCGATGATTTGGACGATCGTAATTCTAGTAGTCATCATTCCCCTATTCGGTAACTTTCTAATTTCCCAGTCACTAACAAATACCGGAACCACAGCAGTTGTAGTCTCGCCGCCACACGATTTCAGCAAAGTCAACCAAGACATAAAAAACGCCATCCAAAAATCCCATATAACAGCCGAAACTTTCGCCTCAAAAGAGTTGGACAAATGGGAAACTGAAGTAATCGCGCGGGTTGACAATAGTTTCCTCGATTGGTACTTTGATTACTTCACTCAAAAAAAGATGGAGTTTACCGTACCTTTTAACTTCGTGAAATCTGCCGTACTCAACAGATTTGATATGACAGCAGCATCTCGTGCTGTTTCCGAAAAATTAACCGAAGACTTTCAAAGAGAATTTGCTAACCGCGTGCTGGTACCCAAAAACGCTCAACTGCGATTTCAATTAATCACTCAAGATACTGCTAATTTGTATATATCAGAAGTTAGCAAAAATGTGAAAGTAGTTCAAAATAATTATAATATACCGCAAGTACAATGGGACAAATATCTGAACGATATTGCCACCACAATTAGCGACAAAGGAAACGTCTCGAATTTATCATTAAAAGTATTAGTTGGCGGCAGCGGCTACTTAATTGCTAAACCCTTAATTTTGGGAGTTGCAACTAAAGTTGGCAGCAAAGTTACGGCAAAAGTTGCCAGCAAAGCCGCCGCCAAAATGGCAACAAAAACAGGCGGTACAGTTGCTAGTCAGTTGGGAGTAAGTTTAATAGATCCGATTGTCGGCATCGGAATTATCATTTGGGATTTGTGGGATTACAATCACACAGTCAAAGTAGAAAGACCGATTTTGCGGGAACACATTGTAGAATACTTGAAAGATGTCAAAAAGTCCCTCCTCACAAATCCTGAAAGCGGAATCATGGCAGCAATTTATCAGTTGGAAAGCGGTATTTTGAAGTCACTTTAATCATTGAAATCCCGTCTGAATGATGTGTGTAAATCCCCGAAAAGTGGTAATTCCACTACAAGAAGGAAAGGGGGTAGACCAGTAGTTAGTGCCAGCAGCGGACGCTCCCACTCGCTACATGAGCGCGATCGAACACCCGACTGTGGGCGATCATCGCGCTCATGTAGCAAAAAAAGAGAAAAAAATGAATGTTAAATGAGGCAAAAAAAGAGAGGATGTTCGGACAAAAAGAAGAGTTGCAAAACTTTATTTTCCCTAAAAAGATATCGCGTAAGGGAGGATAAAACAAGGTTTTAGACTCATATTACACGGATTAAGTTGTCGCCATTTTTTTAAAATTAGCTGTCGATTATGACTTGTGGCATTTACAGCATAAGAATTTATTAAAAGCTCCGATTGACAGAGGTAGAGTTCGGGGGGGAGTGCGTTTTACCGATGAAGCTCTACGGCGAGGTTTGTAGGGATTTTCTGAAGTATTTGACGGAGTTGTTTTAGTTCAAAAAGGCATAACTTCTCAGCCGGAAGTTTTGTCAGGTTGGTCGAAATTGCGACAAGAAATCGAACTGTTGATGAAATAGTCGAAAATCAAGGATCGAGTCGGCAGTTGCGATCGCCCGCTGAGACTAAAATCAAGTAAATTTGCAAGTATTGGTCGATCGACCCCTCCTTACTCGACTATATTTGGATTCAAGGTTTGCTATACTCCAGAAATATACACATATTAACCTTTGGAAAATCAATAGGCCGGAGCTATGACATCCTATGCAACCTCTACAGCAAGAGCCGAGATGAGTGAGATCCGGCGCTTGAAAAACATACTGCCCCCAGAACTCCAAAGTTGGGTAACAGTAGAAAAAACAATAGAAGTTAATCCTACCCTGATCCGCAGCGAAGAAATAGGCAAAGACCAGGTAGAAATCCAAATAGACCTGATCCGCTGGGAACAGCTAGCAATGGATCAGCGGAACCTCCTATTTTGGCACGAAGTCGCCAGAATCCAAAACGACACCATTCCCAGAGACGGTTGGGAAATGGCAGCCCTCGCCATTGGTTTAGGCGGCGCTGTCGGCGAACTTTGGGTGCAAGACGGCTTGCTGCTGTTACTAGCCCTATCCCTGTGCGGCGTCTCCGGCTGGAGACTTTACCAAAAAAACAACGGAGAGAAAAGTTTAAAAGAAGCAATAGACGCCGACGAAAAAGCCCTCGCCCTAGCCACCCGCTTCGGCTACACTCTCCCAAACGCCTACAAAAGCCTCGGCAGCGCCTTAAAAACCTTAATCGAACAAACCTCCAAAAAACAGCAGCGGGCTAAATACGAAGCTCGTCTCCAGGCCCTCAAACGCAACGCAGCCAAAGCCAAAGCCAAAGTCAAACCCATCACCCGCGAAACCTCTCAGTCAGAAAACGTCTACAATTCTTAAGCTCATCCCCCCGACGCTTGTTACGGGGGTTTTCCAGTTAACCGTTAACTGTTGACTTCGGTGTTAGCTGTTAACTGTTAACTGCGATGGCTATCCGGTGCAAGACACGCACCAAAATGATTAACGACAAGATTAATCGGCCTGAATCCACAAAAATCTTGATTCCGATGTCAAAGTTTGGCCTCGACGATGTTCAAAAATCTTTAGGCCAAAACTGGCACTGGTAGACTTAAGTCTATTTTTGCCTTTGATATCATTCTCGGTGGGCGAGTTGGCAGGCATTTTTGTAAAGTTTGTATAAAGCTAGCCTTTTGTTAACCATAATATTTGGTAAAGGTGGAGCTGCTAGGACAGAATAGGCTAAAGACATCAGCTTGAAATTTGAAACCAGGACTTCATGGTCAGTCAAACCCCAGAGGCAGATTTTCGGGTAACGTACTCGGACGAGATTCCCTCAGTTCACATACCCGTGCGCTTGAGCGTACTTGAAGCCGTAAACTTCAAGACAACCTGTCAGCAACTTTTTTCGGGCAGCACCGTTCCCAGCAAGATTGTCCTAGACTTCAGTCAGACGACATTCATCGACAGTAGCGGGATAGGTGCTTTAGTCAGCAATCTGAAATTTGCCAAACAGCGAGAGAGTGACTTGGTGCTCCGAAGCCTCAAGCCGCAGGTGATGGCAGTATTTGCTCTCACCAGCCTAGATCAAGTGCTGACGATCGAGCAGCCCTCTCCAACCTCAACTCCCACAGAGACCAAGCCCTCGGACAATCAGCTACCGATGACCCACCCTTCAGTGCAATCGTGGGTGAAGCGGCTGATAGATATCGTTGGGGCAATCGTCGGTTTGATAATTACAGGAATTTTGCTCGTACCCATAGCTGCCGCCATCACTATCAACGATCCAGGCCCGATATTTTTCGGTCAAACCCGCTGTGGCTGGATGGGCAGACAATTTCGGATTTGGAAATTTCGATCGATGTGTACCAACGCCGAAGCTATGAAAGCCCAAATCAAAAACCAGGCTTCTGGCGCATTTTTCAAAAATGACAACGACCCGCGGATTACTAAAGTCGGGCGCATCTTACGCAAAACCAGCCTCGATGAACTGCCGCAGTTTTGGAACGTGCTCAAAGGCGAAATGAGTCTAGTCGGCACCAGACCGCCTACCCCAGACGAAGTTGAGCGCTACGAAGTCCCTCAGTGGCAGCGTTTGGATGTCAAACCCGGGATGACAGGGGAATGGCAAGTCAACGGTCGCTCTCAAGTCCGCGATTTTGAAGATGTCATCCGTTTAGATTTAAAATACCAACAAAACTGGAGCTTGATGTATGACTTGAAACTAATTGTTAAAACTGTAACAGTCCTGTTTAACAAAAATAGTGGCGCTGTGTAGGAACCCTCAACAACCCACCGCTGAACTTTGAGGTGGTGTTGCCGACGGGGGGCGGGAACTCGAACTCGATACTTAGTCAAGCAGACGATCGCTAGCGATACCTACGTTAGCATTAAGTGTTAAAATTCACACGCCCAGAAAATGCACAGCTAGTTGCCAGCTCTGCAATCAGAGCATTAATAATTAGCAATTGACGAGTTCGAGTCATACTCGAATGATCCCAGCATGATTTTCGAGGACGAGAAGAACTCACCTGTGTTTAGAAAAGTAGCGACTGCTAACACAGTCGAAGCTTAAATCACTGCCTCCCAAGCTGACTCGGAAATTTTCCCTATTTAAACGCCCTACCGAGGCGGGTTACAGTATCGGAAGTCTCTCATTTGCTGTGCGAGTAAATGGTGCGAAAGGAATGCTCACCTTGAGGCAAAACGGGCTTCTTCAACTCAAGCTTGACTTAACTAATATGTTGCCAAGACCTTGCCCTCCTTTTTCTCTCCCTCCGGCGCTGAGTACAGCGGTGGTGGGGGCCGACCTGGGGGAAGAAAGATGAAAGACAAGCAACCAAAGGCCGAGTGGCACCTGCAGGTTGAAACAGACCTGAATGCTTTAACATCCGTTTTGGAATGGTTGGAGAATATCGTTTTGCCCATGATACCAGCGGATTTTTGGTGGCAGTGCCGACTGATAATCAACGAAGGCTTTACAAACGCTGTCCGCCACGCTCACCAGAACTTGCCCTCCACAACGCCCATAGACATTGAGGTAAAAGTGTTTGCCGATTACTTAGAAATTAGGATTTGGGACAGGGGTCAACCCTTCAACTTAGAAGCAAAGCTGCACTCGATTATGCAAGAGCAGCGCGATCCTTTGGACAGAGAAGGAGAAAGGGGACTGGTGTTCATGTACAAGCTCACAGACGACCTTCGGTATATCCGTACCGACGATCGCCGCAACTGCCTGGTAATGCGAAAAAACATTAGCTGAGGGCGCGATACCCGCCCGGTAAGGGCGGCTTCTTTCGCAAGCAGTGGAAGATCCCCTCGCTCCCTATTGTCCTACCCGGAACCCAACCACATCGTCTGCAATTGTGCGGGTGCAGGCTCGATGCACGCGACTGGAGGACAATTTGCTTCAAAATAAATATTATGCGTATTCTAATTTATTCCTATAACTACTATCCAGAGCCGATCGGCATTGCCCCCCTGATGACAGAACTAGCGCAAGGCTTAGTCAAGCGCGGCCACCAAGTCCGAGTCGTCACAGGAATGCCCAACTATCCGCAGCGGCGGATTTATCCGCAATATGAGGGCAAATTTTACCTCACCGAAGAACACAACGGCGTCACAATTCAGCGCAGCTATCTGCGCGTCAACGGCCCCCACCCCAGCCTCCTAGACCGACTTGTGCTAGACGGCAGTTTTGTAGTCTCCAGCGCCGTCCAAGCCTTCAGAGGCTGGCGTCCCGACGTGATTTTCTCGACAATGCCCCCTTTACCGATTTGCGTCCCAGTCGCCTTTTACGGCTGGATTCGCGCTTGCCCGATCGTCCTCAACGTTCAGGATATCGTCTCAGAAGCAGCCGTGCGCGTCGGCTTGGTCAAAAAAAACGGACTGCTAGTTGGCATTGCTGACGCCTTAGAAAAATTTGCCTACAACACAGCCAGCCAAGTCAGCGTCATCGACAGCGGTTTTGTCAAAAAATTGCACTCTCAGGGAGTACCCCCGGAAAAAATAGTTTGCGTTCCCAATTGGGTTGATGTCAATTTCATTCGGCCCTTACCCAAGGAAAGTAACTCATTTCGAGAAACTCACAAACTCAAGGGCAAATTTGTCGTTCTCTATGCTGGCAATATTGCCCTAACTCAAGGCTTGCAAACAGTTGTCCAAGCAGCGGCTCGTTTGAAACACATAACCGAAATTGCTTTTGTAATTGTGGGGGAATCAACAGCACTGGCGCGCTTGCAACAAGATTGCGAAACTTACAAAGCTAATAATGTAATGTTGCTACCATTTGAACCGCGAGAAAAATTGCCGGAATTGTTAGCTGCTGCTGATGTTAGTTTAGTCGTACAAAAGCGTCGCGTTACTAACTTCAATATGCCTTCAAAAATTCAAGTAATTCTCGCCAGTGGTCGGGCAATTTTGGCGTCGGTTCCCGAAACTGGTACGGCCCAGAAAGCAGTGCAGCAAAGCGGTGGCGGGGTGGTGGTAGCGCCGGAAGATCCGCAGGCTTTGGCTGAGGCTGTTGAGGATTTGTACCTGCACCCCGCTAAGGTGGATGCCTTGGGCGAGCAAGGCAGAAATTATGCTGTAGAGAATTACGGATTTGAGGAAGCTTTGAATCATTATGAAGCTTTATTTGCGGCGGTGGCAGCGAGTCATGGTGAGAAAATATTGGAGCCTTTGCCGAAATGATCGCTAGGGGCGATCGCTCCGGTAAATGAAATCGATCCAGTTGACAAGATAAAATTAGTAAGATGGGTGTAGAATAGCAACTTAGGAATGAAAAATCAATAAATTGATGAGTTATCGGTTATAATGAATATAATAAAAAAAGTGTGAGATTACAATTTTCACTCCTAGACAGATAGACTCACAACAGATTTTTCTCCTTAACTATTCTAATTAACTTTTAAACTCATGTTTTATTTAATTCAATTGACTCATAAATGATAAAATTTTATAAATCATTATCAGAAAAGGATAAAATAAGGTATGCAGCTTTCTTAAACTCAAAAATTAGGGTGGGGTGGAATTAGCTATGTAATGCAACTTGTGGGATGCAGTCGAAATACCCTCATCAAGGGATTGGAAGATTTAGAAAAAATGGACGAACCGACACTCAATAGTTCCAGGATCAGAAAGAAAGGAGGGGGAAGAAAAAGTATTCTGTCTACTCAAATAGGCATTGAGGCAGCCTTTTTATAACTTTTAAAAAATTTACAGCCGGATACCCGATGAATGAATGAATCAAAGAAACTAATTTGACGCATAAAGAAATAGCTTCTGGATTACGGGCGGCAGGTTTTACCATTAGTCTCCCGTTAGTTGCCAAACTATTAAAAAAGCATGGGTATGTGAACGAAAAGCTCAAAAAAAACAAACAATAGAAATCAATCAAAATCGGGACTATCAATTTAAAAAAATTGCTAGACTTCATGCAGAGTATAGAGAAGCCAGCAATCCTATCCAACCGTTTTGATACCAAAAAGAAAGAAATTTCAAGAATTTTGTATCGTCTGAGAACTCTCTATACAAAGGAACCTGTCACTACTTTCGCTCATGATTTTTGGAGTTTAGGTCACGGCAAAGTAATTACCCAGGGAATTTATGATTGTTAATAAAATCGAGGATAGATAACATTAATAAATAGTAAATATACCAGTTAATTAGCCTGTGACTCTTTAAAAAACTGGTAGGATAATTATGGTAAAGCTACCTAAGCTGTGGAGCATTTAAACCAGTAACGAGGCTTGTATGGTGCGTCAATAGATTTTAGATTTTAGATGAAAGAATTGACCCCACGTATAAATGCGGGGGCGTGAGGGTTTTCGATTTGAGATGCTTTCGATTGATTCCACGGATAAATCACGTGGCGGGTACCATAAAAAAATTCGTTGTCAGGAGTGAACACTTACGCGCTTATGCGGGAAACACTTCTGTAATGACGCACCTTACCTGGAGCGTTAATGGTTTAAATGCTCCACAGCTTAGGAATGAGAATTAAATAACTACCACTCTTGAAAGTGGGATGGGCGTCCCGCCCGACAAAAAAGCCCGGGCGGGACGCCCATCCCACAATAACAATTAAAATTGTAAGTTATTTAATTCCCGATCCTTACGTCTAAATACAATCAAGAAATAATATCGATTTTTTACTCATATTGCCAAGGATTGTAAAGGAGTAATTATTACTATTCAATAATTAGTAAAAGCTCTCGTGTAAAAAAATAAAAATGGAATATCTGCTGTAGAGGTAAATATTTTTAATAAATTAGATCAAAATGGTCGAAAGGCGGCTGATGATTTGTCAAATACAATGCAAATTATTTTCGAGTAATATTGGTCAAAATGGAATTATCGAGCCGTTCCCCAACAGGAGTAATTCATTAAGTTATTTATTTTTCATGCCCGATCGGCAGAGTATTGATCGAGACCTTTACCAAAGGAATTTTGGAAAAGCATGGGCTCAGTCAAAACATCACTATTTTTTTCTACTGCGATACTCATCGTTTCAGATACAGCATATTCTGTGGTTCATAAAGTACATTGCCAGCTATATTGTGTGGTGTTAATCCTCCGGGTGCGGATCTGCTTCATATTTGATAAAACTTGCATATTGACGGGTATCCGCACCTTAATTGCTACAAAATTGTGTGTACTACATATACATAGAATATGCTGTAAATAAGGTGGACGATATGCCCAACTAGAAAATGCAACTGTGTCCTCAGAACCTTTGGGTGGAGGCAAACAAATGCCAAACGGACACGCACCATTATTCCGATTTGTCGATCGCTCCCAAAGACGAGTCTGATGAATTGGCTCAGACTTCGCCTCTTCTGGATCGTGAATCCATAACAATTCCAACATTGCGTTATGGAAAAAGAAACAGCGATTGGCTGTACCTTGTCCGTGATGAATGCGAGATCCACCCTCAACTAAACCGAAGGATGATAGGCGATTAGCTTCGGGAGCACCAATATCAGTAAGGATGAAAAGATGGTCGAATTCAAATGTCATAGCATTATTCATCGAATTGCTCGATCGCTCAAATAATTTTAACCCTCTGTGATGGCTTTCCTTCCGATCGCCGCGCTGATGCTGCACTGCGTACTGACCAAAGTCCCAAACCTCAACTCAGTCAATCTTTCCCAATCTAAAATCTAAAATCTAAAATCTAAAATCTAAAATCGATAGTCCCAAACCTCAACTCAGTAAATATTCCCCAATCTAAAATCTAAAATCTAAAATCTAAAATCGCTCGCCCCAACCTTTCCCAAGCTTCAAGTTACAACCAGATTGAGGAACCATCAGCCCGCATCCAGCAGTCTCAACATCCAGTTAGCGACAATTCTGCTAGAGTCAGGTCATCATCCCGTGCATCTTGTAGAGACGCGATTCGCAGCCTCTGCCCCCAAAGCAGTAAAATCCCATCACATTGTCACCTGCCACCCGATCGGCAGTAAGTTAAAAATTAAGGTAGTTTGAAAATAATCGCCCAAAGTTGAAAGAAACCTTGACATCTGACCTAAACTCTCTAACTTAGACCCTCTAGCTGCGCTGCCATCCATATTTAAAAGATGCCATGTCAACCTTAGTCATCGTCGAATCTCCTACCAAAGCCCGCACCATCCGCAACTTCCTGCCCTCCACCTACCGTGTAGAGGCATCGATGGGCCATGTCCGCGACCTACCATCCTCCGCCGAAGAAATACCAGAAGCCGTTAAAGGAGAAAAATGGGCGCAACTGGGCGTAAACGTGGAAGCAGACTTTGAACCCCTCTACGTCATCCCGAAAGATAAAAAGAAAATTGTTAAAGAACTCAAAGACGCCCTCAAAGACGCCACAGAACTGATTCTAGCCACTGACGAAGACCGGGAAGGCGAAAGCATTTCCTGGCATTTGCTGCAAATCCTCAAACCCAAAGTGCCGATCAAGCGGATGGTGTTTCACGAAATCACCCGCGAAGCTATCCGCGATGCTTTGACTCACTGCCGCGATATCGACAATCGAGTTGTACAAGCCCAAGAAACTCGCCGAATTCTCGACAGACTCGTCGGTTACACACTATCTCCGCTACTGTGGAAAAAAATCGCTTGGGGTTTGTCCGCCGGTAGAGTGCAGTCAGTCGCTGTACGCCTGTTGGTGCGCCGGGAACGGGAACGCCGCGCTTTCCGCCAAGGTAGTTACTGGGATTTAAAAGCGCTTTTGGAAAAGGGCAAAATTTCCTTTGATGCCAAACTCGTGACTGTCGGCAATGTAAAAGTTGCAAACGGCAGCGATTTTGATGAAAATACCGGGCAAATTATCGCAGGCCGCCGTGTACTTTTGCTGAACGAAGAACAGGCGCGGGCTTTACTCTCACGCATTCAAAACAAACCTTGGACTGTCAGCAATCTCGAAGAACGGCCAGTCACCCGCAAACCCTCGCCACCGTTTACGACCTCGACTTTGCAGCAGGAAGCTAACCGCAAACTGAGGCTGGGTGCGCGGGAAACCATGCGAATTGCCCAAAGCCTCTACGAACGCGGTTTTATCACCTATATGCGGACGGATTCGGTGCATTTGTCCGAACAGGCTTTAGAAGCGGCGCGCAGTTGCGTCCAAGAACTTTACGGCAGCGAATACCTCAGCCCCCAACCGCGCAAATACACCACGAAAAGCAAAGGCGCCCAGGAAGCCCACGAAGCTATCCGTCCCGCCGGCAGCACTTTTCGGACTCCGCAGCAAACGGGATTGGATGGGATTGATTTCCGCCTCTATGATTTGATTTGGAAGCGGACTGTGGCTTCTCAAATGGCTGATTCTCGCCAAACTCACGTCACTGTATTAACTCAGGTAGAAGATGCCGGTTTCCGTTCCAGCGGGAAACGCATTGATTTTCCAGGCTTTTTGCGCGCCTACGTGGAAGGTTCCGACGATCCGAATGCGGCGCTGGAAGACCAAGAGGTGATTTTGCCGGCGCTGAAGGTGGGGGATAAACCTAATTGTAAGGATTTAGAGGCAGTTGGCCACGAAACTCAACCTCCTGCCCGCTACACGGAAGCTTCTCTGGTGAAAATGCTGGAAAGCGAAGGTGTGGGCCGTCCGAGTACCTATGCGAGTATTATCGGTACAATTGTCGATCGGGGATATGCGAAATTAATAGCTAACGCCCTAATTCCGACATTCACCGCTTTCGCCGTCACGACTTTATTGGAAACACATTTTCCCGATTTAGTAGACACCGGTTTTACTTCCCGAATGGAACAAACCCTCGATGAAATTGCCACCGGCGAGGCGAAATGGCTGCCGTATTTGCAAAAGTTTTATACAGGGGAAACCGGACTCGCAACCCAAGTTAAAGAACAGGAAAGTCAGATTGATGCGAAAGTTGCCCGAACTGTGGTATTGGAGAATATTTCTGCTAAAGTCTGCATCGGCAAATTCGGCGCATACCTGGAATCTGAAAGCGAAGAAGGCCTGGTAAAAGCATCGATTCCGCAAGATTTGACGCCGGCAGATTTAGACCCGGAACAGGTGGAGTTTCTGTTAAAGCAAAAAATGGAAGGCCCGGAAAAATTGGGTCTTCACCCGGAAACCGGGGAACCGATTTATGTGCTGATTGGCAGTTATGGGCCATACGTTCAGTTAGGGGATGTTTCGGAAACGAACAAGAAACCGAAGCGGGCTTCTTTACCGAAGGGGACGGATAAGGATAGCGTGACGGTGGATATGGCGGTGAGTTTGTTGACTTTACCCCGGTTGTTGGGAACTCACCCGGAGACGGGGGCGAAGGTGCAAGCTAATTTGGGGATGTACGGGCCTTATGTGGTGCATGACCAGGGTAAGGTTGGGAAGGATTATCGATCGATCAAACCGCCGGATGATGTTTTGACGATCGAGCTCGATCGGGCATTAGAGTTATTATCGCAGCCGAAAGCCGCCCGCGGCCGCAGCAAAACAGCTACACCTTTGAAGGAATTGGGCGCCCATCCAGAGTCGGGAGAATTGATCAATGTTTACGATGGCCGGTACGGCCCCTACGTGAAACACGGCGATATCAATGCTTCTTTGTCGAAGGATGAATCTGTGGAGAATTTCACCTTACAAAAAGCACTGGATTTGTTAGCAGCGAAGGAAGCAGCGGGCGGCGGAAAATCTAGCAGCAAGTCGAAGAAGTCAACTAAGACTGCGGCGGAGAAATCGGAGACTGCAACGAAGAAGACTGCGGCGAAGAAAACTACTGCTAAGAAGACGGCGACTGGGGCGAAGAAAACCACGACTAAGAAGGCTGCGACGGCGACTGCGACTAAGAAGAAGACAACGTGATTTTAGTTTAGTTTTCACTGATCGAGAAACCCGGACGGTGTAGGGGCGGTGCGACCCCTACTCCCCGTGCCGCCCGGTTTTTTTGTTGGTAAAATACTGCACAAATTTAGGTTTGTAGTAAGGACTTCAGTCCTTAAAATTCGGCTTGAGTATAGTAGGGCATAAGGTCTCTTGAATTCAATTAAGATATGGACGGCGGCCCTGAGCGATAGACACGAATCACTTTTTTCGTCAATGTCTCAGCAGTAGATATTGCATCATTAATATTAGCAGTCAGTCTAGCAATATCGTCATCTCGCGTGCAGGCAATAATACCACAGTGGTCAGGTTGCAGCTTGTGCAGTTGAAAGAAATCCCGTCGGTTGACGGTCAAAACAGCCCGATTTTCAATGATGGCAAATGCTAATACATCCTCATCCGGTAGTCCAGCATTTCCTGCTTCTTGAACAGTCAGGACATCATGCCCCAAAGACCGCAGGTTTTGCACGACTTGCCGAGGAAATTGTTCGTCTGCGTAGAGACGCGCCATAGGTTTATTTGATATTTTCAGGTGTATCTAATATTTCGTCAGCCTCATCTTGCAGTCTAATTGCTTCCTCAATTTCGTCAGGATAAGCTTCAGCATAAGCCCAAACATTTACCAAATCAGCAGCACTGAGATGGGGATAGCAGTCTAGGATAAAAGCATCGGTAGCGCCGTCATTGCGATAGCTTGCGAGCAACCAAACGGGAATGCGAGTATTGTCAATACAAGCATCGCCGCCCATCACGCCGGGAGTTTTTGTAATAGAGCGTCCCCTGTTTTTGAGACTCTGGGTTAAGATGCTGATTGCCTCAGCTTTCTCCCTTAGCGTTAAGGCCTTGAGTTGCGCTTCTAATTCTGGGATTGTCATAGAGCTTATTTGATTTATGAATTATGTATGTATTTTATATTGTAGGGCGATCGCCATATTAGTTAGGTTTCTTGCAAAACGTTGTGGATTAATTCTGCTGCTAGCTCTAGCTTATCGCGGTGAGTGAGGGCTTCCATGTCAACGGTGACTGCTGAGCGGCGCTTGGATGTGGGTGCGGCTGGGGGTGCCGCGGGCAATTGCAGAGTTTCGTAGAAATAATCGATTCATCATTCTAGGTGTTGGTGGAGGTAAGGAGGTAACAAAATTGATGGGCGATCGCCATTTTTCCCAATCCCGGACAAAAGAGCGATCGCACTTTTTTCAACATCTCGATGAAAGTGCGATCGCTCTTTTTTACATAATTTGCACTTACTCAGTATTAATTTCAGTTAAATTAGTCAGTTTGATATCATTTGCGCGATCGATCGCACCACCCACCCTATCTCTGACCTCGCGCTGGTCTAAAATCTCCTCAGTCGCCAAAAAGGCCATATGTGCGATCGACCATTTGTGACCCTCAAACCTTTTAAGGAGAAATGTCGGTTGGCGGATGCCATCCAGCACTAACCCACTGACGCCTGACAGTAACAGCAATATGATTGTTTAGCTGTAGTGCTGTTACTGTTGCGCGGTCGCAATCTGTAAGTCCAATAATTTTTGTAGCGTCTTCACTCCAAGCAAAATTTTGTGACCATTGTTGAGTGCGCGGATTAAACAACTTAACGTGCTTTTGCGTGACCCGATCGAATGCGTCTGTTTGGGTTCCTTTGTAATTATTGCACAGACTACAAGCCAGCCAGAGATTTTCTTCCTCGTCAGTACCGCCAATCGCTTTAGGAATAATATGGTCAATTTCCAATATTCCCAAAACATACATTTGTAAACTGCGACAATAACCGCACCGATTTTGAGCTTGTGCGCGAACTCTGGCTCTAACTTGTTCAGAAATTGCCATTTTGCTTATCCTTTTAATGGTTCCAGCAAGCCGCGCCGCACAGCTTCATTTAAGGCTTGAGCTTGTCGCAATAGTCGAGTTTCATATATGTGGATTAATTCCTGCAATTCAGCCAGTTCTACAGATGCGATCGTACCGGATTGTTGGCGGTCTAGCAATTCACTCAATCGTTGTTCTTGGAGTGGTTGCAGCCGGAGTTGAGTCTGAGTGATTACTTCTGAATCAGACAGTGCTGATACTGGTTTAGCGGTTGGTAAGAGAAAATTTTCCAGAGTTTCTACTAGAATCTCACTCACGGTGCGGTGGCGTTGCAGCGCTAGCAATTCTGCTTGGTGATAGACTTCATCTGGCAGATTTAGGGTAATTTGGGCGGTCATAGGTGCAAAGCTATGAAACTAATATTTATATTATGCCATATTTTACTTTGAGTATTAGACATCTGCCAAAAAGAAATGAAGCAGGATCTCGCTTGCTAAAAATACGGCGACTGCGACAAAGTAGAAAACCAAGTGAAATTAGTTTAGTTTTCACTCATCCCAGAAACCCGGTTTCTTTATTTGTAAAACACTAGACAAGATGGCAAAAATAGGTTTGTACTTCAATCCTTAAAATTCTCTTCTCTTCCTTTGTGTCATAAACGTCTGCGCGGTTCCATCGCCCCTATTTTTTTTTAGACATCTCAACTCCAACTCTTGTCAAGCCTACCTTTTGGGCTTACTTGTCACCCGTCAGCAAAATCATCCTATTTACTTATTGACAATTGCTCCTCTCTGTTAAATTGTCATGAATCGAACATATAAGGTTAAAAATTGTATCGTAAGCAACAGAAAGTACCCAATCTTTTATGTAGGGCTCTACAATGGACAAAAGAAACAAGATTAAGAGGCGCGATCGCTATGGGTATCAATGAAAATCTAGACTGGGAAGAAGCATTTGAGTACCGAGCGGGCTTAACAGTGGAGTTGAAGTCCCAGCCAGGTGTTTTCGATACGATCGCTTACTATGAAGTGATGATGGTACCGCCCATCTGGTTAGAAAATGACCCCCGTCCCCGCTATCCTCACGAACTGCGAGTGGTTTCCCACCAGCCAACTGTGTCCAATGTTTGCCGGATTTCAGAGTGCCCTGTTTTAGTCGCTTCCTAGATTTTTTCAGCGGAAAATATTGGCGATGGCATCTAGCCAGCAATCAAACCGATGCAGTGATTTTCGGATTGAGATTGCTTTAGTCTACTTTGTGGCGATCGGCTAAGTAGTCGTAGGGTGCGCCGCCATGAACAACCCCTAACGCAGCATATCGACAATCTCACAGATCCGCACTTGTGCGATCGAGAGCCGATGTAAACAAACCCAACACTTATTTTTTAGCCAAACTTTGTAAAAATGGTATTATTTTAGGGTTTCGGTAATTCCTTCCCCTATCAATAACTGGACGTTGGTCTAACATCTCCTCAGCGACCAGAAAGGCGATATGGGCGATCGACTTTCACGAAAAAACTGCGGTAATCCAAAAGTATATTGGTACAAATGGTAGAAATCCATCTTGATATTAATGAGAGTTGTTTGAGGTTTTTCCTAGGGTGACTAATTCGGTTTATTAACACAAAAGTGACAACTTTAACCATAAAAATTAAATTGGTATGTTAAGATGACACAAGCCCTTACCATACTTGATTTCAATTATGGCTGAAAAATTAATAGTTAGAAACTTTGCTGGCATCAAGGATTTAGAGATTGAAATCAAGCGAATAAATATACTTATTGGCCCTCAAGCCAGCGGTAAAAGTGTTTGCGCTAAACTCCTTTTTTATTTTAAGAACTTCGTATGGGAAATTTTATCGGTTGTAAATAATGAGCAGACAAAACGCAATCTAGATTCAAACTATTCCAAGACGTTTGAGGAATATTTTCCTCCTGATAGTTGGGGAAAACAAGATTTTTTCATCAGGTATGAAATTTCCAATTTTTTTATAGAAGTTAGTAGAAAACAGGATACCAAAGGTAGAATTTCCCTCAGCTATTCAGATTTTTTCAAGAAACAATTGGCAGACCTACGCAATTTACTCAAAAAAGCAAGAGAGGAAAGCTCTGAAATAACTTTGAGTAATAATATTATTAATAGTTCATTGTTTGGCCATAAAATTTTAAAAGATCACTTAGTAGAAAGTTTAGGCAGATCCATTGGTCGAGAGGCCGCCTTCAATCAGCTTTTTATTCCTGCTGGTCGCTCATTTTTCGCTAATCTTCAGAGCAATATTTTTTCTTTTCTTTCAAGCAATAATACCTTAGATCCATTTCTAAGATCCTTTGGCTCAACATACGAAACGATAAAAAAATTGCGTATAAAATATAATATTTACCTGGAACATAAATATACAAAAGATATACTAGAGGAAATAAACAGGCTAATAGAGCAGTCTTTATGTGGTAAGCATATACAGGAAAAAGGCAAAGATTTTCTGGAGGTGGCAGATGGAAGACGTATTAGTATTGCGAACTCATCTTCCGGTCAACAGGAAACATTACCTCTGACAATTATCCTAGCTGCACTACCTTTTATAGCTTCCCCTCCAGTGGGTCAGACAGTGTATATTGAGGAGCCGGAAGCGCATTTATTTCCAAGCGCACAGCGTAATATTGTCGAGTTGATCGCTACAGTCTTTAATTCTCGCAAAGAGCAACTTCAATTCTTCATAACTACCCATAGTCCTTATGTCCTGACAGCACTTAATAATCTGCTCCAGGCTGGGCTTCTTTATGAAGAATCCAGCGAAGATATACAACATCAACTAGAAAAGATTGTATCTAGATACAAATCATTAGATGTTGACGATCTCTCAGCCTATGTTTTGAGCAATGGAAAATGCCAGAGTATTGTGTGTCCTGATACTGGGTTGATTGATGCGCGAGTAATTGATTCTGTTTCTGATGAACTAGCTATTGAATTCGATCAACTTCTCAACTTAGTTTGAATTATATGAAAAGTATTCCAGAGTGTGAGGAACATAGATCCGACACCAAGATTGTCTTGCAGGAAAACAAAAGTAAAATAACGTTCCTCAACCCGAATAAAGACGAAATATTAATAATTAAGGTTGATGGCTGCGTTATTAGTGACAATGAGACTTTGCGTTGCGACTATGCACTCATTCCTTCTGATGCAGTAGAAATATATGTAGAGTTGAAAGGAAGCGATATTGCACAGGCGGTTAAACAAATAGAATCAACTATTAATTTACTTTCGGCAAATCCGCAAAAGATTAAGAAGCTATGTTTTGTCGTGTCTACACGTGTGCCAAAACAAACACCAAGTATACAACAGCTACAAAGTCAGTTTAAGAAAAAATTTAATGCTAGTTTCAGAATCAAGAATATTCAAGATGAGTATGATTTAAGTACGTCCACAAGCTAAACTAACGAGAACTTTGATATGACAAACATACAGAACTCTACCTGAAAAGGAGTCAGCAGACAATTCGCCTGCATAAATAAAATTTAATTCACATATAAATCATTACGAGTTCTACCTTGAAAAGTATCTTTTTGGGGACTTGCACAACTTCTCCCACCCGCTGCAGCACATACGCATCAGGTGCCCAGTGAACACTCTCCGCAAGCTCTTGTGTAAATCCTATTTTATATTACTGAATTCCTTGATCCCCGCAAATCTCTATCTTTATTACCTCGATATTGTGCGATGTTTAGCCATAAATTAACATTGATTTAAACTTTTATGGAGACATAAAGGAGCTAGAATTCAATAGTTGGTGTGGAAGACATGGAGTTTAAATACAAAATGTCACAGATAACCAATTAATATCGATCGCACTTCACGATCGCACTTGACAAAACAACCACAACTCAGGAGTCAATCGCTGATGATGCTAGGAACAACCGAGATCCCGCAATTAAAGCCGCTTTCCGACTCAGAACTACACAAAATGAACGCCTACTGGCGGGCGGCAAACTACCTATCCGTCGGACAAATCTATCTCCTCGACAACCCCCTACTCAAAGAACCCCTCAAAATCGAACACGTCAAACCGAGACTCCTCGGACATTGGGGCACTACTCCAGGGCTAAACTTCATCTACGTTCACCTCAACCGCATCATCAAAGCCCAAGACATCAACGCCATCTACATCGCAGGCCCCGGACACGGCGGGCCGGGCTTGGTGGCCAACACCTATCTCGAAGGCACTTACAGCGAATATTACTCGAACATTTCCGAAGATGAAGAGGGTATTAAACGGCTATTCAAACAGTTCTCCTTTCCCGGCGGTATCCCCAGCCACGTCGCCCCGGAAACCCCCGGTTCGATTCACGAAGGCGGCGAACTCGGCTACGCCCTCGTCCACGCTTACGGTGCCGTCTTCGACAATCCCGATTTGATTGTGGCGGCTGTTGTCGGTGACGGGGAAGCCGAAAGCGGCCCCTTGGCTGCTAGCTGGCATTCTAACAAGTTTCTCAACCCGGTTCGCGACGGGGCTGTGTTGCCGATTTTGCACTTGAATGGCTACAAAATTGCCAATCCAACTCTGTTGGCCCGTATTCCGCAGGAGGAATTGGAAAGTTTGATGGTCGGTTATGGCTACAAACCTTATTGGGTGGAAGGTTCAGACCCGGAAACCATGCACCAGTTGATGGCTGCAACTCTCGATACCGCGATCGGCGAAATTAAGGCGATTCAGGAAAAAGCCCGGACAGAGGGCTATTCGGGCCGTCCCCAGTGGCCGATGATTGTGATGAAAACTCCCAAAGGCTGGACGGGGCCCAAGGAAGTTGACGGTAAGAAAACTGAGGATTATTGGCGATCGCACCAAGTCCCACTTTCGGAAATGGCTTCTAAGCCCGGACACGTCCAACTCCTGGAAGATTGGATGAAAAGCTACAAGCCGGAAGAACTCTTCGACGAAAACGGCAAGTTAATTCCCGAATTGGCAGAATTAGCGCCCAAGGGATCTCGGCGTATGGGGGCAAATCCCCACGCTAACGGCGGCCTGCTGCTGCGAGACTTGAAAATGCCGAAATTTGAAGACTACGCCGTTGACGTGCAAAAACCGGGCACTGTAATGGCAGAAGCAACCCGCGTTTCCGGCCGCTTCCTGCGAGACGTGATGACACTGAATCAGGAAAACGCGAATTTCCGTATTGTCGGGCCTGACGAGACGGCCTCAAATCGCCTCGATCCGGTGTTTGAAGTGACGAACCGGGTGTGGGCGGGGGAAATTTTGCCCGAAGACGATCACATCTCCCCCGATGGCCGGGTGATGGAAGTCCTCAGCGAACATCTATGTCAGGGATGGCTGGAAGGCTATTTGCTGACGGGACGCCACGGATTTTTCTCCTGCTACGAGGCGTTTATTCACATCATCGATTCGATGTTCAACCAACACGCCAAGTGGTTGAAAACTACTCGTCACATTCCTTGGCGCCGACCGATCGCATCTCTGAATTACTTACTAACTTCTCACGTTTGGCGACAAGACCACAACGGTTTTTCTCACCAAGATCCGGGTTTTATCGACCACGTAATTAACAAGAAAGCGGAAGTGGTGCGGATTTATTTGCCGCCCGATGCGAATACTTTGCTGTCAGTAACGGATCACTGTCTCCGCAGTCGCCACTATGTCAACGTGATTATTGCAGGGAAGCAGCCGGCATTGCAGTATTTGGATATGGATTCTGCGATTAAACACTGTACCGCCGGCATCGGCATTTGGGAGTGGGCCAGCAACGATAAAGGTGGCGAACCAGATGTGGTGATGGCTTGCGCGGGTGATGTTCCGACGCTGGAAACTTTGGCTGCGGTTGACATTCTCCGCCGAGATTATCCCGATTTAAAAGTGCGGGTGGTGAATGTGGTGGATTTGATGACGCTGCAACCTGCTAGCGAACATCCCCACGGTTTGTCTGACAAGGATTTTGATACTTTGTTCACGAAGGATAAGCCGGTGATTTTTGCTTTTCACGGCTATCCTTGGCTGATTCACCGCTTGACTTATCGCCGGACAAATCACCCGAATATTCACGTTCGGGGTTACAAGGAAGAGGGAACGACTACGACGCCGTTTGATATGGTGGTGATTAATGACCTCGATCGATTCCATTTAGTTGGAGATGTACTCGATCGCGTTCCGAAACTGAGTTCTGTTGCAGCTTACGGCAAACAAGCTATCCGTGACAAGCTGATCGAACACAGGCACTATATCAACGAACACGGCGATGATATGCCGGAAATCCGCGACTGGAAGTGGCCGCACGCGGGCCCGGTTTCGCCGGAACCGCCGAAGGAAACGAAAGATCCGACAACGACAGGAGATCAAACTGTGCGATCGGGTGCTCCTGGGTAGGTGCGATCTCTGTCTGAAAAGAAAGTCCTCAGAAATTGAGGGCTTTTTTTAGTTGTTATGAGAAATCTGTCGTTAGTCCGCGAGTCCGCCAGGGGTTGAAAACCCCTGTCTCATAGCAAAAGTCGGTTGAAACCGACTATCGATTTTAGATTTGAGATGTTAGATTGGGAATTATTGATTTGAGATTGGAGATTTGAGATTTGAAATTAGGAATTAAGTGGTTTATTTAATTGGCGTTTCAGTCCTCTTTTAGAGGACTTTCGCTATGAGACGGGGGTTTTCAACCCCCGGCGGACTTGCGGGTTAATCGATATCTTCATGCTTGTGCCATCTGCGTTAACGAGGCTAGCGCGCGATCGAGTAATACCTCAACTTGGGCGCGAGTTACTCCCGGAAACCATTCGAGAAACTGGTCAATAGAGGCCCCATCTTTAAGGTTCTCGAAAAAGGCGGCAACAGGTACGCGCGTTTCCCGAAATACCCATGCACCACTCACCTTGGTTGGATCGCGTTCAATGACTTCAAAGAGGTCTATATTCTGCATGACGTTCGTTGCTTGTTGCGACTCAAGTAAAACAACTAAGATAGAATTAATGGTAGCATAAATCAATGGTGATTTAGGATTTGTACATTCAAAAGAGGCGGTCATGCTTAAAGAAATAGAAATCCAAAATTTTAGGTGCTTTGAGCAAATCAAAATTTCTGGATTTGAAAGAGTAAATTTAATCGGCGGTAAAAACAATGCTGGCAAGACAGCCTTGCTAGAAGCAATTTTTCTCAATTTTGCTCCCGATGTTAGTAGTATAGTAATGCTAAGAGAGCTGAGAACAGAGTCATCAGCAGCCCTAGATGCTATGCCAGATAGAGCTTGGAATAACTTATTTTATGCCTTAAAGAAAGAAGATAAAACAATAGTTATTCAGGGAAAGAATGATAATAGCAATGATAATATCGAGCGAGTAGAAATTCAAATAGAAATCAATTTACGTGATTCTGATTTAATTATTAAAACAATAAAAGGTGAAAAAAAAATTAACGAGTTAGTAGAAAGCGTTACTTATAGAAGCTCAATAAGTAATACAAATTTCCTTGTGTACGAAATACCGATCGTTCCTCCTTTTATCAGAATTCCCGGAAGAAAACTCATAGAGTCATTCGATCACGCGCGCTTGGATGATAAAGATAGCGAAGTTTTGAAAGCTTTTCAAATTATTGACCCTACGATCGAATCTGTAGAAAGTTTTTCAATTGGCGAACCCACACTTTACTTAAGAAGAAAGGGCGAAAAGCGTTTGCCTTTATCATTGTTTGGAGATGCAATGAATAGAGTTGCATATATTATTCTTAAATTAGTAAACAATAAACACAAAATACTGCTAATTGATGAAATAGAGAATGGCATTCACTATACAAACCAGCGTAATTTTTGGAGAATTTTGTTTAGGTTGGCGGTGGAACTGGATACCCAGATTTTTGCGACAACTCACAGTTTAGAGATGCTGCAAGCATTTGCTGATGTTGGTTTAGAACCCAATCAGGAATGCAGCAGCGCATATTTTGAACTAGCCAAGAAACCGAAAACCGCTCAAATAATCGGCATCCGGCGCGATTTGGAAACCTTGAATTACGCACTAGAGCATCAAAAAGGAGTGAGAGGTGAGTAATATTGTCATAGTAGAAAGTAAAAACGATGCAATTTTTATGAAGGCTATGGTTGAGAAACTTAACTGCGATATCCAGGTAGAAAAACCTATTTATATAGAGGATTATGAACGTTTGGAAGGCTTGAGCGAAACAAAACTAATTACTACTTTAAAAGCTTTAGAAGCCGACCTTCAAAAAAGAGATATAGAAAAGATTGGGATTATTATTGATATTGATAACTATTCAGAGCCTGAACGGTTACAATGGGTAAATAAATGTATACAACAGGTGTTTGAATCTGAAACTTTGTCAAGCACTAAACAATTTATAGATATTGGTGGAGATAATGGAACAAAGGCAAAATTGGCTTGTTATTTTACAAATGTTGGAGGTAAAGGCGAACTGGAAACGCTTTTAAAGGCAATAAAGGCTAGAGAATCACCTCATGCTGATTGTTTGAATAGCTGGAAAACTTGCATAGAAAGCCAGGGACAGCAAATTAACCAGAAAGATTTTGACAAATTCTGGGTGAGCATCTATCTCAGGTATGATACTTGCTCAAATCAGGAACAGCAACAAGCTGGAAGGAAATGCACTATGTCTGGGTTTGATTATGTTATGAAACACAAAAAAGATATTTGGGATTGGGATAATTCTGCTCTCGATGATTTGAAGGAGTTTTTTAAACTCTTTTGCTAACATAGTAAAATTCACACACAATTAACTAACTCATGAGCTTAAAAATCTACTTTGTACGACACGGTGAAACGACTTACAGCCAAACAGGTGGCTTCTGCGGCGCTATCGATCCAGAATTAACGCCCGTAGGTTCTCAAATGGCAGAACAGTTTGCTGCTACTTACGCAAAATTGCCTTGGAATGCTGTTTATGTCAGTCCGATGAAACGCACAATTGCTACTGCAAAACCTTTGTGCGATGCTGTGGGAATTGAAATGCAGCTTCGCGACGGACTGAGGGAAATTAAGTACGGTGAGTGGGAGGGCAAAACAGTAGAAGAGGTCAAAGAAGAATACGAAGAAGATTATATTAATTGGCTGACTGAACCTGCTTGGAATGCACCAAACGGCGGCGAAACTTCGGTGCAAATTGCCAGTAGAGCTTCCTTAGTTATTGCAGAAATTGAGGAAAAATATAAGAATGGAAATGTGTTGGTTGTCTCCCACAAAGCAACTATTCGGATTATTCTGTGCAGTCTGTTGGGGATTGATTTGGGACGTTATCGCGATCGCATTGCCGCTTTAGCAGCTTCTGTCAGTATTGTCAAGTTTGATGTTCGCGGCCCGCTGCTGGAGGTTTTGGGCGATCGATCGTACATGGATGAAAACCTCCGCAATTTACCCGGTACTTGAAATTGCGGGTAAGGTGCGGAAGTGCACCCGGAGCGTCTGAAACTAAATCGCGCCTATGTAAGACAATCCTAAAATAGTACCTGCTCCCAAAATATGACCAAAGGCCATAGTTCCCACAACTGCACCCAAACTCAAACCGCCGAACATACTGGATGAGGGCATTGCTGGGCCTGTGTGAGGCTTTTGGATGGTTGATTTGCCGATCGCAATAGCTAAAATATTGCAAAGAATCATAATCAAACCGATCGTGGGGCTCCACTCTAGGGTTCTGGGGGCAACGGCAAGTAAAATTGGTGTAAACATCGATCGACTCCTTAAACTTTAGTCAATGAAAATCTGCCTAGAAGATATATCAAAAAAATGCAACTGTTCGCTACACATTGCATTAAGAGTTAATTTTTCGACATTTTTCTTAATATTTTTCCCAGGATATCAAGATTTCTTCGTCTGTGCAGGCGGATGAAAGTTTGACAAGATGCGATTGCAATCGCCTAGCGATCGAAAGAACGAATCAACAGGACATAATCAAGCATGAAAATACTGGTGTTAAATGCGGGTTCTAGCAGTCAAAAGAGCTGTCTTTACGAGTTAAACGATGTCCTCCCCGATCGACCTTTGGAACCCCTCTGGGAGGCTCAAATAGACTGGACTCACCAGCAGGGTATAGCAGAGTTGAAAGTCAAAACAGCAAAAGGCGATAGGCTTGAGGAGGAATTTGCATCCGAGTCTCGCCAAGATGCTATTTCTCGAATGCTGGAGAGTCTTTGGAAGGGAAAAACTCAAACAATTAATGATTTAAACGAGATTGATATTGTCGGCCACCGCGTCGTACATGGCGGACAAGATTATCAGCAAAGTACGTTAATTTCGCCGGATGTTAAACAGGCGATCGCCCGTTTATCTGTTTTCGCCCCTGTCCACAATCCGGTTAACCTCGAAGGTATCGAAGCGATTGAAAAAATCCTCGAAAAAGTGCCGCAAGTAGCAGTATTTGATACAGCTTTTCACGCACAATTGTCGCCCGCAGCCTTTGTTTATCCCGGCCCCTACGAATGGCTGGAAAATGGGATTCGCCGTTACGGTTTTCACGGGATTAGCCATCAATATTGCGCGCGTCGGGCCGCCGACATTCTGGGTCGAGATTTGGCAGATTTACGGTTGATTAGCTGTCATTTGGGCAACGGATGTTCTCTGGCGGCCATTCGCGGTGGCTGGAGTGTTGACACGACGATGGGATTTACGCCTCTGGAAGGTTTGATGATGGGAAGTCGATCGGGTTCGATCGATCCAGGCATCCTCATTCATCTATTAAAACAATCCGATTTTACTGCTGAGAAACTTGATGGTATTCTCAATCGAAATTCTGGTTTAAAAGGGATTTCAGGCGTGTCTAGCGATCTGCGGCAGATTGGAGATGCGATCGCCCAAGGTAATCAGAGAGCTCAACTTGCTTTGGATATTTACATCCACCGTTTGCGTGCCGGAATTGGTGCCATGCTGGCGAGTTTAGGAGGGTTAGATGCTTTAATTTTTACGGCGGGAGTTGGGGAAAATTCTGCTCTTGTACGGGCTGCCGCTTGCGAAGCTTTTGGATTTATCGGGTTAAAATTGGATGGGGATAAAAATCAACAGTCACCGATCGATCGAGATATTGCGGCAGTGGATTCAGCGGTGAGAATTTTGGTAATTCACACGCAGGAGGATTGGGAAATTGCGCGAGAATGTTGGAAACTTTCTCACTAAGGAATGAGAATTAAATAACTTCCACTCTTGAAAGTGGGATGGGCGTCCCGCCCGTCATGAGTGGACGGGCGGGACGCCCATCCCACAATAACAATTAAAATTGTAAGTTATTTAATTCGCGCTCCTAACTTATTTTATAAATTCCTGCAACAGCGATGCCCACTCAGCTTCGCAGAATCGTCAACAATCACGAACGGCGCAAGCGGATTTACGCAAATAAAGAGAGGTAGAGACGTTTATGATTCCATTTTCCCTGAAACATCATTACTCTTTCAGCCTTGCTGTGGGTTAATAGTAGCGCCGATTACAAAACTTGCCTGGGCGCGATCGGAATTTCAATAATAAACTCGCTCCCCTCTCCTGGTGCAGAAACACAAGTCAATTTTCCACCGTGAGAACTGACAACAATCGAGTGAGAAATAGACAATCCCAAACCAGTTCCCGAACCCACGGGCTTAGTTGTAAAAAATGGATCGAATATCTTGTGCAGCACCTCAGTGCTCATCCCCGGCCCGCTGTCGGCAATTCTAATTATGGCAGAATTCCTGTCTGTCACCTCTGTAGAAATTGTAATCGTAGGCTGTTGATGAGAGTTTTCCGGGCTATCTCTGGCTACGAGGAGAGCATCGATCGCATTTGTCAAAATATTCATAAATACCTGATTCAACTGAGACGCATAACAAGTAATTAGGGGTAGCGTGCTGTAATTTTTAATCACCTCAATTCCCAAACGCCCGCCCTCTTTTCTCAGGCGCGGTTGCAGCAACATCACCGTACTGTCGATGCCTTGATGGATATCTACCGACTTCATTTGCGCTTCGTCGAGGCGCGAGAAATTCCGCAAGCTTAGCACAATATCCCGGATTCTTTCCGCTCCTACTTTCATGGAATCCAGCAGCTTTTGCAAATCCTCGCTCAAAAATTCCAGCTCAATAGTTTCTATTTCTTCTAAAATTTCATCAGCAGGTTCTGGATAGTGCTGCTGGTAAAGCTCAATCAATTTTAGCAAGTCTTTAACGTATTCGCTAGCCGGATTAAGATTACCGTAGATGAAACTTACAGGATTATTAATTTCGTGAGCTACACCAGCCACCATTTGCCCCAAACTAGACATCTTTTCCGTTTGGATTAATTGAGCTTGAGTTAGTTTAAGTTCGCGCAAAGTTTGTTCTAAACGCTCGTTCTTTTCATTTAACTCCTGCGTCCGTTCTTGCACTTTCTGTTCCACCGAATTGTAAAGTAGAGCATTTTCCAAAGAAATAGCAACTTGGGAAGAAAGCAACCTTAAAACTTCCAATCTGTGGGGAGTAAATGCTCCGACAGTCAAATTGTTTTCTAAATAAAGAATGCCGATCAATTTCCCTTGATTGATGATGGGAGTACACAAAATAGATTGCAGTTTGTGTTTAGCGATGTAAGGATCGGCTGTGAATAGTCCCTCAGCCGCCGCATTGCTCAATACCAAATCCGAGCGAGTCCTTTCCACATAATTAATCACCGTCACAGGTAAATCGTGATAGTCTGCAACAGGCGTAAATTGCAGCACAGCTACATCTTCAGCAAATACTGACGCTTTAGCTGAAATCAACAGTTGACCATCTCTAACTAAAATTAGAAAACCTAATTGAGCCCCCGCATTTTCTAAGGAGATTCTCATCAAAGAAGCCAGCAACTTATCGAGGACAATTTCGCTAGAAATCGCCAGAGATGCTTTCATTACCGTTGCCAAATCCAGGACTCTCGCATCGCTGCCCGTAGAAGTATGAATAGTCGTGGTAGTTTGATTGTTGTTAAAACTTCCGTTGATCGGCGTCATTTCCCGCAACTGCGGATACTTCTGTTCTAAATCTTCTACTTTGCGAACTGCACCCCAGCGCAAGTAGCACGAGTGAGCTTCGCGCAAGTGAATTTTGGCATATTGATACTTGCCTTTACTCAACCAAAACTTAGCTGCGAGTTCATTAGCTAGCGCTTCATTTTGGACAAATTCATTGTCTTGGGCTAAATTGATAGAGAAATCGTACAGTTCTACAGCTTCTGAATCTTTCTTGGAAATTCTGGCTATTTCTGCTTGTACTAAAAGGTACTTATGCAGAAAATTTTCGGCACAGTTGTCTGCCCAAATTTTCATCTGTTTTTGGTTTTCCTCTAACTTTTCCAAGTATTCCTTTTGCTTCTCTTCTGAAACATTTGGGAAAACGGCGGCTAAAGTTAGAGAAAAGAAAAAATTCCATTCAGTAGCGGGTATGGCTCCGGTAATAAAAGATAGCTGTTTTTCTACTTCAAAAGCTAGTTGTAGCGCTTCGTTGAAGTTGCCGTACCAGTACATTACCTGGCATTTGCGAATCTGATAAAGGCAGAGCGAGTACAAATTTTGATGAGTTTGACAGTTGTGTACGTATTCAGCTTCGCTGATATCTTCGCTTTCAAATACAAACTTTTCAGGAGTTAGTTTGCTCAAGTTACGCAGGATTAACTCTACCCCTAATAAGATATCGGTTACGAGCTGATTTTTGGTCTTTTGGCTGAACTGCAAATACCTGCTCGTGTCGGCTAGAATTTGCGAGATTTCTTTACCTTGAAAAAATGAGTTAGCTATGCGGTTGGACAGGATATAACCCGCATACTCTAAATCTCCTGATTCTAAAGCTGCTTGATATCCTTCATTGCTGATTGCATGGGAATCTTTGATGTGATTGAACCAGTAATAAAAAATACTGACTAAGGATGAACAGGCTCTGCATTTTAAGCCGATATTGCCAGATTTTTCGCTGAGATTTAGCGAGAGCAAGCCGAATTGATACGCAGCTTTGTAATCTCCCGAAACTGCGTTTAAGAACATACCGTAGCCAGCATAGCAAAGAGAGGCTTCGGGTACTAAACCGTATTGTAGAGAAAGATTGACTCCTTTTAAAACGCTGACTTTCCACAAGTCGGGATTTTTGAGGTACGCCGATGTCAGCAAGTTGGTAATTAATTTGACTGCAACTTTTTTGTCGGGTACAGTCATTTCGGGGGCGTCAATTAGGGAAGCTATTTCTCTACCTGCTAAAATATTTGTGGCTGCTGCAAATTCTTCGGATATGACTTTTTGTAGCCCGTCTAGCGGTAAGTCAATGCCTAGCAAGTCCAAAGCTGTGATTCCGGCTTTAACGGCTTCTTCGTACTTCGCCCGCAGGGTGTACTGCACGATCAGCAGGTTGTAAATTTCTACCTTTTCTAAGGCCGATCGCGCTTTTTCCAGAGTTATATTAATAAATTCTTCAGAATTCTCGAAATAACCGTTTAAATACTCAACATTTGCTCGCTCCATGTGCAAGGCAAAGGCTAAATCGTAGTGGGCATCCCAAATATCGGCGCTCAAACCGTCCATGCCTGCGGTTAAATACTGCAAGGCAGCAACATAAGCAGTGGCGTCTTTGGCTCTGCGGGCGGCGTCTAAATTTAGCGTTGCCAGCTCAATTAATTCTCGATCGTCTTTAATTAGCGATCGAGCTACATTCAAGTGATCGACTAATTCAAAGATTCTGTCAGCGCGATATTCAGCCGGAGTGTTTTCTAGGATTTGCCTGCCTATTTTCAGGTGAACTGCCTTTTTTTGCGAGTCGTCGATCAGAGCATAAGCGGCTTGCTGTACGCGATCGTGCAAAAATTTATAATTCAGAATTAATAGTGGAAACAGCACGTAATCTAATGACTTGCTTTCCAATTCCGAAGTTGGCAGAATCAGTCCAGACTTAATCGCTGGCAACAGGTGAGAAAAAGTTTCCGATGCTTCTTTCTCATGAATTAAAGAAAGAGTATTCAAATCAAATTCGTTGCCCAAACAAGCCACTAAACGCAAAACTTGCTGCGTTGAACTTGGCAGTTTTCTCAGTTTTTGTACCATCAAATCTACTACATTGTCAGTGATAGCGCACTGCTCAATTTGAGTCATATCCCAATGCCAGCCGCCCTTGCTCCCAAACTGTGGCGGGTGAAAAACTAGCAGGTTTTCCTGATACAATGTTTGCAGAAATTGATTGACAAAAAAAGGATTGCCGTCGGTTTTGCTGATTACCAATTCAGCTAAGGGTTTGACAGATTCTCGATCGCTGTGCAAAGTCTCCGCAATCAAATGAGTTATGTTTTCCACCCCCAGCGGCGACAAAGCAATCTGATTAATGATAGCTTCCTGATTTCGCAGCGTCTCCAAAGTCATCATTAAAGGATGAGTAGGACTAACTTCATTATCGCGATAAGCACCAATTAAAAACAGATATTGCGTAGCTTCATCTGTCATCATCAATTCGATCAATTTGAGAGTAGCCGAATCAGCCCACTGCAAATCGTCGAGAAAAATGACCAGCGGATGTTCTGGCTGGCAAAATACGCGAATGAAATTTTGAAATACTAAATTAAAGCGGTTCAGAGATTCCGTCGGCCCCAATTCAGATACAGGAGACTGAGCTCCGACAATTAGTTCAACTTCGGGAATAACATCAATAATAATTTGCCCGTTTTGCCCGAAAGAAGTGCGGAGTTTTTCGCGCCAAACTGCTAATTGAGCTTCGCTTTCAGTTAACAGTTGTCGCACCAACTCCGAAAAAGCGCTGACAACGGCAGAGTAAGGAATAGTCCGCTTGTACTGGTCAAACTTTCCCCAAATAAAATATCCACGTCGGCGGGTAATCGGTTTGTCTAAAATCTTCACCATTGCAGATTTGCCAATGCCGGAATAACCGGCAATCAGCATCATCTCGCTCCGGGATTTATGCTGTCCTCTCGCCAAAACAGACAAGGGAATTTCTTTTTTCGATTTGCTCTCTTTTTTGATGACAGAAATTTGAGAATCGTCGGTGCGGTAGCCTCGATTATTTGTTGCTGCTACCCGTTCAAAGGCCGCTAAAAGAGTTTCAACTTCTCGCTGTCTGCCGTAAAGTTTTTGAGGTATTTGAAATTTGTCTGAAATATCTTGCCTGCCGAGAGGAAAATCGGAAACAAACCCAGATGTTTGCCACTGAAACAGGCATGATTCCAAATCAGCTTTTAGTCCCCAAGCACTTTGATAGCGCTCCTCAGCGGTTTTTGCTAACAATTTCATCACAATATCTGAAACAGTTTTAGGAATTTCTGCGGCTATTTCAGCGAGAGGTACTGGCTGTTTGGCTATGTGACAGTGAACTAACTCCATGGGATCTGTAGTGGGAAAAGGGAGTTGTCCTGCCAGGATTTCATAGAAGGTAACGCCGAGGGAATAAAAGTCGGTGCGGTAATCGACTACCCGGTTCATTCTGCCGGTTTGTTCGGGCGACATATAGGCTAAAGTGCCTTCTAAAAAATTAGGGTTTTTATTGGGAATATTTTCCAGGTTGGATGCTGTTGAGATGCTGAAATCTATGAGTTTCACTTGTCCTGTAGCAGGATTAAAAACTATATTAGAGGGATTTATATCTTTATGAATTACATTTTTTCCGTGAATTTCTCCCAAAGTTTCAGCAACTTTGATGGCCGTAGTCAGAAATCCTAAAAGGGTAAATTTTTGGGAACCCATAAATATTTTTAAAGATTCCCCGCCAAAATCTTCTAAGATCATTGCCAGACTATTTCTAACCTGTTGCAACTTATACACTTTCACAACTCCGTCCAACAGGCTTAAGTTGGCAGTGATCTCATATTCGCGCTTGTATCTATTCAGTTCTTCGGGAGTCGGATAGTCTTCTTTGATAAGTTTGATAATAACAGGTTGGTTGTTCTGCTCGTTGTGGCCGCGGTAAACCAGGGAAGTGCTGCTTTCATAAATGAGAGCGAGAACTGCAACGCCGGGAATTGCCATCATAGTTGGGTTCTCTCAAATTAGGTGTGCTTGGTCAATGTTACAGGACTGACGCGCGGCGGGCTAGAAACCGGGTTTCTTCGTTGCTAGTCGTTGACAAACCCAAGATTTTTTCGTGTAAATCGGGTTTCTTTTCGTAAATCCTATGTTATTCTTCATTATCGCTCAAGAGCTATCTTTTGGGATGTGTGGGAAAGCAGGCCTTGACAGGAATGAGCTACTGCTGACAAATGCAAGCTGGGGCTTTCGTCACCTCAGCAGTTAGGTAAACAAAATCACAAATACAGGATTTGTGCAACGATTTACTTTAATGCTCGATCGCCATATTGACAACTAAATCATCTCAGATTCCAAGCAATCGCTTGACTTTCGTGGAGCTTCACCACATCTCGTGAAAATACGCAAGTGCTGAAAGATTTATTTTTTCCGGCGATCGGGTAGGAATTTGCGGTGCTTCAAAAAAACCGGCCGGTGCAAATCTTAACTATAATTCGCTACCGAGGCGCTGAGGGAAGTAAGTGTTGCTTCGGAAGCTGCAAGTTCCTTCAGTTCTATCTATTTTGACCATCGATTAACAATAGTGACATACTCCTACACCAACACAAGCTGTCACCATTGGTGTAGGCTTCTCAGTGACTCCAGCTATTGCTTCGGACATTGACTGAGCTTTAAGCACGGGATGACCCACCGCCCTATTTTTGATTCCTATTGCTGCATTATGATCGCGGTCTAGACTACACCCACAGTGAGGGCAGTCATGCCAACGAATATGCAGCTTTTTTGGTACTTTTTCGCCACAACTAGAGCAATCTTGTGAAGTATTGTAGGCACTTACTGGGATTACCAACACACCAGCATTTACGGCTTTATTTGTTAGAATCGACAGAAAGCTTGACCACCCAGCATCCAACACAGATTTAGCTAATTTTGTACGAGCCAGTCCTTTAATATTCAAATTTTCAACCGCAACAACATCATATTTTTTCAACAGCTCGTTAGCCGTCTTAAAATGAAAGTCTTTACGCTTCTCTGCTACTTTCTTGTGACATTTTCCCAGTTGCTTAACTGCTTTCTGTCTCCGGTTGCTACCTTTTTTACGACGCGATACTCGCTTCTGAATAGTTCGCAGACGTTTCCCGGCTTTGCGGTAATGTTGAGGAATTGCAACTGTTTCGCCCTCAGAGGTTGTCAAGAAATTCTTTAGCCCAACATCAATTCCAGTAATCTTTTGAGGATTAAAATCTGGTTTAATCGTAGGAACTGTTGAATCTTCTAGGGAGAGCGTAAGATAGTACCCATCAGCCTTTTTAGTGATAGAGACGGTTTTGATTTTGAATCCATTAGGTATGGAACGGTGTAAAACAACCTTAACTTTTCCAAGCATCGGCAAGTTAATTAAGTTATTTTGTAAACAACCGTCTTTAACTTGAGGATAAGTGAACGTGCGATAACGACTGCGTGGTTTAAATCTCGGTCTGCCACTACGCTTTCCGTTGCTATCACCTTTTAGGAAACGATCAAAAGATACCTTAACTCGCTTAACTACATCTTGAAGAACTTGAGAGTAAATCTCAGCATACCAAGGATGAGTTTTCTTGAGTTGAGGTAACGTTTTTTTCTGACTGTAATATTCGGGATTATCCCGCAGTTCGGGTAAATGGCAAACTAGCGGACACGCATTGATGGGAGAACGGTTTTGCTCGTACCAATTGAATCTATCAGCCAACAAGTAATTGTATTGAGCCCATAGCATCGACAGCCATCTGTCGATTTCAATGGCTTGTAACTTTGTTGGACGTAATCGATATTGGTAAGAGCTTCTCATTCCTTTGGCGTGGTCGGTACATATCAATTAGTGTTACTGTACCAGAATACTTTATTTACTGTCAAGTGCATGAGTAAAGTATATTGAAGTACAAAATAGACTCGTTAAACAAAGAGTTTGTTTGTTTCGTCATCCACCCGTCTAGCAATTCAAAACATAGTTTTGAATTGCTAGACGGGTGGAATCCTCACCTCACGCGCCTTTCATCCCACACTAATCGAAGCGATATAGTGCGGGGATTCCCGTCTGTTTAGCTAACTGACCGAAAGCATCTAGGATACAAGCCCCCGGCTTCATGGGTGGAGAAATAAAAAACCTGTATCCGATAAAGGATCCCCCGAATTTATCTCGCGCAAGTCAGTCGATTTTAGATTTTAGATTTTAGATTTTAGATTTACCCCACAGATGCAATCTGGGAGCTTGAACTAGGGTCTACAATTTTTATCTTTCCACGACTCCTGTACGTGGCAGCGTATCCGTTTTTGGGCTGGGTCAAGGCTTCAATTCTTTAATCTTTAATCGAAAATCTCAAATCGCGCAATCGATTGACCGAAAGCATCCAGGAGACAAGCCCCCGAATTCATTCCTTCGCAGACTGAGGACCCAGAAATAAAAAACCTGTATCCGATGAAACTTGCCGAACGTATTTATCTCGCGCAAGTCAATGCTTCAATTCTAAAATCTAAAATCTAAAATCTAAAATCTAAAATCGATTGACCGTTTGAGCAGAGTAAATTTGACAAAAAATGCAGAATTATTGCACCTTGTCTGGTGCGCGGCAGCGAACCCTACATTAATCAAATTTGCCTAACTCTTAAGAAAATTTTAGGAAAGATTAAGAATTATTGCCATAAAACCCAGGTAAAGTTGTTTGAATTGCGAGTCAAATGCCAAGCAGGCAAAGCGTTTGAGCATTTCCCAAATGTGTAAATCCTCAGAAACTTAGTATTTCTCAAGGATTCATCCGGTGAGAAAATCAGAAACAACCTTAAAATTTAGCAGTAATCGCCCGATCGGGCAATTCTCAACCAGCATCAGGAAAAATACCTATGAAATTGGCTTATTGGATGTACGCAGGCCCAGCCCACATCGGCACTTTGCGCGTCGCCACTTCCTTCAAAAACGTCCATGCGATCATGCACGCACCGATTGGAGACGACTATTTCAACGTCATGCGTTCCATGCTGGAGAGGGAACGGGACTTCACCCCGGTGACTACCAGCGTCGTTGACAGACACGTACTGGCGCGGGGTTCGCAGGAACGGGTGGTGGACAACATCACCCGCAAAGACAGAGAAGAACACCCAGATTTAATCGTGCTCACCCCGACTTGCACCTCCAGCATTCTGCAAGAAGACTTGGAAAACTTCGTGGAACGAGCTCAATTGGATGCCAAAGGCGATGTATTGCTGGCGGATGTTAACCATTATCGGGTAAACGAACTGCAAGCTGCCGATCGCACTTTGGATCAAATCGTCCAATTTTACATCAACAAAGCCCGCAAAAAAGGCGATTTAGTAGAAGCCAAAAGCGAAAAACCATCTGTCAACATTATCGGTATGTCTACGCTGGGTTTCCACAACCAGCACGACTGCACCGAACTAAAGCGTTTGATGGCAGATTTGGGCATTGAAGTCAACGAAGTTATTCCCGAAGGTGCTTCGGTTCACAACTTAAAAAGACTGCCCCGCGCTTGGTTTAACTTGGTTCCTTATCGGGAATTGGGGATGATGGCCGGGGAGTATTTGCAAAAAGAATTCGGCACGCCGATGATCGATATTACGCCGATGGGTGTGGTAGAAACTGCGCGCTGTATCCGCAAGATTCAGCAAGTTTTGAATGCTCAAGGTGCGGATGTTGATTACGAAAATTTTATTGACCAACAAACTCGATTTGTGTCGCAGGCTGCTTGGTTTTCGCGATCGATCGACTGCCAAAACTTAACGGGCAAAAAAGCCGTCGTATTTGGCGATAATACCCACGCTGCGGCGATGACGAAGATTTTGGCTCGCGAGATGGGAATCCACGTTGTGTGGGCAGGAACCTACTGCAAACACGATGCTGATTGGTTCCGGGAACAGGTAAGCGAGTATTGCGATGAAGTGCTGGTGACGGACGATCACGGGGCGATCGGGGATGCGATCGCCAAAGCGGAACCTTCGGCGATTTTCGGCACGCAAATGGAACGCCACGTAGGTAAGCGGTTGGATATTCCCTGCGGCGTAATTGCTGCACCGATTCACGTCCAAAATTTCCCGATCGGCTACAAGCCATTTTTGGGTTATGAAGGCACGAATCAGTGCGTAGATTTGGTCTACAATTCCTTCACTTTGGGAATGGAAGACCACTTGCTGGAAATCTTCGGCGGCCACGATACCAAGGAAGTGATTACGAAGGGTATTTCGGCTGATTCTGATATGGGTTGGACGAAGGATGGACAAGCTGAGTTGAATAAAATCCCTGGTTTTGTGCGGGGTAAGGTGAAGCGGAATACTGAGAAGTTTGCGCGCGATCGGGGGATTGATAAGATTACCGTTGAGGTGCTTTACGCAGCGAAGGAATCTGTCGGCGCTTAATGATTTGTTGGGCGGGCAAATGCCCGCCTTGCAAAGTTTTGTTTTGGATTTAAAATAAGTTGCGATCGGTTTATGAGCTACAAACTTGATGTGCCGCTATCTCCCAAACTAGAAAAGTATCGCGATCGAATCGAATCAACTATCAAACCCTATATTGAAATTACAATTGAAAACAACGAACCTGCGAACTGGTGGCAAAGTAAATTTGGTGGGTTGCCATACTTACCTAAAGGGTTCGAGTATCCTAAAACTCCTAATGGCGATTGCTTATTATTGCTTGCCCAAATCAACTTTTCTGAAGTACCGCCTCTTGAAGGTTTTCCCGATATAGGAATCTTGCAGTTTTATCTTCCAGACGATCAACTATATGGCTTATCTTTCGGCTATAATGAAGATATTTTTCAAATTTTCTATTTTCCTCAACCAGATTTCAACCTTGAGAATATCATCACCAATTATGATTTTTTGCCCAAATTTGAATACGTGCCTATTTGGGGAAGTTGCAGTTTGCAATTTACTAAAAAGTATGCGCCAATTACCCATTACGATGATGGATTTACAAAGTTTTTAGGAGAAGATTTTTTTAAATTATTTAGAGAAGACGATGAAGTTAGGGACAATTATCTAAATCTATGTGTTCCTCGCGGTCATAAAATTGGTGGCTATCATGGTTCTTTTCAATCAAACGATCCTATACTCGATAGCGAAAGCGATCCGTATAGCCTTTTATTTCAAATGGATGGCGATGCTAATGAGGTAATAGATATTATGTGGGGCAATGGTGGCGTAGGTAACTTTTTTGTCAAAGAATCAGCATTAAAAAAATTGGATTTTAGCGATGTTATCTACGAGTGGGGTTGTTGATGGAGGGTAAAAAAGGCTATGTCGATCGCTATTTCGGAAATTGTCGATCGCGACGCACCCTACGGTATCTGGTAAATTTTTAGTCAGATTCATCTGACGATATTGCTTGATACTCCAAAAGCTGTTCCCCTCGGATAATCCACAATTTACCCGCAACTTCTGCCGCATCCAATCCGCGAATTAATATTTCTACTGCTGCTTGCAAATCTTGCGGTTGCGCTTGAGAAGGCAGACGCAGTACCACAATCCCAGAATAATCAGAAGGATTGTAGCGAAGGCGATTGCCAAACCCCCTATCCAAAGTCACCAAACATCTATCTTCCCTCCGACATATATCAATTAATAATTCATCCGGTGTGGAACTCAAATTTTGTTCCCGTACAGTCGCAACATCATGGCCAGCCAAACGTAACATCGAAACAACGCGGATGCTGCCCAAATTTTCATCAAGTTTTAACTTCACTTTAAAACTACCTTTTTTTCACCCAGAGGAATTTCGACATAATAATCTCTTGCCAACTCAGCCCCATAAGCAATACAAGCCAAAACGTCTTCTCGTTCAATTCCCGGATATTCCTCAAGCAATTCTTCCAAAGTCATGCCGCTAGCTAGAAAGTCAAGAATCAGAGAAACCCAGATGCGATGGCCGCGAATACACGGTTTTCCAAAGCAGATATTCGAGTCGATTGAGATGCGAGACAGTAAATTATTTTGAGTCATGTCTTTTCAATTAGATATTTTCCATCTTCGCGCATATCGGGAATAATTGTATCCCAATTAATCAGTTCTGGATTTTTTACCGATGATGCTTTGACGACTAAAACTCCACCAACATAATGAACTTCGCACTCTTCATCCATATTTGCTGGTTGGCTGTTGCCAGTTTCATCGGGCGGCGAAGCTACTTCCTGCTTTCTCCGCTGCAATAACAGGAAATCAGCAAAGTTGAGGATTTCTTGTAGTTCGATTTCAGAGAAATTTTTCAGTTTGTCAACAATTTGTTCTTGGATAGGTATCACGGCTATTTTTTTCTTGCTTAACACGATCGCTAGATTCATTTTAACACCAGGCAGGAGCGATCGCCCTTTTCAAACAAGCGTGCGATCGCCCACCTGAAAAATTGCTATAATATCAAATGAGCCAACCTTGCTCTCAGTGAAAAAATATGTCAACCCCTACACAAACTCCCCAAACAACCACCCTTGAGATAACTATCAATCAGGAACAAAAAGAACTGTTAGAAAAAGCAGCTACCCTGTGGGGTCTTAGTCTGAGCGAATATCTGCTCGAAGTTGCTCTAAATCTAGCCGAAGAACTGCCACTCAAACCAGAACAGATCGTTCTTTCCGAACCAAATTGGGAAATTGTTACCTCAGCGATTGAAAACCCACCAGAACTTAACTCTAAGCTGAAAGCAGCGATCGAGAGGTATCGGCAAAAATACGATCGCAAATAAATAATGGAATGGATTTTTTGCTCTATAGATGATAGCCGGGTGATTCGGGAGAATTTTGATTGCGGTGTGCCGGAGTTAAATCAGTATCTCAAAAAATATGCCCGACAAAATCAAAGAAAAGGCATTGCTAAAACTTGGGTGGCAATTCCTCAAGACGGTGACGGTCAAGTAGCAGGTTATTATTCAATAAGTATGGCTGCATTACAACTAGAGTTACTTCCTGAAAATTACAGAAGAGGGTTGCCGCGCTACCCCCTTCCAGTCATGCGGATCGGAAAACTGGCAGTAACTCAATCAATGCAGGGTAGAAGACTAGGTGAGACACTGCTAGTCGATGCTTTTAACAGAGTGATTCGTTTGTCAGAAGATATAGGAGTATTGGGAGTGATAGTTGACGCATTGAACGAACAAGCTAAGGGATTTTATTTGCAATACGAGTTCATTGCCTTAGAAGGCGATGAACTTTCACTTTTTATTCCCATGACTAGGATATTAGAAGCTTTTACATAGGTAAAAGACAAAAGTTTGTCTTAGCTTAGAAAAGGCGATCGCCCTCTTTCAACCAAGGGCGATCGCACTTAATCAACTCGCAACCAAAATTAATCAATCGGATCGAAAACTAAGGTCAATCGAGCACCGGGAAGCAGTTGTTTGAGAACTCGCAAATGACCCTCTGCATCAGACCAACTGCGAAAGCGACCGATAACGACCCTTTGTAGATTTGGAAGCAAACGAACAACGATCCACGGTCTGAGACGTTTTTCATACGGCATAATAGGTGTATCTCCTTGTTAATTGGAGCCATAGCCAGTCCTTGCTTTCCACGGCGGGGGACTGGCTTTTGACTTTGCACCTGTGGTGTGCTGTACAAATTGTTGCACAAAAGGCCCTCATTGGTAGCAGAAAATTACTAAAATAGCGTTATAACACCGCGATCGGCGTAAACTTGTATGATTGGGAGCGTTCGCAAACAGTAAATATTGACAGTGAGCAAGCGCGTTCACATCACACTCCCCGACTACATCTATGAATCCTTAGAACTGTGGGCCGATCGGCAAGGTAGACCCACAGCTAGCTTGATAGCTTTTATCGTTGAAACAGCGGTGTTAGAAGCCAAAAAAAAGGGAGATCTACCTTCTGAACCGGAAAAGCCCAAAAGCGACACGTAAAGACTTCCCTCGTGGGTTGCTGGTGCGTGTCGCCCGATCGCACTTATCGAAATTGATGAAAACTAGCATCAGCGCCCGCAGTTGGCGCCCAATATTTAAAATAATTCTCTGTTTTGTCCTCGCGATCGCCTATTAGTGCATAAGTCCTCTCAGCAATCGAAAGTGCCAGTTATTTAATTGTCCGGCGGCTAGTCAGTTGCAGAGAAACTCACAAAAAAATATCATTCTCAGTAACGAACTTTCGACTATACATTCAATCCTATTGTGGGGCGGGCTTCTAGCCTGCCCCTAAAAGCTTATTGAGAATAGTGTCCCATCGCAGGGCAAACGGAAATTGCATCCCAGGATTTCCTCCTTGAGGCCAATGGCGAAAACTGTACTGTTCGATCGCCCTAATCAATCCCACTTACCTAGATTAGACGCATCAACATCTTTTAAAGGAATGACTTATGAACTTCACAGCAAGACTCACACAAACCAGCTTACTCGGTTTAATGCTATTTGCCAGCAATCCAGCGGCAACCTTGGCTTTAGGACAATCGAACACAAGCACTGCACCAACAGCGTCTCGCACTCAGTCTCCGATTGAAACCATACAAATAGCTAATGTATCCACTCCCCAAAAACAGGTTAGAGATTTTTGTGCTCGCAAAAGACAGAAAGTGGAAAACTATTTCGAGACCAGCAACTTTCGGATTTATCTGTGCTACAACCACGCCAATCAACTATATTACTACGGCGTTAAAAAGAGTAACGGCAGCACGATCGCCCTGCGTGCTCGTACTGAAGAGGGGACTGGTTACGTGGCCACAAATGGTGCCTACGATTACATTGTTACAGGAGCTAGCCTTAGTATTTATAACAAAGGCAAACGCATTCTCGAACAACGAGTGATTCGCTCCCTTTAGTATTTAAATGCGATCAGGCTTTAGATCCCCGACTTTTTCAAAAAGCCGGGGATCTAACAGAATATCTGGCTTTTCTGCTGAGGCAGACGAAAGTTTGTCTAATTTAACCTCGAATTCAAATGACCAAGAATTTCTTGATGGTACCCGCCACGTGATTTCTCCGTGGAATCAATCCAAAATCTAAAATCTAAAATCCTCAAGCCCCCGAATTTATCTCGCGCAAGTCAATCCAAAATCTAAAATCTAAAATCTAAAATCTAAAATCTAAAATCGAATGATCGGCCCTTTGCCACATTTGAGTTTGAGGTTAATATCGTTTCCGGTTGCATCGGAATAATAAAATCGAGTCAACAGTTAACACTCAACCATTCAGTTTTTCGACTCACAGTCAACAGTCAACAGTCAACAGTCAACAGTCAACAATAATTCCGGTGCAACCGGAATTGATATAACAGGTTTCAACCACCGAATAATCTCAAAATAAAAAAACCCTCCCCAACAAGGAGAAGGGAGGGTGAAATGACAGTGAGAAATTTAAGTTTTTGCAGCATTAACAATAAGGAGTCACATCTTCGCCACATTCGTCAGCCAAATAACACAAAGCTCGAAAGCGCAGCCCAACCACTTGCTCGTAAAGCGGATTTAACTTGCACAGCGGCGGAATGGATAATAAAGTGCGATCGCCAATTTTGACTTCTCGCTCAAACGGACACTGGCTAGGAATCAACTTACACAGCAACCGTGCCAACTTTTGACTTTTAATTGCAGTGTTATCAAGCCATTGTTTTAGCGGATGCAAGGGGTCAAAGTGTGGCTTTTGACCGTAAGGCTGAGAATTTGTAGCGACATTAACGGCGGTTTCTTGTTTGCCAAATCCTACCCAATGTGGCAGAGTTCGGTAGGAGACTGTATGATCAAATACGTTCATTTTGCTCTCTTCCTCTTTGATAACGAGGTGCCAAGAACTCTCTGTAGAGCTTGTGCGATATTATCTACAATCAGTATCTACAGCATCTCGTTTTGCTTTACCGGATTGAACTTCTTAAATTAATGACTTAGGGCGAGAAAAGTAGTTCCTGATTTTTTTAAAGACGGTGTGCGCTCTAAAAAGTGTCCTCATTTCAAGCCCAACAATTGATTGAGAGGGTAAAAATTCTGTCTTCTACCTTTTAGCTTCAACCTTCGGTTGAGTCTCCTTTTGTTGTTCAATTACAATTGTGACGCATCCAGGTGAATTATCCTATACGTGAAAATGCGGAATTTTTAATAAAACTTATAATATTTCTAAATAAGCTCTGCTGCAAAAAACCCTGAAACATCGACCCAACAATCTTTGCTCGCGATCGCTCAGAAACTTCTACAATGAGAAATAATCGGTATCACCGTCCTCACCACCCATGAGTAACCCAGAAACCAAAGCTATCACCCGCGAATTGCAAAGCCACGCCGCCATTCTCGGTGGCTTCGTCTCCCTCCTCTGGATTATCGAAATTGTCGATGTATTCCTATTCGGAGGCAGGCTGAATGCCTACGGAGTCCGCCCCCGCAACCTCGACGGACTTCAAGGCATCCTGTTGATGCCTTTTCTGCACGGCAGTTTTGCTCACTTAGCCACCAATACCCTCCCTTTAGTGACATTGGGTTGGTTGATCATGCTGCGAGAAATTAGCGACTTTTTTATCGTGAGTGCGGTCACTGTGCTAGTCAGCGGATTCGGAGTTTGGCTGACTGGCGCGCCCTATTCCGTTCACATTGGTGCCAGCGGATTAATCTTTGGTTACTTCGGCTTCTTGCTGCTGCGGGGCTATTTTGAACGCAGCTTTACATCTATTTTGGTATCTTTAATTGTCGGTTTCTTCTACGGCAGTTTAATTTGGGGAGTTTTGCCCTCGCAGCCGGGAATTTCCTGGCAAGGGCATTTCTTTGGCTTCGTCGGCGGGGTATTAACAGCTCAACTTTTGGGGCGGCAGAAACGGCGAATTAGCTAGAATAAGACTGAGGCTGCATCCTATCATCACCTTGGTTTATTGCTCATAAATTATCTAAAAGCGTAGGTTTTTTGTCAATAAACCTGGTTTCTTGTGTAACAATTGCCTCCCGGAAAGCAAGACTAACTGCTGACCAATAATTCAACGCGGGCCGGCAAGCACACAGTAAAAACCGAACCGCAACCTAACTCGCTTTCAACCTGCATATCGCCACCCATCATCACGCAAAAGTGACGGCTAATCGTCAATCCCAAACCCGTGCCGCCATACTTGCGGGTAGTTGATGCGTCGCCCTGCATAAATGCTTGAAATAAATGCTGCAATTGTTCGGGGGGAATCCCAATGCCCGTATCAGCTACGCGAAAAATTATTGAGTCGGAAGGTTCTGCTATTTCTTGAGTGGTTAAGCTGTCATGTTTAACTCTTTCAATACAGAGGGTAATAGTGCCATGTTCCGTAAATTTGGCTGCATTGCTCAGCAGGTTGAGCAATATTTGACGAGTTTTGGTAATGTCAGCATACATCATTCCCAAGTCGTCAGCAACATCAACTTCAAACTTATTTGAATTTTTATCTACCAAGGGTTTGACAGTAGAAACTACCTCGTCAATTAAATTAACCGGGTTGAAAGTTTCTAAGTAAAGTTCCATCCGCCCCGCTTCAATCTTAGAAATATCTAGAATGTCGCTAATTAAAGATAGCAGGTGTTTACCGGCAGTTTGAATTTTTTGCAAGTCGGGGATAAAATCTTCGCAGCCTAAATCCTCCGCGTCTTCTGTGAGCATATCGCTGTAACCAATAATCGCGTTGAGGGGAGTTCGCAATTCGTGGCTCATATTAGCTAAAAAGGCGCTTTTGGCTTGGTTTGCTGCTTGAGCGGTTTGAGCGACTTTTTGGAATTCTTCTGCTAATTTGCGCTGGGTAATATCTTCAGCAATACCGACGATGCGGTAAATTTCTCCGGTTTGGCTGCGGACTGGAAAAGCCCGATCGCGCACCCAGCAAACTGAACCGTCCGAGCGCACTACCCGATACTCCTCATCATAATCGCCCCGCCCCTGTTTCGCAAAAGCAGCCTTGACGCGATCGAGATCCTCCCGGTGAATAGCATCCCAAAAAGCCTCCGGTTCTGACTGCAAACTCTGACAGCTCAAATTCCATATTTTCTCGCAAGCAGGGCTCACATAAACTAGCTGCTTTTGATTGGGTTCTCTAATCCAAAATACCTCATGAATATTTTCTGCCAACTGGCGAAACCGCTCCTCGCTGGCCCGCAACTGCCCCACAGCACTGTGAAATTCAGTCACATCCTGAATCAGCGATGCCACCCCGATAATGCTGCCATCAGCATCAACCAAGGTCGTATTGTACCACTCGCACAGAATAATTTTTCCGTCTTTTCTGATGTTCTCGTTAATACTACTAATTCCTCCTTGATTAGTGAGCAAAGTTATAGATAGTTGCCGGACATACTCCTTAGCATTTTCAGGAACTATGAGATCGACTCCGTGGCGTCCCATTGCTTCCAAACGGTTGTATCCAAAAATTCTTTCCGCTGACAAATTCCATTCCGCTACTTCAAAGTTTAGATTCCATTCAATCGCACCCAAAGGAGTTTGGTGAAGATGGAGAGCCAGTTTTTGCTGGGATTTTTTCAGAGAAATAATTAATTGATTTTTGTCGGCGATCGCAGATTCCACCCGATCTTCGAGAGTAGTAAACGACTCTTCCAATTGAGCGGCCATCATATTAAAAGAGCGAGCCAGGACACCCACCTCATCCTCTCGCTCTACAGACGCCATCAAGCGGGAATCTACCGCCATCCCGTCCCATTCTCCCCGGGACAAACCCTCCGCAGCCTTGCTCAGACGCCGAATCGGTACAACAATCCACCTAGAAGTCAGAGCGCCAATCACCGTTGCCAGCACCAAAGCACCCAGACACATCACCACAGTATACCGAGTGTTGGCATTAATCCTTTCCATAAAATCGGCTTCAGGAACCGTCACCACAATCAACCAGTCGAGGCCCCTGCTGTCTAAAAGCGGCGTCACCTGTAGAAATTGCCGTTGACCGTCGATCGTAAAATCTAACTGGCGAGATCTGTCAATTTTGTGCAAATCCCCGAAGCGTTCAGTCAAATAGCGGGCGGTCGATCGAATGAGAACATTCTTGCTGCTCGTTGCCACAATCCGTTTCGCAACACCATTGCTAACAATAAATGGCGGTTCCAGAGTAGAATTTGCCACCAATTGCCCAGACCTTTCTACAATAAAAGTCTGTCCTGATTTGCCAATTTTTAGAGTTTCCAAAAATTGATTGAGCTTGGAAAGCGCCAAGTCAGAACCCAAAATGCCAATCAGTTTACCATCCTCGCCATAAACTGGTTGAGCCGCCGTAATCGCTAGTTTGGGAGCGTCAAAATAATTATAGATTTTACTCCAAGTCGGTTTTCCTGCACGCACCGGAGCTATGTACCAAGGTCGGAGGCGGGGGTCGTAGTTGAGAGTAGTTTTTAATAGTTTGGTTGGTTCCTCCAACTCTGACAGCCCGTAGCTATGCAAATTATAGCCAGTAGATTGATTAGAAATCTGAACTTGCAACTTGCCGTCGTCGAGGCGTTCCACTCCAATAAAATCTTTTTCTTCGGATGCAAATTGAATGTAGCTAATTTTATCAAAAATTTTGATTTGTTTGTAGAAGTAGCGTTGCAAACTATCACTATCCTGCACGTTCACAATGCCAAGACGGATGGCATCGAGATTGAGCTGATTGATTTGGTGTGGCGTTTCAATATAACTGTTAATATGTTGCTGGATACGCGATGTGACTTCTGTCCGCAGTTGGGCGGCAACATCGTTGACGGCTATGCGCCCGTTCCGCAACGACAGCCACCCCGTCAACCCTACAGCAGCGAAAGTCTGGAGTGCAAAAGGTACAACAAGGACGATGCGAATTGGCACTTTGCGCGACATTTTTAAAATCGGGTCTGTCAGATATTTGATTGGCATGGTAAAGCAGAACTATTATGAACCCACAACATTCCGGTCATTCGATTTTAGATTTTAGATTTGAGATTAAAGAATTGACACCACGGATAAATCCGGGGGCTTGAGGATGCAAGGATTTTGGATTTTGGATTGATTCCACGGATAAATCACGTGGCGGGTACCACCTTTGAAATTATTGGTCATTCGATTTTAGATTTTAGATTTTAGATTTTAGATTGACACCACGGATAAATCCGGGGGCTTGAGGATGCAAGGATTTTGGATGTTGGATTGATTCCACGGATAAATCACGTGGCGGGTACCATTAAGAAATTATTGGTCAAGTACAACTTGATGAGCGCAGGTTTTGAAGTTGAGATGGTTTTAGTAGGCAAAGTGCTGTTAAGAGTTCGGAATCTGCCGCTGGCAACTGAATTTTTAACGACTGCCACCGCCATCTTAGCGCGATCGTCCGCTTGGGGAACATTGGCGATCGAGATGAATGCAGTATCAATCCTGGACTCACTCTACACGCTCATCCTATTATAGATTTGAGATTAAAGAATTAAAGAAGTAGGAAAGACTGATTCTGTAAGGGCTTGGAATTTGTCTGCCGTTGCATTTTTTTGGGAACTGGTATCTCAAACCAGGTTTTTTTAGCGTTTTGGCGGTCTGCAACGAACTATTTTCGTGAAAAACAACCGATGGATAGCCGCCCGTGCGTCCAGCACTAACTATTTTTCCACTCATGAGGCGCGCTAATCAAACCAATAGAGTTTTTGGTTGACTCATGTCTGAAATGACGTATTTTGGCGTTTCAACCCGGTTGCTGCGTCAGTTATATTTGACCGATAGCGCGATCGAAAGTTATAAGTTTTGACAGTAAATTTAATTGATATCTCCACAAGCAGCTACTTTTGATAGAGTACAACTTAATTGCGACTGGGTAAAATAAGGATAGTAGGATGCAACTAGCGGAGGCATGGATGATGAACGCAGTTATTGCTACTCTTGGCACTGCTCTCGGACTGAGCTCAATTTTTATCGGTTTGACCCCGGCGGTTCTCGCCCAACAAAGACTGCAACCAACGCCCCAATATTCGGAAACGACTTTATCGGGGGACTCGTTGAGGACTGTGGAGGACAGAACCTTAGACTCGGACTACCACAACTTGATTGGTGAACCAGAAACGGCGGCTAATTCTGCTAGAAGGGAAAGCAGCTTGGGCGACACATTTCGCCTCAAAATCGAGGGCCCATTGGAATTTATTACTACTCCTTCGGACGCCCAGCGTCAAGGAAATCCTTTACCTCCCAAACAAACCGACAGCGGTACAGAAGCGGGAGTTCAGCTTCAGCTAGGACTTTAGCAATTTTAAATGAATTCATGGGAAGCGAGCGATCGCGGAACCCAATTTTTGATTCTCGCAGTTCTTGTGACTGCGATCGCTTTTTTCTCTTAATTTTATCACAAGTTTTGTGAGGTTTCCATCACACAAGGTTCTCTATTGTGAACCTAAAATTAGAGCACTTAAACTTCCGATACAGACTGATTAGCTACATATCTTTACAATAGCGCATAAAACAGGCGGTGAAGGTGATGAGAAAGGCTCAACTGATCGATTATTTGCGGGGAGAGTTGGCAATATCGAATTCTGCCATCGCCGTTGCTCTCCGACACGGTGAACAAGATGCCAGCGAACTGCCGATGGTTCTGTGGCAGTACGGGTTAGTGACACTGGAACAATTAAACCTGATTTTTGATTGGATGGAAGCTCAGCCAACTTAGCAATTTAACTAATGCGAATGGGAAGTCCCGCGCTCTACCGAAGGTGAGCGTCGGGATGAAAATGAGTCAGAAAATAAATTGAGCGACAGCGAATCAATATCGTTTTTGTGCACTATGATATTTTTACCGGTATTCTGCACTCCTGATAAATGTATAAAGCTTACAAGTACAGAATTTATCCCACAGATGAGCAAGATGTCTTGCTGGCAAAGTCTTTTGGCTGTGCGAGATGGTTCTGGAATTATGCTTTGAATCTGTGTCA